>JAQUKQ010000017.1 GCA_028718985.1 Desulfobulbaceae bacterium | reverse complement strand
TCTTCTTCGCCTGGCAGGCCGACGATCAACAGGGCGCCGAAACGGACCCCGGCCTCGAAACTGTAGTGCATCGCCCGCACGCTGATGTTCTCGGTGGTGGTTTCCTGACCCCCTGCAAGGCCTTGGCACCAAGGGATTCCACCCCGAACAGAGCAATGTCGCAGCCCGCCTTCTTCATGGCTGTCATTTGCTCGGGATCGACATTGGCGCACTTGGTGAGGCAGGTCCATCGCAGGTCGTGGTCCTCTATCACCTGACAGATATCGAGGGTGCGTTGCTTGCTGGAGTTGAAGGTCAAGTCCGTGAAAAAGACGAAGTTCGTGTTGTACTGGGATTTGAGCCAAGCCAACTCGGTGGCCAGCTTCTCGGAAGATTTGTACGACACCTGGGGGGTGGTCCGGAAGCAAAAACCGCAGTCCATCTTGCAGCCACGGCTGTAGGAGGCGATGATCTGCGGCTGCAGGCCACGGGGGTCCTGGGCCTGAGGCCAGAGGTCAAGGCGCATACGGGGCAGG
The DNA here is from genome assembly GCA_028718985.1 of Desulfobulbaceae bacterium. Taxonomy (GTDB): domain Bacteria; phylum Desulfobacterota; class Desulfobulbia; order Desulfobulbales; family VMSU01; genus VMSU01. The sequence goes on along the minus strand of JAQUKQ010000017.1, from coordinate 32,948 downwards.
AAATCAAGCGTTGTCATCTGGCCGCGGGGCGGGGTCTTGCAAAGCGAGCCATCACCGGCCCGATAGTAAATGCCATGGATCTTGCTCAATCCTTTTCTCCAGTTCCCCAAGCGGTAACTTTCCATCAACTCCAGGATGGTCAGCTCCCCCTCCGAAATGACGCCGATATCGGTGCGGGTGAACTGCATGAAGACCTCGGGTACCGAGGTGACTAGCGAACCGCCGCAAATCACCGGCATCTCCGGGCGAGCGGTCTTGACCGCGTCGATCAACTCGCGGATAAAGGGGAAGTTGTCTTCAAAGGTGGCGACGCCCAGGACATCGGTGCCGGTGAGGATCTGGCGCAGGGCCTCGGCCATGGGGTCGACGGCGTACCGAACATCGACGATCCGCACCGGGTAGCCGGCGTTGTGGAGGACGGTGCTGATATAGGTGACCCCTTCGTAGGGCGAGGTCAGAAAGAACTCCCAGCCCCGGGGCATGGTAAAGGGGGTTGGCCCGACGAGCAGGGTGACTGTGGGGAAAGAGCGATCGGTGGGAACTGCCGCCTGATCCTGCTCGCGCATGATGTGCATGAGCTTCAGGTCATTTTCGCTGTTGGCTTGAAGATATAGTTCCGGCGACAGGGAACGGCTAGTGGTCATGGCCTTGCCTCCTTCGTAGAAGCAAAAAGGCCGGTAGCGGCCCTTTATGAGAATGAATCAAAATCGACGGCCGATTCTACCTCTAACACTACTGCCAGGCAAGCAAATAGTGCCAACTGCGGCAAGAGTTTCTGCAGGCCCTCTTGCCAGAGAACTGAACCGATAAAAAACCGGCCCGCACCTGAGGCCCCTGCTGACCGGTCGCACCTCATGACTCTTTCCCTTGCCGCTTTTCCCCATCCAAAGCCGCGCGAACGGTTTCCGCCAGCTCCTGGCGCAAGATGGGCTTCTTCAGGAAGCCCTGAATCCCAATGGCCTTGGCCTTGTCGCCATCAATAAGTTCGCTGAACCCGGTACAGAGGATGATGGGCATCCCCGGCCTGATGGCATTGATCCGCATACTGAGTGCCAAACCGGTCAATCCCGGCATAGTCATGTCGGTAAGAACCAGATCAAAGTCGCGGGGCGCCGCCTGAAATCTCTGCAGCGCCTCCTTGCTAACCGTCAGACCCGTCACGCGATAGCCCAGGCCTTCCAAAATCCTGGTGTCCAAGTCCACAATAGCCTGATCGTCGTCGACGACAAGGATGCTTTCTGTGCCGTGGGGCAACGGCTCGGAGGCTGCATGCGGTTCAAAGAGCTGGGCCGAAGTTATCTTGGGGAGATAGACCCGAAAGGTAGCGCCTCTTCCCGGCTCGCTGTAAACGGTGATATGTCCGCCACACTCTTGAACAATCCCGTGCACCACCGACAGCCCCAACCCGGTTCCCTCCCCCTGTTTCTTGGTCGTGAAATAGGGGTCAAAGATTTTGGCCATGGTCAACTTGTCCATACCAGCGCCAGTGTCGCTCACCTCAAACATCACATAGTCACCCGGGGCAAGCACGAATTCGTTGACCTTAGGGTCATCGTTCCTAACCTGGCATGGTTGCAGGACTACGGCCAGCACCCCGCCCTTTTCCCGCATGGCATGGTAGGCGTTGGTGCAGAGATTCATGACGACCTGATGGATCTGAGTGGCATCGGCCAGGATCATGCCACTATCGACGATGTCTTGACGAATCTCGATGGTGGCCGGGATGGAGGCGCGCAGCAACTTAACCGCCTCCTTGATAATGATATGCGGTGCCAGAGGGATGCGCTGCTGCTCCTTCTGCCGGCTAAAGCAAAGGATCTGCTGCACCAAGTCCCTGGCCCGCAAAGCAGCCGTGATCACCTGATCGATATTGTCGCCGACAGGACTTCCCGGCGGGACATTATCCTTCGCCATCTCGGCATACCCCAGGATGGGAGTGAGGATATTGTTAAAATCATGGGCAATCCCGCCAGCCAAGGTGCCGATAGCCTCTAACTTCTGGGCCTGGATAAGCCGGTTGCCCAACTCTTTCTGGGCCGTAATATCCTTGGAGAAATGAACGAAACTCACCATCCGGCCTGCGGGATCAAAGACCGGCGAGACCGTGATCTGAAAGGTTTTGCCCAGGCCTTTATGCTCGACCTCGCAAGTCTGTGACATATTAAACTCTTTGGCAAGGAGAAGCGGGCAGCACGCACAGGACTGCTCCCCCTCCTGGAAGGCCTCGTAGCAAAATTTACCCCGCAACTCCTGTCCGGGCTCGGGTGCGAGGACGGCGTAGGCCTGCCGGTTGGCCTGGATAATTCGCAGGTCAGGGGCAAGGATCAGAGCGATATCGCCAATCGCCTCGAAGCTGCGCTCCCACTCCTCCCTGGACTGGAGCAGGGCCTTCTCGGTTGCAGCGCGGGCAGCCAAGGCCTTTTCCAGCTCTACCACCTTTTCCTCGAGCTTAGTGGCAACTATCGAGCTGTATTTCTGGAGATACTCGACATCTGTCATCTCGCCTGCGGCAACGGTCTTGAGATTGCCGCCCTTCTTGAGCACCTCGGTTATCTCCCCCCAAAGTTCGGCCGGGTCCATAGGCTTGAAGATATAGGCCATGGCCCCAAGCGAGGCGGCCAAGGCCAGGTCTTTGTCTTCCTGGTAGGTGGCGGAATAGAAGATGAAGGGGATGGTCTTGAGGACCACGTCTTCCTTGAGCCGCTTCAGAAAATTAAACCCATCCAGCACCGGCATCAGGGCGTCGGAGATAATCAAATCCGGACGGTGCGCAGCCGCGAGTTCGAACCCTTGCTGTCCGTGTTCCGCCTCAATCGCTTCATGGCCCTGCCGTTCGACAACCAAGCGCAGTACCGTCCGGTCATCCGCGTTATCGTCAACCACCAATATCTTCATTGGCCATCCTCCTGAGGATTGCATGAATATCGTCCATGATCCGTAGCGGATCAATGGGTTTTTCGAAATAGCCGTTGCACCCGGCATCCATCACCCTCTCCATATCACCACGCATGGCATAGGAGGTAATGGCGATTATCGGCGTCGAGCCGTCGATGCTTGACGCCCGGATCCTTCTGGTTGCCTCCAAGCCGTCGATTCCCGGCAGGTTGATGTCCATGAGGATAAAGGCAGGCCGCTGGCTCTCCGCAAGCGCGACACCCTCTTCGCCGCTGACAGCGGCAATGACCTCATAGCCGCTGCGCTCGAGAACACAGCGCATGAGTTCCAGGTTGTCCAGGTTGTCTTCAATCACTAACACTCGTTTCATCCCCTGCCTCCTTGTGGGTCCGGCTTCTCCTGCCGCACTGGTATGACCAGGCAGAACTCGCTGCCTTGACCATATTCACTCACGACACTCACCGTGCCGCCCAGGATCTCGTTAGCGATCTTCCTCACCAGATACAACCCCAGGCCAGTGCCCTTGACCTGCATATCCTCCGGCAGTGCCAAGCGGACAAAAGAGGCGAAGAGCTTGGGCAGATCCTCCTCCTTGATGCCGATGCCGGTGTCCCTGATCGAGATAGCCACCATCTCCTGCCCCCCTGGCCGCTCGTCTTCCCCAACCAAAGCGACGTCAACAGTGATCGTCCCCTGCCTGGTGAACTTGATGGCGTTGTTCAGGAGGTTGACCAGACACTGATACAGACGCCGCCGGTCAGTCTGCATCCCAAGGTGTATCGCCTTTACCTGCAGGACGAGCCCCTTGGCCGCAATGTCGGCCTCATGGATGCCAGCAACCTCGGAGATCAAGTCAAAGAGATCGAAATCCTCAAGGATACTCTCCAGTTTCCCGGCCTCGATCTTAGAGACATCGATGAGGTCGTTGATCAGCGAGAGCAAATGCTTGCCGGTACGCAGGACGATGGCCAGTTTCCCCTTCTGCTCTTCATTCAATGGCCCAAGCCACTCGCCAAGGACGATGCTGGAAAAACCGATGATGGAGTTCAATGGCGTGCGCAATTCATGACTCATGGAGGCGATAAACAGGGATTTAAGCCGGTCGATATCCTGCAGTTTAAGGTTGGCCGTCTCCAATTCCAGGGTCTTATGATTGAGGTCCTCCACAATGTTCACCAGCGCCCGCTGGGTCTCCTCCACCTCCAGGGTCTTCCTTTCCAGGGCCTGCGTGCGCTCGACAACGCGCGCTTCGAGTCCCCGGTTGAGCTCCTTGATCTCCTCCTCTGCCAACCGGCGCTCGCTGACATCCTGAACCGTGCCCAGGGAGCGCAGGGGACGGCCGTTGTCATCATACAGAGTCTCACAGCGTTCATACACAAACTTGATGCTGCCACCCTTCAGCAACAGGCGATGCTCGATCTCATACGGGGACTTTGTCTCCAGGGAGCGGGCATAGGCCTGGCCTACCTTTGGCCGATCCTCGGGGTGGATGGCCTCCAAAAATGCCTCATAGGTGGCGTCAAAGAGCTTCGGGTCGATCTCGAAGATCCGGTAGATCTCCTCTGACCAGAGGAGTGTGTTCGTCGTCAAGTCAAGTTCCCAGCTCCCCAACTGAGCGATACGCTGCGCTTCGGAGAGCCTGGTTTCGCTGACCTGCAGCAAGCCCTGCGCCTTTTCCCGTTCAGCAAGTTCAACCTGCAACCGCTCATTGGCCATCTGCACTTCGGAAGTGCGCTCCAATATGCGCTGTTCCAGCTCCTCCTTGGCGGCAAACAGGGCCTCTTCCATCCGCCGCCGCTGGTTCACATTGACCGCGAGGACGATGATGCCTGAGATCAACAGGATAATCACCAGCAGGGTGCTGACAACAAGGTAAAGGTGCGTTGCGACAAACGGGAGAGGTCTGTTTACCACAACACTGCCTTCAGGCAAAGCCTGAAGCGGAATGCCAAACCTGACAAGCTGTTGATAATCGAACATCATTGGCGTCACAGGGTTAACCTCGACCGGGATATTTGACGCCGGGGTCCCTGCAAGTATCTTAAGCGCAACCTGGGCCGTATGCTCCCCATGCGATTTCCCGCTGAGCAGGCTGCCTCCCACGATCCCATATCCCAGGCGCTCCTGGTGGACGCCGTAAACGGGCACAGGGGAGTTTTCGCTGAGCAGCTTTGCCAAGTCCTCATGGGCGATCACCTCGCCACCCTTGAACACACTATAACTGAGCGCAAGAACGAGGGAGTCGGCAGGGAGCCCCCGCACAAACTGCACCAGCTCCTTCCTGGTCATATTCTCCGCATAGCGGGAAGAGACCTGGTCAGACATCCCCTGCAGCTGCTTCTCGGTCTCTCTCCGGGTTGCCAGTCCGGTCGAGGTGTAATCGTGCACCAGGAACACCTCCCTCGTTTTCGGATGGAGGCTCAGGGCTACGCGCATCGTTTCCCCGGCATTGAGCACCTCCGCCACGCCGGTGATCTCTCCTTGCCCGCCAAGCATCTCCGGGCGGAAGTTGTTCACCCCGCCAAAGACAATAGCCGCGCCGGGGAAGAGCAGGGAACGATACCTGGTCACAAACTCAAAGGCGGGATCGTCGATCACGATAACTATCGGGATATCCATTTTCCCATATTTCACTTCGAACAGATCCTTGACCTGTTCGAAGTGCTCATGCTTGGGGTGACGCTTGCAGTCCAGATATTCGATATAGAATTTTATCTTAGGCGATGCCTTTTGTAAGGCTTCGATGACCCCCCCCGTCTCGTTGTCTGACCAGACATGCCCCTTGTGGTATGAGTTGAGGATAAGGATCTCCGGAGAGAGCTTAAATGGCGCGCTTAAGACTGGAAAGGCTGTTTGATTGACCGGACCGGTCGGCAGTTCGACCTGCACGGCCTCTTGTATTTGCAGGTAGGCGATATACAGCAGCCCCAGCACCGCAATGGCAAAGAGCGAGCTTATCGAGGCGGCTTTCCGCGAACCGAAGAAGACAGCCCAGAGTCGCCCGGAGGAGGCATGAGGGATGGGCCTTCGCTCAGGATTCACGTCAGTTGTCCCGCTCTTTGGTTTTCCAGTTCTTCTATCCTCGCTTTCAACTCAACCATCCTCAGTTCCCGGCCAACGAAGAGCTTGTTCATCTTCTCCAACTCGCTATTTTTCTCCGCCAGCTCCGCAGTCCGCTCCTGCACGCGTCGTTCCAGATCCTCATTGAGCTGCCGCCAAGCCTCTTCCGCGTTTTTCCTCGCCACCAGCAGTTGCATCGTGCGTATAACCCCTTCTACCTGGCGGGCATCTTCCTCGTTGTAGCTCGCAGGTTTATTGGCCACCACCGCCACCGCAACAATCCGGTTGTCGACGAAGACAGGGACGGACATGAGCCTGGAGAGCTTGACGTGTCCCTCTGGCACCCCCTTTTTCCCTGGGCGGTCAGCGGCATAGTCATTGATAATGATGGTCCTTCTTTCTCGAACGGCATCCCCCCAAAGTCCACTGTCAGCAATGAGATACTCTAACGGATTATGCCGCACCCCACACGCCGCCATCACCTCTTTCGACCAGGTGCTGACGGTGATGGCGGTCTCATCCTGATTCATAAAGCCGTAAAAGGCATACTCGCTGTCGGTGATCTCGACCAGTTTCTCCTGAGTGACGTGAGCGAGGGCCTCCAGATCGGCATCAAGCATCTGGCTGACCTCCCATAAGGCCTTAACCCGCTTCAGCATGAGGGCATTTTCTCGCTCTCCCCGCCTGCGCTCGGTAAGGTCGACAAAAGAGCACAGCAAGTTGCCTTCCAGGAGAATTCCCCCCATCAGGACCACCCGGACCGTTCCATTCTTGCAGGTAACTTTGTATTCGAGCGGCGCGATCCCCGTTTTTTCCTGCGCCGCTGTTGCCACGGCCGCTTCCCAACTGGCCAACGCCCACTGCCGGTACTCCTCCTCGGGACAGGCCAACCGCCACCACTCCTGCACGCTGGACACCTCGTCCTGCCCATAGCCAAACACCTGCACAAAGCGGTCGTTGACATAGACCAAAGCACCCGCTTGGTTGACGTAAGATAAGGCCAAGGGGACCAGCTGAAAAACCCTGCGAAAGCGCGCCTCACTCTCCCGCAACTCCTCCTTGGATTTCTCGCGCGCCAGGAGAACGGATCTCTCCCGGTAAAAGGCAAGACCAAGGGCTGCCGCGCCAAGCAACCAGATAGCCATGTGGGAGAGGAACATTCTTTGGACACTCTGCCTCTCCAAAGCCAGGAAGGGCGCCATCGGCACGACAACACCCACGCCTCCCCGGATATCGCCTGCCTTATAGCCCTGCTGGGAATGGCACTTCAAGCAGCCCTCAGTCACCACCATGGGCCGCATCAACCGCAGGCTCTGCTGTCTCCCCTCGCCAGTTACCACAAAAAACTCCTTGGTCCCCTTCTCGAAGGCCAGCAAGGCCTCTCTCTCCCAGGCGTCCGGGCTATTGGCCGAATTCAACGGCTTGAGGCTGGTAATCCGCCCCTTGACGCCATAGAGCTCATTGAAGTCGGACATCATCTGCCGCACCATGTAGGCGGGGTTCATCAGGGTGAGACGTTTGCCGGAAGGCAGGGTAATATCCCGGTCCGGAATGTGGCTGAGATAGGGGTTCGGCGGGGTTTGCTCGGTGGGAGGCACATAGACGCCGCCATGCTTGGTCCCCCAAAGACGAAAGGCCATGTCTTTATTGAAATTGGCAACGGCCTCTTTTCTTGAAAGGGCCAAGGACTGCAAGCGCTCGTTGTGCACATTCCAAGAGGCGGAAGCGACGATGGCGAGGCTCCAGATCAGCGCTACCGCTATCGTTCGCCGATAGAAAAAGCTGAGGCCGTTATCGCTGTTGTCGTTTTCTTCCATGATATTGGGGCCTCGATCACTCTGAATGCTTTTCCAACTCCTTGATGCGTTCTTTCAACTCTATCATGCGCAGCTCCCGGCCCACAAACAGTTTATTCAATCTTTCGAGTTCGGCGTTCTTGACCTCGACCTCGGCCGTCCGCTTCCCGACCAGTTCTTCGAGGTGTTCACGGTATCTCTCCAGCTCCTCCTGAATTTTCCGGTCTGGGCTCAGGTCGTGCAAGGTCGTGAGTATACTTACCGGCCGAGCCGCCTCGTCCCGCACAATCCGCAGGGTTATCTCAAGCGGTTTGCCGCCCGGGTTGTGCGGATGCTCGCCCTCCATGACAATGACCGCCTCCCGCAGTTCTTCCTGGACAAGACACACCGGGCAAGGGACCTCCTCCCCGCCCTTATGCATCAAGTCGGTGATATGCTGTCCCCGGGCTGTTGCCGGTGTCGTCCGGGTCATCTTATGAAAGGTCTTGTTGCCCCGGAGGACACGGCGCTGCAAATCGAGCAGATAGATCGCATCCTCCGAGGCGTCCATGGCCGCGCTCCACTCTAGCGCGACTTTCTCCAGTGCCTGTTCCGCCTGCTTACGGTCGGTGATGTCTTCCGAGATGCCCAAGAGATATTGGGGGTGTCCCTGGGCATCCACAAGCGGAATCTTCTTGGTGTGCAAGATCCTCTTGCCTTGATGCCGCGTCTCAATCACTTCTTCAGGGATGTCGACAATTTTTCTGCTGTCCAGAACCTCCCGGTCATTTTTCGTAAAGAATTCCGCTTCCTCCTTGGAAAAGAAATCGTAATCGTTCTTGCCGTACAGTTCGTGGCGCTGGTAGCCAATCAACTCTTCACCGGCCTTGTTGAGGCGCACAAAGCGGAGCCCCTTGGCCTCCTTCACAAAAATCATGTTTGGAATGTTTTCCACCACACTTTCAAGGAACTCTTCACTCGTCCGCAAGGCCCTTTCCGCCTGCTTCCGTTCGGTGATGTCAACGAACGTCGTCAGCATGCCGTCGCCGATTGAGGACATATGAAACTCTATGTCGCGTTGCGAGCCGTCCTTGCAAGTCACCATCGCCTCCATGGGCACCATCGGTTTTATGACCCCTTTGACCTTCAAGGCCTCCTCAACTTTAGCACCCCATTCCGTCTTGACCTTGGCTCGATACTCCGGATCCGGGTAGGCCAGGGGCCACCAGTGCTCGACATCCGGCAGATCTTCCAAGGTGTAGCCAAAGAGCCCGGTGAATTTTTTACTCATAACCTCTAGCCTATTGTCCGTCCCCCCCGTAACCGCAAGAGCGACAGGCGAGTATTCAATAAGGTGCCTTAAATCCTCCTCTCTCGCCGCCAGGTCAGCGTCTCTGGCGGCAAGCATGTCCAGCATGGCATTGAACTCACGCGCCATCAGGGCCGCCTCGTCCTCGCCAATAACTGGGGCCCGGGCCCGGCGATCTCCCGCATGGACCCTATTGATGGCCGCCTGAATCACATAGAGACGCCCGGTGATATGGCGCCCCAGCAGCCAGGCGATGATCGAACCGAGCACAATCGCCGCCAGCCCGTAGAGCTCGCCGTTTCTGGTAATCCTGGCGATCATTCCCGCCGCTCGCTGCTGACCGATACCGACACGGGCCCACCCCACAAGCCGGCCGCCAAGCATGGCTGGAACCGCCACATCAACCAAGTTCTGGGTTTTGCCGATAAGTACCGGCTCGGGCTTGCCGGACAGATCAAGCAGATACTGCCCCTTTCTGATCTTGTCGGTATGGGCCAGTATCTGGCCGGCATCGTCGGTGAGAATCGCAAACACAAGTTCAGGATAGCGCCGCTCTGACTCCACCAACTCCTGCAGTCCGGAGATATCGTTGGCCTCAATCCATCCCGCGGCCGAGGTGGCCAGGGCTTGAGCCATCCCCATGGCATCTTCCTGCTGGTGTTCGAGAAGCAGGGTGCGGTAGCGGACCGTCAGGTCGGCAATAAACAACGTCATCAAGACCGCATGGACGATGGCCACGCCGAGGATCAGGCGACCACGCAGAGTGCCGAACAGGAAGTGCCGAGCGTCATGAAGCCTCATGGCACCTCCACCTCCCGCACCTCCCTCTCGAATCGCTCCACGAAAGAGTGCACGACCTCGTAGTCCTTGTCCGTGGCCGGCAGAAAGCGGGCGGTCTCCATCCCGACCAGAATCGCCTTTCCCTGCTCACTCCCAGGGAGCTCAAGCAGATAAGTTTGGACCTGTTCCCGAAAATCCGCCGGGATATCGTTGCGGACCATGACCGAATTATTGATCAGCGGCTCGGTCTCCCAGCGCACCGTCAAGGCCTTAGCCTCCTCGGGATGCTCCTTCTGGAACCCCCTCCACGGCGGCGGCCAGGTCGCTCCGGCAACCGTCTTCTGCAAATAGACATTCATTATCGAGGACTCCTGGGAGCCGACATACCGATTTTCAATATCCTTGTTGACGTTGAGGCCGTGTGTATGGAGGAAATACTGCGGCATGACGCAGGCCGCCAGGGCGGTGGCTGACGGATAACTTACCGCCTTGCCTTTCAGATCGACCGGCTCCCTGACGCTGCTGTCCTTGCGGACGATGAAGATCCCCTTGAAATCAGCCGCCTCGCCAGCCATGGCGATGACACCATAGCCTACCTGCATGGCCTGAATGGTCTGCCATGGATTTGGCAGCAGAAACTCGGGCTGGCGGGCTCGATATTTTTCCTCAAAGGTGGCGTAGTCCCTCGACGCCTCAAGGATGAGTCTTTTCCCCTTCAATCTTGCATTCAGATAATCGATAAGCGGCTGATACTCCTGGACCAACTTCGCCGGATTGTGCAGCGGGTGGATGGCAAAATGATACCCTGGCACAGCTTGAGCCGATGGCGACAAACCGTACTTAGGGCCAGTGCTTTGGGGTTCCTGCTTACAACCTGAACCTGTGAATAAGAGGAAAAAGGCAAGAATTACCGTTGTGCAACCTTTCATGGTGATGCCTCCGACGAACCGGCAGATAATTCAGGTGACAGAGTTCCCCTCGATCACAGTTAGCGAACGACCCCCATCCCCTCTCCCCTCCACCCCTTAGGGTTAAAGAGGATCTAAACAGATGACGCCGTTCTGATTTGCCCTTGGCAATCTTGAAAAAGAGCACCGCGATAAATCAAGAGATGCAGACTAAAGAAGACTCAGGAGCTGAAGTGGAAAGGATTTGCAACACGGTGAAGCAGAACGGCGGCGCACAGGAGTTATCAGTTGCGCCACACAGGGAGAGGACACCCCGGAGGGAGGCCTCGTCCCTTTTGGGCCGGGATGGCGATTGAGACAGAGAAGGCCGATATGCACCCCAGCAGGATATCGGCCTGAGTTACGGCATCATCATTTGTCGCCCACAACGTGACAAGTCTGGCAGTCCATGCCAATATGCTCCATCATCATCTTGCCCCCTGCGCCATCCTCACCATGGCAAAATTTACATTGCAATGCGGCACCGTGCTTGAGCATCATCTCTTTCGCCAGGCTTGTTCTTTTTTCTTTGCGGGTAAGGACTTTGGTCATCCCTTGGGTGTGGCAATCCGTGCATTGTTGTTTGGGGTGGTTTCCCATGTTGACCCCTTTTGGTCCATCGATCCCATGACAGACGGTGCAGTCCATGCCAATATGCTCCATCATCATCTTGCTCTTATCGGCCAGAGGCGCATCCTTGCTGCTTGCGAGGCCTGCACTGACGATCAGGATGAACCCCATGCCCACTACGACGCCTAACAGATAGCCTTTCTTTTTCATTTCACCCTCCTTCTTCCGGTTGATGTTTTGGCCCCCGCCTTTACCAAGAGAATCAGAAATGTTGCTACCAGAGGATGCCGTTGCCGTTGATGCATATAAAAGTTTACAGGCACAAGCGTTTCCCCTCCAACCAGCAAAATGGCATTCGCTTCTGCAAACAATTCCATGCCGCGGCCAGATCCTCTCCTCTCGCAAAGTCCAGGTGTCGGTTGCCTCAATTTCCTTAGACAAAAACAGTAAATCTTGTCGGGTTTCCCTGAGTAAATTCTACGCATATCGTCCTGCTAAAGTCAAATGGATTTTATGAGCAGGGGCTTGCCAAACGACATCAGGGTGGCAACCGCAAAAAAGTATTCCGAAAACAGATCCAAGCCGACCTTCCCCGCCCTCTGGCCTCATCGCCCGGGGTCCAGACGGCGTCTTATTTTTCTGCAACCTTCCTTGACAACCCCATGGTCGATACTTAATATTGCAGACTATTACGAGACATGATCATCTGAAAGCCTTGCCAGCAGTGCTTTTCTGGCGAGTCGCAACAAATCATGACGCAATGTGAAAATATGCCGGACGGAGGATGTGGTGGTACGAAACAAAGAGAAAGCCGGGCATGACAATATGCCCATGACCGAGGAACAGACGGTGAAGGATGATGCCACTATCGTTGCAGAGGAATTGCCAGATACCGCAAATAACGGGCAGGAGTCTTCCTCGGCTACCGCTAGTCTTGAAGCCGAAAAGAATGACCTCCAAGACAAACTGCTGCGTATAGCCGCAGATTTTGAAAATTATAAAAAACGGATGATCCGAGAGAGGGAATCCTCATTCAAATACGCAGAAGAAGCCCTGCTGAAAGAGTTGCTGCCAAGTATTGACAACCTGGAAAGGGCCTTGGCACACCAGGATACGGTCGATGAAACCAATGCCCTGCGCCAGGGAATTGACCTGACGTTGAAGGCGCTGTTGGCCGCTACGGCTAAATTTGGATTGACAGCCATCGATAGCGTAGGCCAGCCTTTCGACCCGAATCTGCACGAAGCCCTAGCGATGGAAGCAAGTGCGGATGTGCCGCCTCAAACCGTCCTCCGCGAATTTGAAAAAGGGTACTACTATAAGGATCGGCTGTTGCGCGCCGCCAAAGTAGTGGTAGCCAAGAGTTGCGAATAGTGTAAGAATTACGCAGTCATAGATGGTTACGACTGAATCATAGATTACGTTTCAAAATACAATAAGGATAAGGAGAACGGCATGGGAAAAATTATTGGCATCGATTTAGGGACCACCAACTCTTGCGTGGCAATTATGGAAGGTGGTGACCCTCAAGTCATTACGAATGCGGAAGGCAACCGGACCACGCCATCCATTGTCGCCTTTTCACCAAGCGGCGAGCGGCTGGTTGGCCAAATCGCCAAGCGGCAGGCGGTTACCAACCCGACCAAGACCCTTTTTGCCATCAAACGCTTGATAGGCCGAAAATTTGGCGACAAGGAAGTGGCAAAGAGCATCGAGTTGAGCCCATTTTCTATCGTCAAGGGCAGCCAAGGCGATGCCGAAGTCGAGGTCGACGGCAAGAAATACACCGCAGCAGAGGTCTCGGCCATGATCCTTGGCAAGATGAAGCAGACCGCCGAGGAGTTTCTCGGTGAGACTGTCACCGAGGCAGTCATCACCGTACCTGCCTATTTCAACGACAGTCAACGCCAAGCCACCAAGGATGCCGGACGAATTGCCGGTCTCGATGTGAAGCGCATCATCAACGAACCAACCGCCGCTGCCTTGGCCTACGGCCTAGACAAGAAGCATGAGGAAAAGATCGCCGTATTCGATCTGGGCGGTGGCACCTTTGATGTCTCGGTACTCGAAATCGGCGATGGTGTTTTTGAGGTTAAATCAACCAATGGCGACACCTTCCTCGGCGGCGAAGACTTTGATATGCGCGTAGTCAACTGGCTGGCAGACGAGTTCAAGCGCGACAGCGGTATTGATCTGCGCTCAGACAACATGGCGCTACAGCGTTTAAAAGAAGAGGCAGAGAAGGCCAAGAAAGAGTTGTCCACCACCATGGAGACGGACATCAACCTGCCCTTCATCACTGCCGATGCCTCCGGCCCCAAGCATTTGAATATCAAGTTGAGCCGCTCCAAGTTAGAATCACTGGTCGCCGACTTGGTTGAGCGCTGCGTCCAGCCCTGCAAGACCGCCTTGAAAGATGCTGGTTTAAGCGCATCTGACATTGACGAAGTCATCCTTGTAGGCGGCATGACCAGGATGCCGATGGTGCAGCAGAAGGTTAAGGACATTTTCGGCAAGGAACCCCACAAGGGGGTCAACCCGGACGAGGTCGTTGCCATCGGTGCCGCCATTCAGGGCGGCGTATTGAAAGGCGATGTCAAAGATGTCCTGTTGCTCGACGTCACCCCGTTGTCACTCGGCATCGAGACCTTGGGCGGCGTTACCACCAAACTCATTGAAAAGAACACCACCATCCCAACCAAGAAGAGCCAAGTGTTTTCAACCGCCGCCGACAGTCAACCAGCCGTGTCGATCCATGTCCTGCAGGGTGAGCGCGAAATGGCCTCAGACAATAAATCGATCGGCCGTTTTGATCTGGCGGATATTCCACCAGCCCCCCGTGGCGTCCCACAGATTGAGGTCACCTTCGATCTCGATGCCAACGGCATTCTGCACGTCTCCGCCAAAGATTTAGGCACAGGCAAGCAGCAGTCCATCAAGATTACCGCCTCCAGCGGCCTGTCGGAGGCCGAGATCAAGCGCATGATGAGTGATGCTGAGGCCCATGCCGATGAAGATAAAAAGCGCAAGACCTTGATTGAGGCTAAGAACCAAGCCGACTCAATGATTTACGCCACTGAAAAGAGTTTGAAAGAGGTCGGCGACAAGGCCGATGCAGAAACCAGGCAGAAGGTTGAAGCCGCCATTGAAAAAGTCAAGAAGTCCATGACCGGCGATGATGCCGATGCCATCAAGGCCGATGTCGAAGCCTTGACCGCGGCCTCTCACAAACTGGCTGAGATTATGTACTCGCAGGCCAACAAAGAGCAGCAAGAGGCAGGAGCAGGTCCAGCCGGCGCCGACGCCAAGAAAGATGACGATGTGGTCGATGCCGATTTTGAAGAGGTGAAATAAGCGTTTTTTGTAACTATCCAGCATTGGGGGAACGTGAGAAATTGCGTTCCCCCTTTTTTTTTGGTAGAAAGGCGAATCTCATTCCCTTACCAAACTATCAGAGGCCCCCTAATGAAAACCCTATCAGGCATTCAGCCCTCAGGCCAACTCCACATCGGCAACTATTTCGGCATGATGCTCCCCATGATCAAAACCATAGATCAGGGCGAGCTCTACGCCTTCATCGTCAATCTGCACGCGATGACCTCTGTCCACAACCCAAAGCGTCTGGCCCAAGACACCATGAACGCGGCCATCGACTTCATGGCCTTAGGCCTTGACCCGGAACGTTGCATCTTCTGGGTGCAATCCGATGTCCCTGAAGTCACCGAACTGACCTGGCTCTTATCGACCCTTACCCCCATGGGCCTGCTTGAGCGCTGCCACTCCTTCAAAGACAAGGTTGCCAAAGGCATCGCCTCAAGTCACGGCCTTTTCTCCTACCCGGTACTGATGGCGGCGGACATCCTGCTCTACCAGGCCGACAGGGTGCCGGTAGGCAAGGACCAAAAGCAGCACCTTGAGGTGGCCCGTGACATCGCCATCAAATTCAACAACACCTTTGGCGACACCTTCGTCCTGCCTGAACCGGTGATTGATACCAACATGGCCACCGTGCCCGGTCTTGACGGTCAGAAGATGTCAAAATCCTACGGTAACACGATCAACATCTTCCAAAGCGCTAAGGAGTTAAAAAAATCAGTCATGGCCATCCAGACCGATTGCACCCCGGTGGAAGAGCCCAAAGATCCAGAGAAGTGCAACCTGTTCAACATCTTCAAACTGTTTGCCCCGACCGAACGCTTGGCCGAGGTGCAAAACCTTTACCTGAATGGCGGTGCCGCCTACGGGCATATCAAGATGGAACTCGTTGATCTGCTATGGGAGTTTTTTAGAGAGGCACGGGAGAGGCGCGAACTGCTCGCCAAGGACCCAGGCCAGGTGAAGACAATCCTGGCCCAAGGCGCAACCAAGGCTCGAGCCAAGGCCTCGATCACCCTTGATCTGGTGCGGGAACGGGTTGGCCTGAAGTATTAAAGGAGACGAGGAACTACTGCGTTGGAGGCTGGCTGCCCAAGACCTTGATTTCGATCTCACGCTTCACTGCCTCATCAAGGTCTTCTTTATCCCAATCGATAAAGGCTTCGGTAACGCGATGGAAGGCACCGTTATCCTCCTTGCATTTGGCACAAATCGAGTCTGCCCCATCCCGATAAGCCACGACCTTGCTGGCGGGATCACCCTTCTTGTCAAGAGCCGCCATCTTGCGGCAACCGCACTCCAAACGAACGACCGCTACCCCAATCGCATCCGGGCTGCCCTCCATGATGCCAGCGATCATTGCCAGCTCTGATTTGAGGGCCCGGCTCTTATTATCTAACGGCGCAACCTTTTGTTTTTTCATAACACCTTCCTGACGGTAAGTTTCTCTAAGACAACCATAATCTCCGTTATCTGTAAGCGATAATACGGCAGATGACCAGTATTTTTTTGCAGGCAAAAGGAGGTGGCGTCCTAAGCAGACAGGCGAAAAAACATCCCCTGCAAAACCCCTAAAATGACAAGTTTTAGTTGACAAAAAAAAGGCCTTGCATTATTGGTCTTAAAACTTATTGATAAGTTTTAGAGCAGTGGAAAATCCGCTGAGCCAGTTATTCACTTAATTTTTTTATGGAGGAGTTGTTATGTGGAATGTTGAAATCGATAAAGACAAATGCACAGGCGATGAAGAGTGCGTAAACGCATGTCCTGCTCAGGTTCTTGAGATGGTTGATGGCAAAGCTGAGCCGGTCAACATCGACGAGTGCCTTGGTTGTGAAACCTGTGTTGAAACCTGTCCTTCAGGTGCCATCACCGTAAGCGAGGCATAAGTCTCGTCCGCTGCTACAGTGCATGAGTTCGATAGGCCTGTCTCCGTATCGGGGATGGGCCTATTTTTATTTTGTCTTTCAGCGTAACTGTTCAGCGGCAAGGCTCTGCACACTGCCCAAAAGTTACTGCTGAGCGATTGCAGCTCTTTTCCCGTTGATGTTGAGCCGTTACCTTTCCGCTATGACAGTTGAGCACTCCAATGGCTACCACACATAAGCCCGGCGCCACTCTCCGCACCCACCACTTCCTGGCGGCATCCATCTGGAGCCTGGTTGGCATCTTTTTGATGGCCCGGGGCTATTTTTTCTTGCAAACTGTTGGCAGGGCCTGGCTTTTCCTGCCAGCCTCCCTTGCAGGAACTGGCAAATCAATTTTTTTGTTAGACAAATCCGCCCGTAAGAACCTTGCCCGTCTTGCAGAAAAGAAGGATGGTGATTGTTTAGGCGGGGTATACTCCATGAAGATGTGGGGCCTCGTCGCCCTGATGATGCTTTCAGGCATTCTCCTGCGACGATCCGGCCTGCCTGCCGAGTTAATCGGCACCGTCTATGTGGCCATTGGCTGGGCCCTCTTTTTTTCAAGCCGGCTCTTGTGGCAACGAGCCATCAGCTACCCATCCTGATACTCTTGCTGGCTGCAAGGCACCATGGCCGCGACATCATACAATACAATTCTTATCGACCTAAATGCCCTGTGTGCCAACTTCACGTCCATTCGGCGTGCGGTAGGCCCTGGGGTGCGGGTTTTGGCCATGGTCAAATCCGATGCCTATGGCCATGGCTTGATCGAATCAGCCACGGCCCTGGCGAAGGTGGGCGCCAATCACTTCGGCGTCGCTGAAATTGCCGAGGGAATCGCCTTGCGTGAGGCGCAAGTTTCCGGCACAATCATCATCTTCCTCGGCTCGGAAAGTGCTGACGAACTGATAGAACACCGATTAACCCCTGTCGTCTTTGACCTCGGCAACCTGGAGAAGCTCTCCGCGCAAGCCTTGAAGCGTCAAACCTCAATCGGGGTGCATTTGAAAATTGATGTTGGCATGGGGCGCTTTGGCATACTCCCTGAAGAGATCCCTGCCTTCACACAGGCGATCCGCTCCTTGCCTGGTGTCCACCTGACCGGCATCCTCAGCCACTTTCCTCAGGCCGATCAAGACACCGCGATGACCTGCCGACAGAATCAATCGTTCGCTCGTTTGCAGGAGAGCCTCCAACAGACCAACGAACCAGCGCAGGGACTGATCGCCCATATCGCCAACTCCGCCGCGATCATCAATTGCCCGGAGTCTCATCATGGCCTCGTCAGACCAGGAATTGCTCTCTATGGCGGTTCCCCAGCCGATGAGGCAGCAGGCAAGCCCCAGCCCAAACTTCTGCCAGTAATGTCCTTCCAAACCAGGATCATGCAGATTAAGGAAGTGCCGGCAGGCTACGGTATCAGCTATGGGCATTTGTATGTCACCCACCGCCCCTCACGCCTGGCAGTGCTGCCGGTGGGCTATGCCGATGGCTACCTCCGCTCATTGACTGGCCAGGCACAAGTTTTGATCCGTGGGCACCGAGCCCCGGTCTGTGGGCGGATCTGCATGAACGCCTGTGTTGTCGACATCACCGACATCCCAATGGTCAACGTTGGAGAGCAAGTGGTGTTGATGGGTAAACAGAGTGGACCGTACGGCTTTGACGAAATCAGTGCCGCCGAGATCGCCAGTTGGATGAAGACGATTCACTATGAAGTCCTCTGCCTCTTTGGCAATAGCAACCCAAGGGAATACTTACACGTGCCCGGCAGCAACAGCTGACGAGCACCCTTTAGTCACCAGCACCTTTTTTTCATAAGCATATGATCCGCACACGCCTACAAGAGATTCTCGACCACTGTTTCCAAGAAGGGGTAACCCGTAATTATTGGGCCGATAGCGCCGCCGGTGCCTACACAATCGAGAAGCCAAAACGAGAGGGCCAAGGGGATCTCTCTACCAATCTCGCCATGATTGTCGCAGGCCGCGACAAAAAAAATCCACGCGCGGTAGCGACACAACTCGTCGCGCTATTGGCCGATTGCCCCTTGCTCGACAGAGTAGAGATCGCCGGCCCCGGTTTCGTTAATTTCTACATCCGCCCGCAGATATGGCAATCAGTCCTGCTTGACATCGTAGCCCTTGGCGACCGCTTCGGCATCAGCGAGGCAGGCGCTGGCAAGAAGGTGCTCGTCGAGTTTGTCAGCGCCAACCCTACCGGCCCCTTGAGCGTAGGCCATGGACGCCAGGCGGTGCTGGGCGATGCCATCTGTCGGCTGCTCAGCGCCACCGGGCATCAGGTCACCCGTGAATACTATTACAATGATGCCGGTCGTCAGATGCGAGTGCTGGCCCAGTCGGTCCGCGCCCGCTACCGCGAATTACTCGGCGAGGATCCTCAATTCCCGGAGGACGGCTACCAGGGCAGTTATATCGTTGACATCGCCCAGGAGATGCTGCAAGAAGATGGTGGCGGTCTGAAGGATCAAGAGGACTTGTCTCCCTTTCAGGCCAAAGCGGAGCAGTCCATCTTTGCCGATATCAACGGCACGCTCGAACGCCTCGACATCCACTTCGACAACTACTTCAACGAGCACTCCCTGTATGACGATGGCCACATTGACGCTGTCGTCAACGAGTTACGGGACAAAGGCCTGGTCTATGAACAGGACGGTGCAGTATGGTTCAAGACCACAGAACTCGGTCTGCCGCAGGACAGGGTCATCATTAAGAGCACCGGCGAACCGACCTACCGGCTACCGGACATCGCCTACCACCGTGAAAAATTCAAACGCGGTTTTGACTGGATGGTCAACATCTTCGGCTCTGACCACATTGCCACCGTGCCCGACGTCATGGCGGGTGTCCGCGCCCTGGGCTACGACGATTCCAAAATCACAGTCGTGCTCCATCAGTTCGTCACCCTCATGCGCGATGGCAAGCAGGTGAAAATGTCCACCAGAAAAGCCACCTTTGTCACCGTTGATGAGTTGCTTGCCGAAGTCGGGCCAGACGTGGCCCGTTTCTTCTTCCTGATGCGCAAGGCCGATAGCCAACTTGAATTTGATCTTGACTTGGCGACCAAACAGAGCCAAGAGAATCCGGTCTATTACGTCCAATACTGTCACGCCAGACTGTGCAGCATGCTGCGCCAGGCCGGTGACAAAGGGATCCACTTGGGCACAGTCGATCATGCCCGTCTCGATCTCCTGGTGGAATCTGAAGAACTTGACCTCTTGAAGGAGATGGCGGCCTACCCAGAGTTGTTGCGGCACGCCGCCGCCGATCTGGCACCGCATCGGATCATTTTCTACCTTCAAGATCTGGCGGGAAAATTCCATAGCTATTACAACAAGCACCGGGTGCTTTCCGAAGACGTGGCATTGAGTCAGGCACGCCTCTGGTTGATCAGTGGCCTGCGCACCGTCGTTCGTAATGGCCTGCTTTTGATCGGGGTCAATGCCCCGGAAACCATGTAGCTTTTTTTAAGGAAAGTTATCTCCAATGGTACGAAAAGCGCCTGAAGAAAACGCCTTGATCCGCATCGAATTAGGTTGCGGCGGCCTGCTTGGTCTGTCGGTAATCAGCTTTTGCATCTTTCTTTGGATGTATCTGTTCGGTGTCTGGACCGGCCAGTCTGGGTTGCAATCCACCCTGGCTACCGGGGACCCCCGCGAAATCATCAACACCGCAAGCAAGTTGTTGCAATCAAAAAAACCAGCCGTCGACAGCAATCTCACAGCCTCTCAGTCGCCGGTGGTAGCGGAAGAGGGCAAGATCAGATCCGAAAGCGATCCCACTGCCGCACCACCAAGCACCCAACAAGCCAACCCTCCCCCGACCAAGAGTGCAGAGAAGGCGAAAGATGAGAATGCCGCCTCCTTTTTTGCCATCCAGGTCGCCGCCTTTCGGGATGAGCAGAAGGCCCTGCGCTCGGTGGCACAGTGGCGAGTTCGTGAGTATGATGCCTTTTACCTGAAGCCTGAGCCCGATGGTAATTTTTACCGGGTATTGATCGGTCGTTTCGACAGCCTGGCGGAGGCCAATGGACTGGCCAGCCAACTTGAATCCAGTGAACAGAACAAGGTGTTCATCAGCCTAGTTTCCGAAAATCAAAGCCGATATCCAGCACCTCAATAAATCCTCTTCTCTCCAATACAAACGCCCTTATGATCAGAAACGCCACCATGGCTGACATCAAAGCCATCCACGCACTGCTCAGCCATTTTGCCGCCCAAGGAATGCTGCTTGGCAGAGCGCTCAGTTCGCTGTATGATCAGTTGCGAGATTTCAAAGTTTTTGTCGCCCCTGACACCTCATCCGACACCAACGACTCTGCTGAAATTGTAGTCGGCTCAGCGGCCCTGCATGTCTGCTGGGAAAATCTGGCCGAGGTTCGTTCCCTGGCTGTACTCGAACGCTTTCACGGCCAGGATATCGGCACCCAGCTCGTCAAGTCATGCCTGGATGAGGCTATCCTTTTGGGGATCAACAAGGTGTTCACCTTGACCTACCAACCAAATTTTTTTAAGAAATTGGGATTCCACGAGATTGACAAGAACGAATTACCCCATAAGGTCTGGAGCGACTGCATCAACTGTCCAAAATTCCCAGACTGCAATGAAACAGCCCTGATATGGCAAAAGGATAGCTAAACTCTCAACAAGTGCCCTGTTCTCTAGCACACATGACAGGCACTGCGATCTCCCCTTTGTACGACAACACATTCAAAGAATTGAGGCAAGGAGTACCCCCCTTCCTCTTCTCGCTAAGGAGCAAAGACGTTATGATTGGCACACTATTAACCAAGATTTTTGGCAGTAAGAATGATCGCATCATCAAAAAGATCAGGCCGACCATTACCCAAATCAATAACCTGGAGCCCGCCATCCAGGCCCTCAGCGACGATGATCTGCGAGCCAAGACTGTAGAGTTCAGGGAACGCCTGACTAAAGGAGCCACCCTTGACGACATCCTGCCCGAGGCCTTTGCCGTGGCCCGTGAAGCTGGCAAACGGGTTCTTAACATGCGGGCCTATGATGTCCAGCTGATCGGCGGCATCATCCTGCACCAAGGTGCTATTGCCGAGATGAAGACCGGTGAGGGCAAGACCCTGGTCGCCACCCTGCCCGTCTATCTGAATGCCTTGGCGGGCAAAGGTGTCCATGTCGTCACTGTCAACGACTACCTGGCCCGCCGTGACGCGCAGTGGATGGGCGAGGTCTATCGCTTTCTCGGCCTGACCGTTGGCTCGATCCTGCATGGCATGAATGATGCCGCCCGACGAGAAGCCTACCACGCCGATGTCACTTACGGCACCAACAACGAGTTTGGTTTCGATTACCTGCGTGACAACATGAAGTTCGATCTCGCCGACTTTTGCCAACGCAAGTTCTATTTCGCCATCGTCGACGAGGTCGACAGCATCTTAATTGATGAAGCAAGAACGCCCTTGATCATCTCCGGCCCGGCCGAAATGTCGACCGAGCTTTACGAAAAGGTCAATCGCATCATCCCGCAATTCAAGGTGGAGCAACACTACACGTTGGACGAAAAGGCCCGCACGTTAGCGACCAACGACGAAGGCGTCGAGCTGGGCGAGCGCCTGCTCGGTATCGACAACCTCTATGACCCCAAAAACATCGACTATCTGCACCACTTGAATCAGGCCCTGAAGGCCCATGTCCTGTTCAAGCGGGATGTTGACTATATCGTCCAAAATGGCGAGGTGGTGATCGTTGACGAGTTTACCGGCCGCACCATGCCTGGCCGCCGCTTCAGTGATGGGCTACACCAAGCGCTGGAAGCCAAGGAAGGGGTCAAGGTCGCCCAGGAGAACCAGACGCTGGCCTCCATTACCTTCCAGAACTATTTCCGAATGTATGAGAAACTGGCCGGCATGACCGGTACCGCCGACACCGAAGCGGTGGAGTTCAAAAAAATCTACGACCTGAGCGTCGTCATGATTCCGACCCACGAGAAGATGGTCCGTGACGACTACGCCGATGTCATATACAAAAATGCCGCCGCCAAATACCGGGCCGTTGTCCGCGAAATCAAGCAGATGCACGACCAAGGCCGCCCAGTACTGGTCGGCACCATCAGCATCGACATCTCCGAGCTCATCTCCAACATGCTCAAAAAAGAGAAGATCGAGCATTCAGTATTGAACGCCAAACACCACGAACGAGAGGCGGAAATCATCGCCGAAGCCGGCCATATCGGACGAGTGACCATCGCCACCAACATGGCCGGTCGCGGCACCGACATCAAGTTGGGTCCAGGTGTGGCCGAGCTTGGTGGCCTCCATATTCTGGCCACCAGCCGCCATGAGTCTCGACGTATCGATAATCAGCTGCGTGGACGCTCAGGCCGCCAAGGCGACCCTGGTTCATCGAGGTTCTATCTGTCACTTGAAGATGATCTTCTTCGTATCTTCGGCTCCGATCGTATCTCCAGCATCATGGAGCGCCTCGGCATGGAGGAAGATGAGCCCATCGAACACTCCATGATCACCCGTGCCATCGAGAACGCCCAGCGCAAGGTCGAAAGTCACAACTTCGACATCCGCAAACATCTGCTGGAATACGATGATGTCATGAACAAACAGCGAGAGATCATCTACAGCCAACGGCAGGAGGTCTTGCAGAGTGAAAACATCAAACCGCTGATCATGTCGATGATTAACGAAGTGGTTGAGCCCCTGGCCCTTGAAATCGCCACCGATCACGAGTCGGAGGAGTGGGAATGGCAGATCCTCGAAGATCGAATGCTGGCTGCGTTTGGCTTCTCGCATGGAGTCTCCGAAGCGGATCGTTCCGGTCTGAACCGTGAGGCACTGCTTAAAGTTTTGAATACCACCATGCATCGAGAGTACGATCGCCGTGAAAAGGAGATGGGCGAAGCCAATATGCGACACCTGGAGCGGGTCATTCTTCTGCAAGTGGTTGACAACCACTGGAAAGAACATCTGCTGAACATGGATCATCTGAAAGACGGTATTGGCCTGAGAGGCTATGGGCAAAAAAACCCCTTGAACGAGTACAAGAAAGAGGGTTACGAGATGTTCATGGAGCTGATGGATATCATCAAGCAACAGACCATCTCCACCTTGTTCATGGTACGCCTAGTCAGAGAAGATGAAGTCGAAGAATTAGCCCAAGCGCAGAGGGAGAAGCATCTTGCACAGAGAATGCAGCGCAGTGATGAAGCTCCAGACACCACCAAACAGCCGATTTCTCGAGATAGTGACAAAATCGGCCGTAATGAAGACTGCCCCTGCGGAAGCGGCAAAAAGTACAAACGCTGCTGCGGCCGCACCGCGTAGTCGAGCAAAAAAGGAAACTGACAATGGACGCTCTTGATCTACAGGTCGATGGTTTTTTGTTTGGCGCGGTCAAATCGGGGATTCGCGGCAAGGATCGTCTGGATCTGGCACTCATCTCCTGCACTGCGCCGGCAACGGCGGCAGCTGTCTTTACCACCAGTCAGGTCAAAGCCGCCCCGGTACTGCTTGGCATGGAGCGCATTAAGAGCGGCCAAGTTCAAGCCGTGCTGGTCAACTCCGGCATCGCCAACGCCTGCACAGGCAAGGAAGGCATGGCCAAGGCCCGCGGTGCCGCCGCCTCGGCAGCACTGGCCCTGGGGATTAGCGAGGAACTGATCCAAGTCTCTTCAACCGGTGTCATTGGGCAACAACTCGACATGCGTTGCTTCGAGCATCTGCCCCGCCTGGTGGCAGGCTTAGGCCCAGATCGTGCCATGGATGTTGCCCGGGCCATCATGACTACCGACACGGTGCCAAAAACCGCCATTCGCACCCTGCTGATCGACGGCAAACCGGTGAAGATCATGGGGATGTGCAAGGGCGCTGGCATGATCATGCCAAACATGGCCACCATGCTCTCCTACATCATGACCAACGCGGCGGTCTCTGCCGAGGTGTTGCAAGGAATCTTGCAGCGCAGCGTCAACCAGTCATTCAACCACATCACGGTAGACGGCGACACCAGCACCAACGACACGGTCCTCTTCCTTGCCAGCGGCAAGGCGAAAAATGCCAGGATTGACGATCCAAAATCGGCCGAGGCAGCTCTTTTGCAAGAGTCCGTCAATGAACTGACCAGGGACCTGGCCCTCCAGATTGTCGCCGACGGCGAAGGGGCGACCAAACTTGTCACCATCAAGGTGGAAGGGGCCAACGATGACGCTGAAGCCGAGATGGCCGCCCGCACGATAGCCAACTCGCCTCTCGTAAAAACCGCCTTCTTTGGCCAGGATGCCAATTGGGGCAGGATCATTGCCGCCTTGGGCCGCTCCGGAATCACCTTTGATCAAACCACTGTCGACATCTCCTTCGACACAGCCAAAATTGTCGGCAATGGCCTCTGGCTGGGAACAGCCGCCGAACAGGCCGCTACCGAAATTCTCCGCCAAAAATCCTTCACGGTAGTCGTCAGCCTGCATCAAGGCCGAGGCACCTGCTCAATCTACACCTGCGATCTCTCTATCGATTACGTCAAGATCAACGCCGATTATCGCTCGTAAACGTCTCCCTTTTTTTACCTCGTTTCACCCCAGACGCTCTCCGGAAATAATTCTCCACCAAAAAAATTCTTGACCGTGACCGCAGAATTGTGCGCATATTAGGGATAGGGATTTTTTTGATAGTCCCCCATGGTTTTTCAGCCAAACACTTACTACATTGTGGTTTAAGCAGATCGTCATCCGTTGGAAATTAGTCAGAAATAACATGAAGGAGTCACGCAATGAGAAGCAGCGCATTCACAATCGGCAAGAAAATCAGCCTTGGTTTCGTAGTTATTCTCACCTTACTGGCAATCATGGTTTTGACGAACACCATTGGCGTGAACCACATCGTTGAAGACGCTAACGAGGTCATCGACGGCAATAAACTTGATGGCATGCTCGCCCAAAAAGAGGTCGACCACCTCAACTGGGTTGCGAAGGTTGCCACTCTGCTTAACGACAAAACGGCCACCGAGCTGCAAGTAGAAACAGACCACACCAAATGTGGCTTCGGCAAATGGCTCTACGGGAATGGCCGCAAAGAGGCCGAGCGTTTGGTACCGACGCTGATCCCGCTCTTGAAAAGTATCGAAGAGCCTCACAAGGCTCTGCACGATTCCGCCATCAACATCAAAGAGGTCTTCGTCCAGGCCGATTCACAACTCCCCGCCAAACTCATCTCCCTTGAAGCGGCTCACTTGGGTTGGGCAAACCGCGTCCGTGATGCCATCATCACCAAGAGCACAACCCTTGAAAACGTAGAGACCGATCCCGCCAAGTGCGGTCTCGGCAAATGGCTGGAATCCGACCAAGCCAAGACCGCCTACACAAATTCAAGCCAAAAATTCAAAACACTCTTCGACTCGATCCGCGAAGGCCACAGCGCTATGCACACCTCCGCCATCCACCTGAAAGAGCTCTTAGCGGCCGGAAAATTCGATGAGGCCACGAGCGCATTCAGCAAAGAGACCCTCCCCAGGCTCAACGCCACGATCGGCATCCTCAAAGAGATGACCGCTGAAGCAGAAAACCAAATCGCTGGCAAGGAAAAGGCGCAGAAGATCTACACGGCAGAGACCATTGTCTCAGTCCATGCCGTGCAGGATCTCCTGGGAAAAATCCGCAAGGAGGCGCGAAGCAAGATCATGACTGACGATGTGATGATCGCCGCTGCCGTCAAGACCCGCTTGTCCGCCATTATTTTTGGGGTAGTCACCATCTTGATCGGTATTGGCTTTGCCCTGTTCCTGGCCCGCACCATCTCTCGCCTGCTTACCAAAGTCGCCGATAAAATGAATATTGAGGCAAGCCAAGTCGCTGCCGCCTCAGGGCAAATTCTCTCCTCAAGCCAAGCGTTGGCCGATGGCGCTTCCAGTCAAGCCGCCGCCGTCGAACAGATTTCGGCCACCATGGAGGAGGTTACCGCCATGACCAGGCAGGATGCCGACAATGCCATGCAATCAGAGGTTTTGATCAAGGAAGCCAATCAGGTTCTGCAACAGACCGACAACTCCATGAAAAAATTAACCTCTTCCATGGAGGAGATCTCTCAAGCCAGCACCGAAACCCATAAAATCGTCAAGACCATCGATGAGATAGCCTTCCAGACCAACCTGCTCGCCCTGAACGCCGCCGTCGAAGCGGCGCGGGCTGGCGAGGCAGGAGCGGGCTTCGCCGTGGTGGCCAACGAGGTCAGGAGTCTGGCCATGCGGGCCACCGAGGCCGCCAAGAACACCTCCGACCTCATTGAAGGCACTGTGCAAAAGATCAAAGCCGGCTCAGTTCTGGTTGCTGAAACCAATGCCTCATTTCATGCCGTCAGCCAGTCTATCGAAAAGATGAACGTCACCGTGGGCGAAATCGCCGGCTCAACCAAAGAACAGGCAGTGGCCATCAGCCAGGTAAACAGTGCTATCTGCCAAGTCGACACCATCACTCAGCAAAATGCGGCAACCGCTGAAGAAACCGCCTCGGCCTCAGCAGATCTCAACGCCCAGGTAGCAAACATCAGACTCTCCGTGCAAGAACTGCTGGTCATGGTTGGCAGCAACAGTGAAGATGGTAAGCAACCCCAGAAACCAGCTCAACATGCTGAAAAACAGACAAAAAACATCAAGAGCCTACCCGCAGCCAAGAGCCCTGCGAGCCAACCTCTACCCAAACCACAAGCAAGCCTTCCCCCTAAAGAGAAAAAAGTTAAGGCGCAAGACGTTATCCCTTTTGACGAGCAAGAGTTTGAGGACTTTTGACCTTAACTTCACCATCCCTCTCCTTGCCCAAAAGGCAACATCCCTGAGTTTTGGTAATCGATCAACTCAAATTGGGTGTGAGAATAGGGGATAGCGTGATCTTCCACGCAAAATCGAATCAACGGGTGAATAGCATCACCTATCGCCGCCGATAAAACTTCCCAACATACCGAGCGGCGAGCCCTCTTCCTTGCTGCCACCTCGCTGCGGAGCCGCCGCCAGCATTCGGCCCGCCAATCTCGAGAAAGGCAACGATTGCAACCAGACGTTGCCTGGCCCTCGCAAGGTTGCAAAGAAAAATCCCTCCCCGCCAAAAAGGGCCGTCTTAATTCCACCAGCCTGTTCGATGTTGAAATCAACCGTCGGATCAATGGCCACTAAACAGCCCGTATCGACGTGAAGCGTTTCGCCAGCCCCCAACTCCCGCTTCATAACCGTGCCGCCGGCATGCAGAAAAACCAGTCCATCACCTTCCAGTTTCTGCATGATGAAACCCTCTCCACCGAAGAGTCCCGTCAGTATCCGCCGCTGCAGATAGATCCCGATAGAAACACCTTTGGCGGCACACAAAAAGCTGTCTTTTTGACAGATCAGACAGCCTCCCACCTTATCTAATGACACCGGAATAATATTGCCGGGGAAAGGGGCTCCAAAAGCGGCATGGGCCTTACCGTGCCCCTGATGCTTGAACGTGGTCATGAACAGACTTTCCCCAGTCAACAAACGTTTCCCGGCTCCAAGCAACTTGCCGACCAAGCCACCACTGGCCGCAGAACCATCGCCAAAGATCGTTTCCATCTTGACCGAGGCGTCTTTATACATCATCGCCCCTGCCTCAGCGACAACCGATTCGCCTGGATCAAGCTCAATATCGACAAACTGCATCTCGGAGCCAAAGATCGTAAAATCGATCTCATCGGCAAGCCGAGCATTGCTGGCAGGAGGCGGCGGGGCTTCAGCCTCGAAGTGTCCTCCACCTCCTGCCAACTCATCGAGGCTGGCAATAGGCAACCACTCAGCCAACCCTTGCCGCCAAGCGTGACCGTTGGGGTTTTTCTGCACATGTGCGATGGCCTCATTTAATTCCATCGGTCCAAGCTTAGAACCATTATAGCTAAGATACCATTGTGACATAACGACCTCCATTCCAAGATTTCTTCTACCAATAAAAAGAGGCCGAGACATCAAAGATGCATCGGCCCCAAAACGTAAGGTTCTCCCTCTCCTAATTCACAGGCAACCTAGTCCACCAAGCAGTCGTCCCTCCAGCAACAGCTCTCTTGCGAGCATTGCCCATTGGCACTGGTCTGGAAGCAACTGAAGTTCCCCTCCTGACTCTGAATGCTTCTGATTAAATCAACTTTCTTCATTTTGCCTGGTTTCAGGCCTAATGATTTTGCCTTCTTCTGAATCTCTGCCATTTTCATGCTCAATCCTCCTGTGTTTGTAAAAAAGCTCTTTCACCCCTCTGTCATTACAGCACAAGAACGGATTGTTTGTCAAAAAAAATAAATTTCCATTCCAAAAGACGAAAAAACTAGGAATTAAGGCGCTCCTCACAGGAAAGCAAAATCTCCTTTTGCGCCTGACGCAAAATCTCTTGCGCCGTTTCGATATCCAAACGGATCTGTTGAACTAACTCCTCTGGCCCAGAAAACTTTTTCTCGTCCCGAATGTGCTGCAGCAAGTTAATCTTAATCGGTTTCCCATAAATATCCTGATTAAAATCAAAGATGTGCGTTTCCGCCGAGACCTGCTGTCCATCAAAGGTTGGGTTGCGGCCGATATTCAACACCCCGCCATAACACTTCCCCTCGTAGATCACCTGGGTCACGTAGACTCCATGTCTCGGGCAGAGATCGTCATCTGCGATGTGGAGATTCGCCGTCCGAAAACCAAGCAACTCACCGCCCCGTTGCTGACCAACCTTCACCTCTCCTCTAATCTGATAGGGCCTGCCGAGGAGCTTTTTGACATCCTTCATCTCTCCCGCACTGACTAATTTGCGGATCATGGTACTACTCACCAACATATCATCAACAAAAAATGGCTCTACCACAGAGACCCTGAATCCCTTTCTTGCCCCTTGCTCACGTAAAAAGGGGATATCACCCTGTCGGCCTTTGCCAAAGGCGTAATCATAACCGACAACCAACTCCTCCAAGCCGATTGTCTTGCGCAACACCTCATCAACAAAAGTCTCGGCTGGCATGCGAGCAAAATCCGGCGTGAAGGGGATGATCAGCAAGACATCGATATTGGCCATCGCGACCAACTCTCGCTTCTGTTCACAGGTCGAGATCAGCTTTATGCCGATATCGGGGCGAATAATCTGCAACGGATGAGGAGCAAAGGTAATTGCCACACTGGTCCCCTTGGCCAAATAGGCCTTATTGACCACCTCACTGAATAAAATTTGATGCCCGAGATGAACCCCGTCAAAATTACCGATGGTCACGTAAGGCCGAGTAAAAGGATGGGTAATTTCGCTAAGATCTGTATAGATTTTCACGTAACATTTCTCTCTCTAAACCAAAAAAGACACTCAAGAAACAGGAGGCCTCTCTAACCGAGGAACAATCATTGCTATATAAAAGGGGCTATCCATTTCCTGAACCAAAAGGTGAAAAACCCAAGGCCGAAAAGCTCAACTGCGCAACAAAGGTGCGAAACAAGCTTGTGGATTTATACCGTCCAAGTTGAGTGAGCCGATAGAACCACGAAGCAAGCGCGGCAAGACAAGCATCCACCTATTGCCATGAGCAAACTACTCGCTATCATTCAGGAAAGGAAGGCCTTTTTGCGGGAAACCGCCGCATTCGGCCAAGATGTTTTGCCGCGTAAAATTTTAGCTCAGCAAAGCGAATCTGCTTGACAAAGTAGGCCCAAAAAAACTATGTTGGTTGCTCGTTTTCAGCCGAAGTGGCGGAATTGGTAGACGCGCTAGGTTCAGGGTCTAGTGTCCGTACGGATGTGCGAGTTCGAGTCTCGCCTTCGGCACCAGTAATAGATCAAAGGGTTAACTCAGTCTTGGGTTAACCCTTTTTTTTGTTGGACTTCGAGCTCCCATAGAGAAAATGCGCCTGCCCTCTCAAGCGGCCAACGGGATGAGATTCTTGCCTCTCTTGGTTTTCTGCCCACAGGCTTCTAACCATCTCTTCTGCAATCTTTTTTCGCTTAAAACGCCTGAGCGCCCTCCCTGCTCAACCCTTTTTCTCCAGGGCCTTGGATATCTGAGAAAGGAGAACATTGAGGTCAACCGGCTTTTGGAGATACACCCTCGAGCCCGCCAGCTTTTCTCGCTCTTCGTTATCCACATCACTGTATCCCGAACAAATCACGACAGGCAAATCAGGCCTAACCTCGAGCACTTTAGCGGCTAACTCATCGCCGGTCATCTCCGGCATCGTCTGATCGCTAAGCAAGAGATCCCAATCTTTTGGCCGTTGCAAAAAGGCCCGCCAAGCCTCCAAACCATTAGCAAAGGCTTCGACACGATACCCGGCATTCAGCAAATTTTGGCTAGTGATATCGCGGATAGCGCCCTCGTCATCAACAAGCATAACCAACTCCTGCGCCCCTGCCCTAAACTCGGGAACAGACAGATCGGCAGCAACGCCCTCGGTCCCGGTCATGGGCAGGTAGATCGTGAAGGTAGTTCCACGTCCCCGTTCACTATCCACTGCAATATGGCCTTGATGACTTCTGATAATTCCATGTACCACCGCCAAACCTAAGCCCGTACCCTTGCCTTGTTCCTTGGTGGTGAAATAAGGATCGAAGACCTTAGCCAAAGTCGCCTTATCCATGCCGATACCGCTATCGCTGACAGAAAGCTGCAAGTAATGTCCCGGCAGGAGATCAGAGATATCGGCACTCTCCGTTGACGAAACAACTTTCTCCCGCAACGTAACACACAGCACCCCACCGTGCTCCATCATGGCGTGATAGGCGTTTGTACAAAGATTCATGATTACCTGATGCATCTGCGTGGCATCTGCCAAGACTGTTGCATCGGAATCGATCTCCGTCTTGATATCGATAGTTGCCGGGATCGCAGCCCGAATAAGCTTCAAGGCCTCTTTGACAATCAGAGAAACCTGGAGCGGCATTTTCGCTTGTTGCTGCTTACGACTGAAGGCCAAAATCTGCTGCACCAATCCGATGGCCCGGTCAGATGCCTTGCGCACCTGCCGCAAATCGTCCTGCCAATCCTTGTTTTCATCACCCCTACCACGCATCAAGGCCAACTCGGTGTAACCAACAATCGCCGACAGAATGTTATTGAAATCATGGGCAATACCACCAGCCAAGGTGCCGATAGACTCCATTTTTTGGGAGTTAAGCCGTTCTTTCTCCTGCCGCAGCTGATCGGTAATATCTCTGAAGACGAGCACCACGCCAATGATGTTCTTTTTGCTGTCGAGGATTGGTGCCCCGCTATCCGCAATGCTGCGCTCTACGCCATCTTTGGAGATCAGCACGGTATGACGGGCCAGTTCGACACTCCCTCCGGTAGCAAGGACCTTCTCAACAGGATTCTCGCATGGCTGTCTCGTCTCCTCATGAAAGATATGGAAGATTTCAGGTAGCGGCCGGCCAATCGCAGCTTGCTGATTCCAACCAGTCAACATTTCGGCATTCTGATTAAGCAAGGTGACACAACCGTTGGTATCAGTCGAGATCACTCCATCTCCAATACTTTTCAAGGTAACGATCAATCGCTCCCGTTCCTCGGCAAGATTTCTCTCGATGTTCAAGCGCTCAGTGATCTCGTCATGCAATTGGGCATTGGCCCTGGAGAGCTCACTGGTGCGTTCATTAACTCGCAGCTCAAGGCCGTCACGTGCCTGGAGCAAGGCATCTTCAACCCTTTGGCGCTCATCAATTTCCTGCTGAAGTCTCTCATTGACCAGCAACTGCTGTGCCCTTGCTTCCACCGCCTCGCGCGTTGTCGTCTCAAGGTGGCGGCTCATCCTCCAGGCCACCAACAACCCCAGGAGCGATACCGCCAAAATACTTCCTGACATGACGAGCGAGACGATACTTTTCTGGCGGCTATGCCCGTTCATCAGAGTCCGGACAGCACTGATGCCCTTTTCCGTCTGACCACCGATCTCCTTCATGGTCTTAAGAATCTCGCCACGGGCCATTTGAAATTGCGAAGTGTCCTGACGGAGGGCAAGCAGCGTCCCATGCAACTCTTCAATCCCGGTGCGGTAGTTGGCAATTGCTGCGATTTGCTCCTTCACCTTATCCCCTATCGGCTCCTGTGCCGACGTCATGGTGTTAAGCGTCTGCTCCATGACTTCGAGATGCCCCAGAGTACTCTCCTTTGCCTTTCGGTTCGCCCCCTTCTCGTCAACCCCCAATAGGGCAAAATTGTTCTCGGTGATGGCTAATCGAATCAACTGATGCCCTTGCAGAAACTCCTCGATACAAAGCGGCAGCAACAAAAAATTCTGCTGTAATCCCACGCTCTCATGGCCAGACATGGCAACATCGACGATAAGCTCACCGATATCCTCCTCCAGTTGCCTGAGTTTGTGG
>JAQUKQ010000016.1 GCA_028718985.1 Desulfobulbaceae bacterium | reverse complement strand
AAGAAGTCCTCTCTTACGGTATTATATTACGCTGTTGTCGGCAGCTCGACATGACTCGCTTCAGATACACCTATTCTCCCGAAGGATCCCGTTTGCCTACCTCCTCTTCCCAGACAGGCAAACGGCCATCCAACGAAATTGATTCCCCCCAAAAAACAAAAAGCTATCGTATAGATCTACATTAGCCACATAAGGAGAAGCAACATGTGTAAGCACCAAAGAAAATCCACCCTAATGAACTCCATCGTTTCGGCAATCTTTTTCGCGCTGATGGCTGGCTGTGTCAGTCAACCTCCCGCGCCAGAAGCCCCGAAACCGAAAGGCACCGTCTTTTATCCAGCCCCACCCGAATCGCCACGCTACCAATTCCTTACCAGCTTTAAAGGCGCGGAAGATTTCGAAGGGAAAGAAGAGTCGAGCCTAAAAACTTTTCTTGGCAAACAGCAGACAGAGGGCTTTCAATTCAAAAAACCCTATGGTGTGATTATTCGTGATGGGCAGATGTATGTCGGCGACACAATAGGAGGAGTCTTTCACTTTGACCTGATCAACAAAAAGCTTTCTGCCTTCAAGGGATCAAAAGGCCTTGGCAAAATTGTCCAACCAATCAATCTCAGCCTCGACAAAGAAGGCAATATGTACGTCTGTGATACGAGCAGGAAACAGGTGTTACAGTACGACAAGAATGATATCTTTATTCGTGCCTTCTCCTATAAAGAGGCTTGGAAACCGGTTGCGGCCGAAGTCTACGAGGGAAAATTGTACGTGGCAGATTCAACGACTGGCGCCGGTGGGATTAAGGTGTTCGATTTAAAAACCGGAGTAAATACCGAAACTATTGGCCTAACAGGTCCGCAAGAGCAGACACTTGGCATTGCCGTTAACCTCGCTTTTGACAAGGATGGCTTCATATATGTCATGGATGCGCGTAAATTCATGATCATGAAGTATGACCGTGATGGTCATTATCGGGGCAGCCTCGGCGGCCCGGGCGACAGCCCTGGCTTCATGGGCCGACCACGTGGCATTGCCATAGACCGAGCCGGTCGCATGTATGCTGTTGACGCCGCTTTCGATACCGTCCAGGTCTTTGCTCCCACTGGACAATTGTTGACGTTCTTCGGCAACGAGAAAGATGTGCCTGGTTCGTTGACCCTGCCCGCCGGAATTTTTCTTGATTATGACAACATTGAACTCTTTAAAAAATACGCTGCACCTGGTTTTGATATTGAGTACTTAATCTTTGTCACCAGCCAATTCAATAAGTACCAGGTGGTCAACGTATACGCCTACGGCACAATGCAAGGCGCAACCTACAAATCCGACACCGTGCTTTACCAGGAGTTATTGGAGAAACTTGAACGGGAAAAGGCAGAGAAATAACCAGCAGGCCGGACTCTCAATCTGTGGCTATTGCGAGCAGAAAGAATGGATGCGAAACCACACAAAGCAATCGGCAAGGTCTTGAAGAATCGAAACTTTCCAGCAGCACCAAATCTTGCTGCTATCGAGTCATTTTACGTAGGGGGACTTCGCATCGCCAATTCGCTTGCCGCAATCTGCGGCGCTGCTGAACAGTTCCGGCTCTGCACTGTATGCTCGGCTTTCGACAGACGATGCGCTCCCTTACCAATCACCTACAAGCACGAATTGTATGCTTTTATAGGCGCTGAGGCAGATTGACTTGCTGTCGCTGACGTCACGAATTACCGGCGGCAGGTTTACTGGCCGACAACGAGTATGGAGGCGCCGTAAGATTAGGGCAGCTCGGCAGGCGATCTTAGTCACAAGCCTTGTCCTCCTCGAAACAGGATACTCACGAGTATCCCAAGCCGGACTTGGCGAATGGAAGCCCGTCTTGGCAGATTATAGCGCAAATCTCACCCTGCAGTCAGTATATGAGCAAGACGACGAGTTGAGCAACAGAGGTGGCAACGACACTTCGAGAGCACAAACTTTCCGGCAAACAGTCACCCTGAACACGGTTGGCTATGTCTATCATCCTAATCTAATGCTGTTTCGGATCCAAGGCTCCCACGGTGAAGACCAGAGTCGTACCGATGAAAATGACACACTAACCTCAAGACGGGGCGGTTTTGAGAACTACGCCGTCGAGGCTAAGATCCTCAGGGCTAAGCCCTACACGTTAGACCTTTCGACCTTGAAAGAATCGCCGTTTCTCGTGGCACCCATTGCCAGCTCGGGACGAACCAGGAATGAGTCCCTGGCAGATTTCAGATACTCAACACAGGTGCATAAAGCCGGCCTTAAATACAACGCGACCACCGTCAAGGACGAAGCGGGCAGCCCTCGCGAAAGCACCAACACTATTGATGACTATGACAGCAATTATAGTTTTTCCAAGCCCAAGCTTGGCGCTTTGGAAAACTTCATACTCTTCACCTCTGCTCGCTACACGGACGATTTAGAAAACAGTTCCGTTTTTGAAGATGGTACCGTTACGCAACAGGGGACTATGGCCAATACCTTTAGCTACTCTATCTTCACCTTTGACACCAATCTCAACAGCTTGACCTCAGACACTGAGAGTATTCCCCATCCTGGCACTGCCAGCAGCTACGCCTCTGACAATCTTGGCTTTAGCGAAAGTGTCGACATAAAGTTACCCTGGAATTTCAACTCGAGCATAGACTACATAAACAATACAGCAGATTCCGCCAACAAGTGGACTCAATCTGATCCGAGTGCAACTCCAACCGAGACAAAGATGCTCAGCGAATCTGGTACGACACATGAGACATTGCATTTTTTACTGAATCAACGCCTCTACGAAAGTCTTGATACAAACTTTTTGATGGAACAAGATTCGTTAACAACCAGCCGAAACGACCGCCAGCAAGACTCCACAAGCAACTTCAACTTGCTCACTGGCACCAATGAGGATAACAAGTATGAGCTGGAGAGCAAGTACACCAAGATTTTACCACATGACAGCCTCGCAACAGGCCACATATTAAGCAGTGACGTTCAACGCAAGCACCTTGGGTTAAATCCGCTCCATCTCAAATTCACCAGCCCTGAGAACAATCCTAATGCCTATCCCCTTGCCGACGATGTCGACCTAAACGTCTTAACAGTTGATGTATTACGAACAGGTACCGGTGAATGCAGGAGTGCCTCCAACACTCCGTCAAAAGATGATATCAATAATTGCTGGCTCCGTTTGGGCCCATCAAATTACGACATAGATCCCTCGCGTCTGACTATTAGGATCTACCAGCTTACAGATGTAGCAGGACTTGACTACACTTCATTCCCTGTGGACCCTAACTCAGGGAGTCGGCTATTCACCTTCAGGGTAAACAGCCAAAAAAAGGCATTAGATTTCACCTCTCAGATCAATGAATTCGGTCTGGGCTTAAAGCTTTTCCAACTTATATCAGCCAAATACCAGCATTCCGCGCAGACCCAAGATGGTAATACAGCAGGAAGGCAACTCGAACCTGAAATTACGACTGACCTCATTGGCATGGAAGTTTCCCTCGCCGATTGGACTTTCAATGCTGACCGGGAATGGCAACGGGCTGGTTTCTCCAACACAATCACCGAGGTATCACTGTTATATACTAAATCAAGGACACTCTGGGAACGCCTCAAGCTAACGCTCACTGGCGCGGCAGAAAAGGGTTGGGCAAGTAATGACCGCAATGACGGTGGGGCCCAAGAAGAAGACATTACCGGCTACTCATACTCACTGACTGGCGACCTGCCCCTGCCGTATGTTCTAGCGAATTTACGGGCAGAACACAGTTACGACTATTTCCAGGGCCCCCCTCTGACCCGATACTCAATAACCTCGTATGGCTCTTCAGAACCAACTCGCCGTTGGGGTATTAACGAAAGCACCGTCATCAGCAACTCGATCTCCCTGCTCAAACCCTTCCGCATCCCATGGATTAACTTTGCGGGCAGCGCCTTTGCTAGATATCGATGGCAAACCGCGACCACGATCAATAACGACGGAATTAACGACGGCGGGAAGGACCGGACCTATTTTTCCTATGGACTGAATACCAGTCGGGCGTGGTCCCTGGGGGCGACATCAATCAATTTCAATGCAAATTACGCCATCACCAAAGACATTTATGATGAGAATAATGGGATCGGCACTACTTATGGATTTGAAACGTGGCAAAGGGAGGATGAAACAAATAACACCACGGTATCGCTGACTATTATCAGAAAACTATTCTAATCTGCATGTAACTACCCAACAGCACCACATCAGCTTCTGTCTTAGCTCACAGAAAGGGATCTCGTTCGCAGGCTTATTTCGGCCATCTCTGCACTGCGGATCTATGATAGTCTCAGGTGGCTCATTTCAGGCTTGAGCTGAATAGTTGCATACGGATCGGCGTGGTTGCCACGCTTCTTCACGCAAGAAAACCTAAGAGACTCACGTAAACTATACTTTCACCCACAGGAGATACTAATGATTGTTCCAAACAAACGCTTTTCATTGATTGCCCTGGTCACGGCCATGGCTTGGTTCTCTTTGCTGTCAAGCGCACTTGCCACAGACTCAACCAACAGGAACGATGAGACCATGGGCCATGGCTCGGCAAAAGATATTGTGGTAGCAAAAGTCAATGGTGCAGTCATCAATATGGATCAGCTGATGAGAACCATGAGCTATATTTCCCGAACAAAACATGGTAGCGAGGAGGTATCACCTTTGCTTGCCGAAAAAATCAAGCAGGAGGCCATCGATCAATTGGTGATAGAAGAGCTGGCAGTTCAAGCGGCTCATGCCAAAATAAAAAACATCCCCCCAGAGCAAATTGAGGCGAAAATTGACGCAATCAAAAAGAGTTACAAGAGTGAAGAAGCCTTTCAAGAGTATATCAAAAACGAATTCGGCGACATGGATGGCCTCAAAAAACAACTCCAGCGCTCCATGCCACTTGAGCTGTTTATTTCCCAAGAGTTCGGCACAAAAGTAAAAGTCAGTGACCAAGAGGTAGAGGATACATATAATGAGAGAAAATCGAGACTCTATGTCACAAATGAGTTCGTCCAGGTAAACGACCTTCTTTTCTTCCTCGAACCCAGCAGCCCAGAATCAGTACCAACAATTGAAAAAATAAAACAATCGATCATTGACAAGTATGACAATAACCCTCGTAATTTTCCCTCAGACAGCACCTTCACGCTCCAGAAGAACATGCCATTGGATAAAATCAAGGACAAGGCTCTGTACGAAGCGGCAAGAGGACTGAAGGAATACGGATGGTCCGCCCCGATCAATGTCGATGGTAACTTACACATTGTGCAACTCATTGGCTATAAGCCCGCTCAGAACAAATCACTGCAAGAAGTAGCTCCACTACTGAAGCAACAGATCAACCAGGAAAAACTGCAGGCCATGTTGGCCACATGGTTGGCAGGGATCAAAGAAGGCGCCAAGATTGAAATCGTGGACCTTACCCGCTAAGCCTTTGTCACTCTCTGTTCGGCTCCCCTTAACCATTTAAGGATTGCTATGAAATATTTCATGACACATTACCGAACGTTACTCACTGCATTGCTCCTTTTGAGCCTCTCTGCCTGCGCCCCCGTCAAATGGGATGCCGTTCTTGGCGAACCAGCCCAACTCAGTTGGCCACCAACGCCTAATCCCAAAAAAGTTGCATACCTTGGCGGACTGCACCAATTCACGCCAGTCGGTCGCTCTCTCAGTACAATCATCTTCGGCCAGAATCCAGCAGGCATGATTGTCAAACCGGTTGCCATTGCCGTCGGTAACGACGGCCGCATGGCTATTGCCGATGCCGGCAAGCGCGGTGTCCACTTTTACATTCCAAGTCAACAAAAATACGTGCTGTTGAGCAAGGCTGGTGAGGATGATTTACTCTCGCCGGTCAGTGTCATGTTCGACAGCAACCTCAACTTGCTGATCAGCGACTCAATGCTTGCCAAGGTCTTTGTCTTTGGCGAAGACGGCAGCTATATCAAGGAGATCCTCCCTCCGCAGAGCCACGCCTTCGCACGACCAACCGGGATCACCTATCAAGAATCTGACGAAAACCGACTCTATGTGGTGGACAGCAAAATCAATCAAGTGAGTATTTTCAATAACCAAGGCCAATACTTGAGAAGTTTTGGCAAACGCGGCATCGGCCACGGGGATTTAAACATCCCAACCCATATTGCCAGCGGTGCGGATGGGAAGATTTATATCAATGACGCAATGAATTTTCGGGCCCAAGTATTCACCCCAAAGGGAGATTTCATCGCCATGTTTGGCCATCATGGCGATGGATCAGGGGATTTTGCCATGCCGAAGGGGATCGCCGTCGATCGACAGGGGACTATCTATGTGGCAGAGATGCTCTTCGACACCGTCCAGCTTTTTTCGCCGCAAGGGGATTACCTGCTCTCCGTTGGCTCAAAAGGAAAAGGACCCGCGGAGTTTTGGATGCCATCTGGGCTTTTCATTGATCGGGACAACAAGCTCTATGTTTGCGACACCTACAACCAAAGGATTCAGATTTTCCAACTCTATGGCGCGACCGGAGGAGGTAAGCCATGAAGACTTTCTGCTTTGCCATAGTTTCTTTCCTGTTGTGGTCGACAACAGCACAGGCCACCACCGGCATTCTCTCCTCAAAACATAATTTATCGTCTTGGGGGCCGGGTGAGGTAAAAGCCATGACCGAAGATCGGGTCTGCGTCTTTTGCCATACCCCACACAACGCCACACCACTGACTCCACTGTGGAACCGTGCTATCTTAGAGGGCACCAATTATGAACTCTACGACAGTTCGACCCTAAAGGTGACCCTGAGCCAGCCGTCCGGCGCATCACGGCTGTGCTTGAGCTGTCATGATGGCACGGTTGGCATTGGCGCCGTCCTGAGTGTCTCCGGCGGCATCGCCATGACCCAAAAGTTAACGGCTCGCTCCACAATGCTTGGCACAGATTTACGAGACGATCATCCCTTCTCTTTTTCATATAACGATGCCCTCCCCAACAATCCAGAACTCGTCCCCACCCCTCCCTCAGACCTGCTGATCTATTCGGGAGGTGCAATTCATTGCTCAACCTGCCATGACCCTCATGACGATACCTTTGGGCAATTCCTCGCGGTCAGCAACAAAAATTCTGGATTATGCGTTCGTTGCCATGCCATCACAGGCTGGGCCACTTCCACCCATGCCACCTCCACCGCCAGCTGGAACGGAGGCTCACAAGCCCAGAACCCCTGGCCTTGGAACGACAAGGTCGGCCCAGAAAACCAACGCCACACAGTGGCTGAAAATGGCTGCGAAAATTGCCACGTCAGCCACAACGCCGGCGGCAAACAACGACTCTTGAAGTTTCAGGCAGAAGAGGACAATTGCATCTCAAAGTGCCATAATGGCCAGATTGGCAGCACAAACATCGCAGCTGAGTTCCAAAAAAGCTCTCGTCACCATCTTGAGTTGGCCACCATCGGTGACGCCTCAGGCAATGCCCATGACCCAACGGAAGACGTCTCCAACTTGTCCGGGCATGTCGAGTGCCAAGATTGCCATGACCCGCACCGTGTCAGTTCCGCCGCCCCCCAAATGCCAACGATGGTCAATGGCAGACTGCAAGGGGTCTCCGGTATCGACAGTAGCGGCTCAATCGTTACCAATGCACAGTACGAGTATGAAATATGTTTTAAGTGTCATGGCAACTCCGACCCCGCTTCTCCTGTCGTCCCTCGGGTCTTGAACACTATGGACAAACGCAAGGTCTTTGATCCGAGCAACCAAACCCTCACCCCATCCTTTCACCCGATCGTCGCCCACGGGCGCAACAACAATGTGCCAAGCCTGCCAAGTCAAGATGAGCCCTCCTATAACGTCAACAGTACGATCTTTTGTACCAGTTGCCATGACAGCGACAGGAGCACCAAGGTTGGCGGCACTGGCCCCAACGGGCCGCACGGCTCACTCTACAGCCCGATTCTCCGACAGCGTTACGAGATGAACATTGGCGCCTCCGAATCGTTTTCCACCTACTCTCTCTGCTATCGTTGCCACAACCGAGACAACATCTTAAGTGATGCCTCCTTCATGAAAAATGCCACCAGCACACTTGGAGGACACAGCCGACACCTCCTCTCCGGCGGAGGAACACCTTGCTCGGTCTGCCACGACCCGCATGGTGTCTATGACTCCCAGCAGACGACCGGCTCTCATACCAACCTGATCAATTTCAATACTACCGTAGTCCTGCCGGTTAGCGGCCAGACATACCCTCTTTTTACGGATACCGGCGTCTTCTCGGGCACCTGCACTCTGGTTTGTCATGGGGTCACCCATGATGGCAGTGCCAAATACTCGTACCCGTAATTTTCTAATCAGCGACCAACGATGGACCTCAGAGAAAGTTACCCGGCAGCAGCCAATCGTCATCCTTGGGAGTTGGCCAGAAGCAAGGCGTTGCGAAGAATTGCCTTCTCCCAAAGAGAACTTGCCCAAGGGGCAAAGGTGCTTGATCTTGGCTGTGGCGATGGCTTCTTGATTGATGAGCTCTGCCCCCACACGACAGGCTCCATCGATGCGGTTGATATTCATCTGACTAGCGAACAGCTCACGACCTTTTCCACCATACGCCCGAGAGTCAACTTCCATAACTCCTATGACTCGTTGCCCGAAAAAAGCTATGAACTGATCACCATGTTTGATGTCCTCGAACACATTGACGATGACCTCCCCTTTTTGCAGGAGACCATTTCCCGCTTCGCAAAGCCCGGGGCCTTGTTGTTCTGCACGGTTCCAGCGTTCCAGTCACTGTTCTCTTCCCATGACGTCTTTCTCCAGCACCATCGGCGATACGCCTTGCCAGACCTCGAACAACTCCTTGAACGTGCCGGGCTCAAGGTCATCAGTTCTGGCTATCTCTTCGCGCTCCTCCTGCCAATCCGGGCCCTCGCCGTCTCAATTGAAAACCTCTTCGGCACAAGTGATAAAGCTCCTGGCATCGGCCACTGGCACCATGGGCGCTTAGTAACCGCAATGCTGACCACCATCTTAGATGCCGACACCCTCTTGCTCTCGCTATTGGGCAAAATCGGTCTCAAATTCCCTGGACTGACCGTTTGGGCGCTATGTCAAACACCGCAATAGTCATCCCCTGCTACAACGAGGAATCGCGGTTACACGGAGGCGACTTCCTCCTCTTTAGCCAACAGAACAAAAATATCCACTTTCTCTTTGTCAATGACTGCAGCCGTGATGCCACCGGCAAGATCCTCGATGAGCTCTGCCAACAAAATCCGCAGCAATGTCTTGTCCTGCATCTGCAGCAGAATTTAGGCAAGGCAGGCGCAGTACGAGAAGGTTTTTTGCAGGCGTTCGCTGGCAATTACGCGGCCATAGGCTTCTGGGATGCCGATCTCGCCACCCCTCTGGCCGAAATCAAGACCTTCGTCGCCTTACTGACAGACACCGAGCACCAGATGGTGCTCGGTGCAAGAATTCGACTTCTCGGCCGTCAAATCGAACGCCAAGCAGTAAGACATTACCTGGGCAGGATCTTTGCCACCCTGGCTAGCACCCTCTTAGGATTGACGGTCTACGATACCCAGTGCGGGGCCAAGCTCTTCACAAACACACACGAACTGCGACAGGTCTTTGCCAAACCGTTTACGGTAAGCTGGATCTTCGACATTGAGATCTTGGCACGCTACATTTTGTTAACGAGATATCAAGCGGCAGCGCCACTGCGCGACATTGCCTGCGAATATCCGTTGAACCGGTGGCTCGATGTCCCAGGCTCTAAACTCAAGGTGCGGGACTTTGGGGTGGCTATTTTTGAAATGGCCAAGATCTGGCGGATACTACACGGGACACGAAGCCGACAGTATTACGAGGAACTTCGCGATGCGGGTTAACTCTCTGTTGCAGGGAACGTAACTTGACCAGCGGTAACGACTCTATTCCTCGTCATCATCAAAGGAGATCTGCATTTTCTTGAGCCGATAACGCAACGCATCCCTGGAGATATTCAAGAGGTTGGCAGCCTTTCGCTGATTACCATTGGTCTTTTCCAGGGCACGTCGGATAAACCGCTCTTCCATCGATTCCAAGGATAAGTCTTCCGGCAAGGCCACCTCTGGTGCGGGCTTAGTGGCAACTGCCGTTTCTGAAGGCATGGCCTCCGGCGTTCTGATTGGCGTATCGAGATTTTCATTGATTTCAGCGGCAGAAATCTCCTCTCCATCTGATAGCACCACCAATTTCTCCACCAGATTTTTCAACTGCCTGACATTCCCCGGCCACGGGTAGGCCACTAAAATCTCCATCCCCTCTTGGCAGACAGTTTTATTGCCCGCGCCATACTTGGTGCTGAAGATATTCAAGAAGCTATTGACAAGCATCGGGATATCCTCCAAACGTTCGCGCAGAGGAGGCAACTCGATGGTCGCAATATTTAAGCGGTAAAAGAGGTCGAGCCTGAATTTTTTCTCCTGCACCTCAAGCTTCAGGTCGCGATTGGTCGCGGCCAGAATCCGAATATCAACAGGAGTGTCTTCCAAACCGCCTATCCTGCGAAAACACCGCTCTTCCAGGAGCTTAAGCACCTTCGTCTGGAATTGATACGGCATGTCTCCCAATTCATCAAGCAGTACCGTCCCACCTTCAGCCACCTCGATCAGACCTTTCTTCGAGGCCTTGGCATCTGTGAATGCGCCCTTCTCATAACCAAACAGTTCGCTTTCGATCAAATGGTCAGGAATATTCGAACAACCTATCTGGACATAGGGGGCCTCGCGCCGAGAGCTCATCTCATGAATCTTCTGGCACAAATAATTTTTGCCGGTGCCGGACTCGCCGAGGATGAGGATCGTGAGATCGGATTTGAGGGCCAAACGCTTCATGATAGCCGCCACTTTCCGCATCTTTTCGCTGGCAAACGACAAATCAATATCCGAAGGAACCTCATCCTGTTCGGTGTGATCAAGCTCTTGGGAGATCGAGTCAAGGACCCCTTTTAATTTATCAAAATCGATAGGCTTTTCAAGATAGTCGCGGGCACCAAGTTTCATGGCCT
The DNA here is from genome assembly GCA_028718985.1 of Desulfobulbaceae bacterium. GTDB lineage: Bacteria > Desulfobacterota > Desulfobulbia > Desulfobulbales > VMSU01 > VMSU01. Next base: position 23,773 of record JAQUKQ010000016.1, on the reverse strand, counting down.
GAACGGCACCATGGATCTCCGTCTGACCGCTGATCATGACCGAGACCATTTTGGGCCTGGTTTTCCGGATAATGCCCAACAACTCTAAGCCATCGATCGAGTCCTGCAGTTTCAAATCAAGCAACGCGATATCGGGGTCATGATCCTCGATAATCTCTAAGGCCTTTTTTCCCGAGCTTGCCGAAATTGTCTGATACCCCTCTTGTTTGACAAATTTCTCAAGCCCAAAACGGATCAAGGCTTCATCGTCAACAATCAATACTTTTTTATTGTGGGCCATATCGGTTAAATTTTACCTTTGACTCATTCTCGATGGATACTGTCAGGGGTTTCCAGCATCATGCCTCTTTGCTGCAAAGCGACGAAGCCCTTGAGGGTGTCGCCTCAAAATTCTTTATAGACTAATATAATCAATACGTTTAATCAACTGCCAACCGGGAATTGAGCGATAAATTTTCGTGCCTGTTCCGCCCACGGGCCATCAGGCACTAACTCAAGATATTGCTGAAAAAACTGTTTTGCCTCAGGCTTACTTCCCAACTGGTAAAAACAGAGCCCTAACCCATAAATAGTATCAGGGTGCCGGGGATTCAACCGCAGAATTTTCTTAAAGTGCTCGGCCGCCTCAGTAAAGTTCTGCTGGTCATAACAGAGATAGGCCAAGCTGAAGCGTGCTTCGATTTGCGCTGGATCAAGGGTGACGGCACGCTTCAGATATGTTTCTGCTTGCTCGAATAAACCCTGTTGGTAAGAAAGAGTGCCGAGGCGGGCCGCCAGTTTTGGATTATCGGCGTTATAGGGTTCAGCCCGGGCTAGCAGTGCAAGAGTGGCGTCAGGGGAGAGGATTGACTGATTGCTGAGCATGGCAACCAAGATCTCAGTTTTTTCTTGATCATGCCGCTCCGCCAGATAGTCGCTGGTCTCTTTCGCGAGAACAGGCATAACGAGCGGGTTCTTCGCTAGCGCATAAAACTCCTTAGCGGGCATAACTGGCGAGAAGTAACGAATCTCGTAGCGCTGGATGAGTGCTTGATTCTCAGGGGTCTTTTTAAGCATCACCGCACCGGTTGGTTCCCAGTAGACCGGCACAAAACCATCCTTGCTAAACATATCCCACTCGTCAGATCTGCCGATAATCGCATAATTCACCTGCCATTGCGCGCGAGTTTCCGGCTCATGGACATATCGCTCCAGGGCATCAAAGAGAATATGGTGATTATAATGGAATATCTTCCGCTCAGGAAAAAGATAATAAGCCAGATAACCACCGTAGCGATCCGTATTATACATGTTCCCAGTAAGATTAACCGACTTGACAAAACGGGCCGAGCCCACAGGAAAGGCATCCGCGCTGATGCCTAGCCCCAAGGAGTCATAGCGAGGTGGATCCGAAAATTTATAGTACAGGGCGTAACACAAGCCAAAACTGAGCAGCGTGAGACAAACACCATTCACCCACCGTTTCCTGTCAGAATTCGCAGAGAAGGCAAGCACCAGCGGGCTAAGATTGGCCGCCAAAAGGAGTGCGGCGACAAGGGCAAAAGGACCAATCCCCCTGACATACCGAACAGCCAAGCCCGTGAAAAGGATCAAGAGACTGAGACTGGTAAGATCGAGGCTGCGACCCGCAGAAAAAACCGTGACGATCGTGACCGCCAGCATCCCCCAAAACAGCGGTTGTTCATTGAACGCAGTCGGCTGGAATTCAGCCGTCATCGAGGTCATCCGGTTATTGTTCATGAATTCATAAAAGATGTCGTAGCTCCGCAAGCCATAGGGACTGAGCAGCATCAGCACTACCGTCAGCCCGACCCAGAGCCACAACTGCTGCAGCTCTCTTTTCCCCATAGCGGGAAACGTCGCTCCGCCTTTCCCTGGCAGAAGCGCCTTAAGGCTTTCAACTGCCATAAAAGCGCCTACGAAAATCACCCCATACAGAGCGCCATGCATGACGTCCCAACAAACCATGATGATCGGCAAAAGGGGCAGGATTTTGGCAGAAACAAGCTTGGATCGATACAAAAAGAGGAGCGCTCCAACCAGCGTCAGAAAGAGTAAGGAGAAGAGTTCCGGCCGTTCGACATAGCGAAAAAGCGAGGCGCCGAAGGCCAACAAGCAGATGAGAGACGCAATCAACGGCGAGCATCCTTGCCTTCGGCCAAACGAGTAGAGACAAACGGCAATGGCCATAGCAATCACGACCTTGACGGCAATCAGGCCGTTTGCACCAAACTTCGCAAAAACCAAAAAAAAGATAATCTGGGCCAACCAGGCATGATTGCTGAAATGCTTGCCGTTGGCGGTAAACGAGAAGATCTCCTGATTGACGATATGGCCACTGTCAAGCATGGCCCTGCCGTTCGCCAGATGCCAGAAGATGTCGAAATCCTGCACCGGGAAGATGAGCAGAAGAGCAACTGCACCTAACACCAAAAGAATAGGCAGAGAGGACAACCCACAAAGGCTTCGATCAATGGCTGGAGGACGCATTATTTTTTGTGCTCATTTTTAAAGAGGAGCCACTCCCCCGACTGACCGACGAGAGGGGCATAACGTTTGACAAATGGCGTAAATTCCGCTGGAGCGCCACGGGTCAGAATATAGTCATATCTGGAGCCATGCTCCTGCCAGGAAAAATCATGCGTCGCTTTCGGCAAGTCGACGCCAGCCTTCAAGAGCACTGGCAGCATGGGGCTTGGGAAAAGGTAAGGGCTAGCCCCGCCGCCAACAAGGAGGTGGTAATAAAAATAATCATGGCTATGCGCCTCAGGGAAGAAATGGCGGTCAAGAATGGCCGATTCTGTTTGAAAGGTCATAGGCAGGATGGCGGCATTCGGCTCCATTTCCGTAAGAATCGGCGCAATCTCGGCAGTCTCTTTCGATATCGCCGCCTGTAGCGTCGTGGATTGCACAATCAAGAGAGCCGCGATGGCGGCAAGGCCAAGCCCCATCGTCCGTGACAAAGTGCAATACCCGGCCAGAATAGCGGCAAAGAGGTAGGAGATTGGTGCCATCCGCAAATTGAAATAGGAGTACTGCCCAGCCCAAAAAGGCAGGACGAGAAACCCGGTTGTCGTAAGGACAAATGCCAGCACCCCCTGTCTCGGGAAAAGCGCCCCAGCTCTCATGCTGCAAACTGCGCCGCGAAGAACAATTGCGAAGGCCGCGATCCAGGCCAACAGCACCTGCCAGTTCATACCACTGCTCCAGCGCATGCCGGTAAACATCAGGCAATAATACTTGAGCGTCTCCTGCCATGGCCACCACAATAGAGGCATTCTGCCCTGATTGCTGGGCAGAGCGGTGAAATACCAGCCAACAAAAAAACAGGCCGTCACAAGCGGCGGCACGAGAGCGGCCTTCCTACGGGTGGCTATCCCCGCTGCTAGTAGGGCACAGGCTAGAGCCAGGCAGATATAGACCAAGATGGTATAGGGGTGACACAACAGTAGAAGAAATAGCAAGAGAGCCTGCCGGGAAAAAGCGAGAAGAGATGGACCTTCACAGCTGAGACGTTGATGATCGAGAATCGCAAACGCCAGAATAGGCACCGACAACAAAAAATTTGTAAACCCCATGAAATACATCTGATGGAAGGCCAGGGGAAACAACAACAAACTCCCCCACGGCGGGTTAGGCAATTGCCGATTCTTTCCTAAAACGATGGCAAGGGCACTCAAGGAGCAAACATAGAGGGACAGATAGAGCTTACCGGCGGTCGTAATCGACACAATGCCGTCCAAGCCGGCAACAAGAAGATAAAAAAAGGTATACGGGCCAAACTTAAGATTGGCCAGATAATAGTGCGGCCAATTATAGGCAGAATCGGCATAGGTGGCATTGACATGCGCCAAAAAAAGGTGCTGAGGGTAATCCTGCAACGGGGGAAACTCAAGGGCCCAAACCGTCCATAAACAGAGAAACGTCAGCGCCAGCACTACCCCAAGATAGAGGAATTGGTCGCGACGGTTAGAGGGAACAGACAAGTCTGGCATAAGAGATAGGCAATCCTGGCGGCATAGGGGGGGGGACTAGGAGTAGCGTCTGCAAAAAAGTATAAACCGACAAAGACAAACTGTAAACTGATAAGCTCGCTGTCTCCCAATTACAGCCTACCCCCCCCTGTAAGACACTCTTAAACATGCTCGAAACTAGCCGTAAATATCGTGCAAAACAAGTGACAGTTTATTATATTGGCAGGCCATGATTATCCGAAAAAAAACGAGAAAGATACAGGTTGGCCCTGTCGCAATTGGCGGAGATGCACCGATTGCCGTCCAATCGATGACCAACACCGACACCAGAAATGTCGAGGTCACAGTCGAGCAGATTCACCAACTGGAACAAGCGGGTTGCGAAATCATCAGGGTTGCCGTTCTCGACCAGGAAGCCGCCACCGCCTTACGACAAATCCGTGAGCAAATCAACATCCCCCTGATTGCCGATATCCATTTTGATTACCGCTTGGCCATCGCCAGCATGGAACACGGCGCTCAGGCGATCAGAATCAACCCAGGCAATATCGGCACTGCTGATAAATTGGCCAAGGTCGTTGACGCCGCAAAACTCCATCAGGTCTCCATCCGCGTCGGGGTAAACTCTGGTTCGGTGGAAAAAGATATTCTGGCCAAATATGGTCACCCAACCCCAGAAGCCATGGTCGAGAGCGCCCTACGCAACGTATCAAGACTTGAGAAGCTCGGCTTTGAGCAAATTAAAATATCGATCAAATCCTCCGATGCCATGACGACGATAGCCGCCTATCGGAGCCTGGCAAGTCAATGCGACTACCCACTCCATCTTGGTGTAACCGAGGCAGGGGGACTGATTGCCGGCACGGTAAAATCGAGCGTGGCCCTTGGCATCTTGCTTAGCGAAGGCATTGGCGACACCTTTCGCATCTCCCTGACCCGTGACCCCGTGGAAGAGATTCGGGTCGGTTTTGAACTGCTTCGCGCGCTCCATATCCGCCACCGAGGCCCAGAGCTCATCTCCTGCCCCACCTGTGGTCGCTGCCAGATCAATCTCTTTGGCCTGGCCGAAAAGGTTGAACGTTACATCCAACACATGAAAACCAACCTTAAGATTGCGGTCATGGGCTGCGTGGTCAACGGCCCAGGAGAAGCCAAAGAGGCGGATTTAGGGCTTGCCGGGGGAAACGGCATGGGCATTCTCTTCAAGAAAGGCAAGCTCTTTAAAAAGGTGCCAGAGGAGAAGTTATTTGAAGTCTTTACGGCAGAACTTGAGAAGATGGAAGAGAACCGGCTTGCTCAAGCGACAAGACAAAACGAGCCGTAAAGAAGTAAGACCACCACGCACATTTTCAATTACCTCAAAAACTTGTTCGCAAGAGGACTCTATGCTCTTCACCAAACTCCTGATTCCCACCTTAAAAGAGAACCCGTCCGAGGCCGATGTCGTCAGCCACAAGCTGCTAATGCGGGCCGGCTTCATCCGTAAATTAACCAGTGGCGTTTACTCCTACCTGCCTCTCGGGCTCATGACGCTTCGCAAAATCGAACGCATCGTGAGAGAGGAGATGAACGCCGCTGGAGCCCAGGAGGTCCTCTTACCGATGGTGCAACCGGCTGACCTCTGGGCCGAGTCCGGTCGTTTGCAAAAATATGGGCCAGAGCTCTTGCGTTTCAAAGACCGCCATGGACGAGAATCCTGTCTCGGACCGACCCACGAAGAGGTCATCACCGATCTGGTCAGGAATAATATCCACTCTTACCGAGGCCTGCCCGTCAACCTCTACCAGATCCAGACAAAGTTTCGCGACGAGATCAGACCACGCTTTGGCTTGATGCGAGGCCGCGAATTCATCATGAAAGACGCCTACAGTTTCGACGCCACGGAGGCGGGGGCTGATGCCGCCTACGAGGCGATGAATAAGGCGTATCACCAAATATTTAGCCGCTGCGGCCTCCAGTTCCGAGCGGTGGAAGCAGACACCGGCACCATCGGCGGCAGTTTCTCCCATGAGTTCATGGTGCTGGCCGACACCGGCGAGGACACAATTGTCATTTGCCGGCAGTGCTCCTATGCCGCCAACCTCGAAAAAGCAGCCTGCAGCGCCGCGCCGCTAAGCGAACGCAGGGAGGAGAAACCTCTCTCCAAGATTGAGACCCCGGGCAAACGCAAGGTCGATGCGGTTTGCGATTTCTTGAAGATTGCGCCGCAGAACTTGCTCAAAACCATGGTCTACATCGCCGACGGCCGCCCGGTAGCGGTACTGCTGCGCGGCGACCACGAGGTCCAGACAGTCAAGCTGAAGAATATGCTGGGCGCAAACGAGGTCGAATTGGCAAGCGACCAGGAGTGTTTCGACGCAACGGGGGTACCAACCGGCTACCTGGGGCCAATCGGCCTCAAAATTCCCGTGGTGGCCGACCTCACGGTCACCACGATGCAGAATTTCACAACCGGTGCCAACGAGAAAAATTTCCACTACCTGAACGCCAATCTAGGTCGCGATTTCACGGTTGAAAAAACCGCCGATCTGCGAATGATCACCACCACTGACCACTGCCCACTTTGCGGTGGCGAGTTGGAGCTGCCCCGCGGCATCGAAGTTGGCCACATCTTCAAGCTTGGCACTGCTTACAGTGAGGCCTTAAACGCCAAATTTCTGGATAGCAATGGCCAGGAACAACCCTTCATCATGGGCTGTTACGGTATCGGCGTCAGCCGGGTAATGGCCGCAGCCATCGAGCAGAATCACGACAAAGACGGCATTGTCTTCCCGCTGCCAATCGCACCCTTTCAGGTGATCATTCTGAACTTAGGGTTTACCGATGATGCGATCACGACCGCAGCAACAGATCTCTACCAATCCCTGCGGGAGAAAGGGATTGACACCCTGCTTGATGATCGAGATGAAAGGCCTGGCAGTAAATTCAAAGATGCCGACCTGCTTGGCATCCCCTTCCGGGTTACGATCGGCAAACGATTCTCAGCTGATGGGATCGTGGAAATCCGTGACCGTAAGCATGGGGAAATTACGGAGGTACCCTTCGCGGAGGCCCGCGAAATGCTGACAAAGATGCTTACTGAGGCCATCATCTAGATCAAGCCACCAAAGACTTGCAGGAGCGAGAGCGTGTTGCAATCAATCAATAGACACCTTGAAGCAGCAAGACCACTCATGATCTTTATCGGGTGTTTTTTGCTCATTGGCATGCTGGGTCTGCTTGATTGTCTTACAGGATACGAGGCCTCCTTTTCTATTTTCTATGTGATCCCCATTGCCATAACAGGTTGGCATGGGCAAAGGCACTGCACGACCGTCATAAGTGTGTTATCAGCAATGACGTGGCTGTTGTTTATCGACTTACTGGGAGGGCATGCATACTCCTCCCTCTGTATCCCCCTGTGGAACACCCTTGTCCGTTTTGGATTTTTCATAATTACCCTGAAACTGCTGCAATCGTTCAGAAATCACATACAACAGGGAGAAAAATCGTCTCGCACAGACGCGCTGACCGGCACCAATAATTCCCGCGGATTCCAAGAATGGTTGGCCCATTACCTTTCCGTTTTTAAGCGGTTAAACCATCCTCTGGCCTTAGGGTCTCCGGATCTGGACAACTTCAAATATGTCAATGATGCATTAGGACATTCTGCGGGGACCAAGTGCTTCTAGATGTTTCTACGATGTTATCTTCATCCGTCCGCACTACCGATATCGTAGGGCGTATGGGTGGCGACAAATTTGCGGATGAGCTCATGTGCCAAGTCAAAAAGAGCTCAAAAAACCGTATCAACTATCATGTCGTTACTGACGACTCCCCACCAGCCCATGCCTCAAATTGATGAAATCATAGCCCTCACGGCACAATACATGCCGGAAAAAAGTTGTGCCCTGCTCCGCAAGGCCCATGACTACGCGGCCGTCATCTATGAGAAACATCCGAAGCGGATGTCAGGCGACCCGTATCTCTCCCACCCCGTCGCAGTGGCAAAGATCTTAGCCAGCATGCGACTTGATATCCACACAGTGATCGCTGGGCTCTTGCATAAAGGACTCAGGGGGCGACCGAAATCAGCTGAAATCGAGATGGCCGAACTCTTTGGGGAGGACGTAGCCAGTATTGTCAGCGGTGCCACCAAGATTAACGACATTCAGTTCATGAGCCGGCTGGACTATAAGGCTGAAAACGTCAAGAAGATGCTGCTCGCCATGTCCACAGACATCCGGGTACTCTTGGTGAAACTGGCAGACCATCTGCACGACATGCAAACAGTCTCCTTTGTTGATCCGGCCCGCCAGCGCGAACTCGCGCAAGACACCCGTGACCTCTACGCCCCGCTGGCTAGCCGTCTTGGTATCGACTGGATTAAGCGGGAGCTGGAGGACCTGGCCTTTCAATACTTAAATCCTGAAGCCTTTGCCGCCTTGTCCTCGCAGATTGAGATGTCCCTGCAAGACCGACAGAACTTTGTCGATGAGATCAAACAGATTCTCGAGGCAAAACTCCACGAGGCCGGCCTGCAGGACTTTATCATCTTCGGGCGGCCTAAGCATCTCTATAGCATCTACCGGAAGCTGATCACCCAGAACATCTCAATCGACAAGGTCTACGACAAGGTCGCCTTCCGGGTCATCGTTCAGACAATCGGCGAATGCTATGAGGTCATGGGCATCGTCCATGCCCTATGGAAGCCTATTGCCAGCCGCTTCAAGGATTTCATCAGCACCCCAAAGGCTAACCTCTATCAATCGTTGCACACCTCGGTGGTCGGCCCGCACGGTGATTTCATGGAGGTGCAGATCCGCACCAAAGATATGGACGAGGTCGCCAACGACGGCATTGCAGCCCATTGGGCCTACAAGGAAGGCTCGGCTATCTCCCAGAAGGATGCGAGACTGTTTCACTGGTTGAAACAATTGGTGCAAAGCCTGCAAGAGGTTGACGACTCACGCGAATTCTTAGACGCGGTCAAGACCGAACTGGATCATGCCGAGGTCTATGCCCTTACCCCGAATGGAGACGTTAAGGAACTCCCTTCCGGCAGCACGCCCCTTGATTTTGCTTACAGCATCCACACCCAGGTTGGCAACCGCTGCACGGGAGCCAAAGTCAATGGACGCATCGTCCCGCTGAAACACGAAATCCAAAACGGTGATGTCATCGAGATCATCACCTCCCCCAGTCAACACCCGAACCAAGGCTGGCTTTCACTGGTTAAGACCAGCCGAGCAAAGAACAGGATTCGGCATTGGTTGCTGCAAGAGGAACAGGAGCGCTTTCTAGAGATTGGTCGCGAGATTTGCGAGCGAGAATTGAAAAGGCATAATTTGAATCTCAAACGCATCATAAAATCTGGTGAAGTGCGGGAGATCCTTAAGAAACTGGGCTGCAACAGCCTGGAAGACCTGTTGAGAAAGACAGGTAGCGGCAAAATCACCATCCAGACCCTCGGGGAGATCTTGACTGCCTTTGAGATCAAAGATGAGAGACAAAAACCGCCGGAAGAACCTATTAGCATTGAGCAAGAGCCCCTGCTCACATCTAGAATCGTCAAGGCCAGAAAATCAAGCCAGAGCATTGTCAAGATCGATGGTATCGATAATGTCTTGGTCAAAATCAGCAACTGCTGCTTGCCAATGCCGGGCGATGCCATTGGTGGCTTTATCACCGCTGGCCGCGGGGTGTCGGTTCATAAAGCGGAGTGCCGTAACTTTCTCGACTCCGACCCAAACCGTCGCGTCTCGGTTCGTTGGACGACCAGCAACAGCAGTCACAAGGCGAAAATTCAGATCCTGGCCCAAAACAGCAAAGGGCTCCTCGTGCAGATCTGCAACCAGGTAACCGCCGAGAACGCTGACATCCTTGATGTTGAAGCGCACTCATCGAAGGTCTCCATTGAGGCAACAATCGACTTGGTCGTCGAGGTAAGCGACAAAGAGCACCTGTCGATCATCCTGCAAAGACTAATGAATATCAGGGGGGTGTTAAAAGCGAGGAGGATGTAGCAAGAGAACAAAAGAGAAAATCAGCTGGGGCTGAAACCTCGGGGCAACGCCTTGAGGACTTCAGCCCAACCGAGCAACTTTACTGCAGGAAATCAATGCTTAACAACAGATTTAACCATCGGCTTAACCACCGCGCCGGAACGGATACAACGAGTGCACACCCGGACGTGCTTAGCGTTGCCGCTGTCGGTCGCAACTCTCACTGTCTGCAGATTAGGCAACCAACGACGACGGGTCTTGTTGTGGGCATGGCTGACGTTATTACCGGTAGATGGCTTCTTGCCACATAATTCACACATTCTTGACATGGTAAACTCCTTAATTTTGATTCAATTCAGAAAGTCAGACTATATACTGACTATCGAAAAAATTGGCAAGTCTTTTTCTTTCTCTGACGACACTGTCGCCCCCTGGCGCATCATCTGCAAAAAAGTAACGCCGCTGCTCTTCATTCTTCTTTTTCTTCTGCCATTACCCTCCCTGGCAAACAATACCCTCTCTGTCGATCGTGACACCGTCATTCAAGACAATTTTCTGGGGATCAATGCCGTCTATCACGCCTTTACCTATCTCCCGGAATCCATCGAAATGGGGATGAATGACAAACTGCGAGCCATTGAGTTGGCGCGTGTAAAAACGTCTGGCATCCGGATCGCCAGGACCTTCTACCGTCCGGACTGGGCGATGAGAGATGGTCCCTGGCTCGAGGCCGATTGGCATTCCACCATGATGCAAGGGCTCTATGCCTGGCTGAAAGACATGCAGAAAATCAATGTTGATGTCGCCTTAAATATGGGATGGTGGTTCCCGAGAGATGTCATCTGGAATCGAGACCAGCAGCTTCCATCCTTTCCCGATGACTTGCAAAAGTATTGTCAGTGGGTAAGCGACTCACTCCACCAAATGATCGAAGTCCGCGGTTTCACAAACATCAAATATATTGTTATGTTTACCGAACCGGCCGATCGTCAAGGCGACCCCCCTCCGGGAAAAGAGCTATGGGACTACTACAAAAGAACCCTTCGTGCCGTTAACCAACGATTACTAGATGACAACCGCCGCGCGCTGGTAAAAGTTGTCGGTCCAAACACCTCCCGGGCACCGCTGTGGCTTGACCAGGCAGCAGCAGAGCTTGATGACGTCATCGACATCTACGCCAGTCACAACTACAACTTCACCACCTACAACGAGTGGTACGAGATGGCACTTGCGATAAAAAATGCAGTGGCGAAGACAGGAAAGCCCTTCTGGATTGACGAATATGGCATTCAGGACTTTTCGCTCCGCCGGAGCGGCCAGTACGGTACGGCACTGGCCCAAGCCAATGCCGCTTTCCTGAACGCCGGGGCCCAAGCCTCCTTCCTCTGGATCTTCAACGACCAATACTACCCGGCCCCCCTCAAGTATCACAGCAATCGCGATTCGTTTCTGGACGGCAAACATAGCTGGGGGCTTTTCCCTTGGCTGCCAGAAAGCCAAGCAGTTCGTCCGGCGGGGCAAGCTTTCACCCTGCTGTCGCGCCTCATGGGACAAGCAGGCACTCAGGTCTTGCAGACCAAGGGCCTTGCCGATCTCCCGATTGCGGCGGTCGGACAAAAAGATGGGGTGCTGACCATGTTAGTGATCAATGAGGGCAAAGAGAGCAAAGCCATAGAGATTTCCCTTTCTCGTCCACTTGACCGGCCATTGTACCGCTATGCCTACGGCCCGACAGAAAATCCTCCTGTCCGTGCCGATCAGACACCCATGCCGAATGAGAACGCCGGAAAATTGTTTCGTGACACAATCGATGCCGGCGAGGTCGTCATCTACACTACCCATAGACCTGAACCGGATGCAACGAAAATCCCTACTGATAAAAACTATGGTGAGAACTGCTTTCTCCAGCCAATCCCGGAGACCTGGCAGACATCGAAGGAACCCTTTGAAAATCTTGCCTTGCAAAAAAAGGTGGTCGCCTCAACCTTCGAACCTGCCTGGCCGGCCACTAACCTGACCGACGGCAAGCGGCTGACTTCATGGCGTTCAGCAGGCAAAAAAAACGCTCAGCCTGAGCAGGTGATTGTCGATCTGGGGCAAAATTTTGACGTGCAACGAATGGAGATATTCCCAGGGTATGGAGGCGTTGACCAGGAGTGTGCCATCTCCAACAAGTCAATTGAGGTAACGATCTCTGTGGATAACAAAAAGTGGCGAAAAATTACCCTGCTTGGCAATCGCCCAAGCAACGAAGCGGCACTAACCGCCACTTTCCCGCCGCAAGCGGCCCGCTATATCCGCATTACCAGCAAGAGACCGCAACAATCAAAAAGAGATCGACTCTTCCGGACATGGCTTGGTGAAATAAAGGTGTATGGCCGCTGAAACGTCAACCGGGCAATCGAAGTTTCCAGGCGCAAGCTCAGCTTTTCATTTCTCCCCCCTCTCTCTGTTACATGAGGGGAACAGGTTGTAGAAGGAACATTTTTTTGCTACAAGAGATGAGGGCATGTAGCCGTCATTGGCCCAACCATTCAAATCCAATCATAATCCACTACCTTTTTCATGGAGAGCGTTATGCGCCACATCATCAAACCCTTCGTTTTCTCCGCCATGCTATTGACTGTAGGCGGTGTTTTTCTCCCCCAACTCGCCGTAGCAGAAGAGCCGACTCCTGCCAGCCAGATGCCTGCATCTAAAGAACCTTCTTCAGGCCCTGTCCCTGGCTACGACATGCAGTTGATTACTGCCAGTGATATGTACTACAAACTGCCAAGGACAAATAACTCTGCCTCGCTGGTCTGGCAGGCCAAAGTCGGCAAGCATTATCAGATTTTTTACATAACGGCCAGCGAAGAGACGCCTCATCAACTTACCGATAACGCCCTCGATAATACTGACCCTCGGATAAACGACCAGGATGAGATCGTCTGGATGGGCAGCGACAGCAAGCACTCAGACATTTTCCTTTATTCAAATGGGGTGGTGACAAAACTTACATCCAATGCATTGATGAATCGTCACCCCAAACTAAACAATAATGGCGAAGTGGTCTGGATCGCGGGAGCAGCTGACAGCGAGGGGAAAATAGACAACTACGAGATTTTCCACTATGCCGCCGGGGCAGTGTCGCAAGTTACCAATAACAATCGCTTTAACGTTCAGGTGCGGATCAATGACGCAGGGACGATAATGTGGAGGGGCAAGGGTGAAAAGAACTTCGACATTTTCACTAAGACAGCCGGAGGAATCAGCCAAATCACCGCCGACACGGAGGTCGATATGAATCCGCAAATCAGCAATAATGGGAATATGGTTTGGGAACGTAATGATGGCAAGGACGACGAAGTTGTTCTTAAATTAGCGCAGGCCTCAGATCCTGTCCAAATCACGACAAACAACACCAATGATTGCGAGCCGCAAGTCAATGACCGGGGAACCGTCGTTTGGCAGGGATTCGATGGCGATCATTGGCAAATCTTCATGTATGCCGATGGGATAACAACCAAGCTCACTGAAGGTCCCCTTGACAACACCGAACCTCGCATCAACGATGCTGGCGATATTGCCTGGATGATCCATGACACAGACGGCATCGGCATCGCCGTCTACCAAGCCGCCACCAAGCAAATCGGCAAGGTCAGCGACAGTTTCGTCGGGCATTACTCCCAGATGGTGGACCTAAACAATCACGGGCAGGTGGTATGGGCAGGCTCAAATGGCAAGAGTTTCGACATCCTTATGGCAACGCCGAAATAACCATTGATGCACAGGAAGCAGGTCCAACATCGTAACAAAGCTGTTAGGCCAAAGTTGAAGCATAGCAGATGTCGTGCTGTTCAAGAAGCAACTTGATGCTTTTGACGAGCGACACGATTTGAAAAGGCTTCCCGATAAACATTTTGGCCCCAAGGCTCAGGCATTGCTCTTGTTCCCTGGCTGTAGCCAACCCACTCATGACAATCACAGGGCAATGTGTATTGGCTTTCACATTAAGATGTGCAAGCACCTGCAAACCATTCATAACGGGCATATCAATATCAAGCAGCATCAATGCCGGTTGCTGACCATAGTATAAGCGAACCCCTTCGCCACCATCGTAGGCATGAAATACCTGAAACGGGCAATCATCAAGCGCCGTCTCGATCAAGCCATGAATCATTTTGTTATCGTCAACCACCAGGATCTTAGCTGTCTCTGACTGGCCCATAGCCTACTAACTCCGTTTTTCGTTCTGGAAACGATGTTGTCTCTTAATGGTGACACCCGTGCTTGAACCCCCGCAAAGACTTCCAGTCAACCCCCCTCCAGCAGTGACGAATCAAGCTGTCAGTAAATCCAGACAGGCGTCCTAGCTATTCCGACGTTGCTACCCTTTATGCTGACTTTGATGAATCGGTAAAAACGCCGATTCATCCCATGACCGAACGCTATGGATTTTGATCATCTGCCACAAGCTCTGTAATTCTGATGAGGCAAGACCTACGAATCGCAGATGATACTTCTTCACCTGCGCTTGATTGCTGGCAGTCGCAACTCTATCCAGTGACGCAGGGGCAACCACAGCGTATTGCCCTGCTTTGATCAAAATGTTCCCAAATGGAAGAATTATCTCCAAAGCCGATCCATCTAGAGCCCCCTGCCCTTTATCAAAATACTGAAAAGATGCCCCCCCAAGACTTATATTGTCGAGGAGCCCAATGATATTTTGATTAACAACGAGGGCCCCCTCTTCAAACGTAAAACGCGAAAATAGCCGTCTCTCTTCTTTAAATGCTTTCGTTCTCATGGCGTTCCCCTCTTTGGCTCGAATTGTTGGGTACTGTAAAGCCCCAAACACTGTCTCCATAGAATAGCAACGGTTGTGCCAAGGAAATCCATGACGCTAAGCAAAAATGCTACAGTCAAATTAACAGCTTGATTTTCCTTTTGAATTAAGATTTGCGGAGCTCGATTTTCTGAATATCAGCACAAAGTGTGTCAACCATAGACTCTTAGCGAATGGTCAGCGGCGAAAGATCTGTCTCTCTCTTCGGACAGGCCGTTTCGCTTTTTAATGGTGATGTGTCGCGCTGCACGGACTCCAGTCCAAAAGCCTTTCAGGCCCATCATCAGCGCAGCGGGCAATTTGTCGACGAGGAGAAAAGTCAAAAAGTCCGTCGAAAAAAGAAAAAGGAGGGGATAAGGAATTATCTTTCTGATTTACTTATAAAATTATCAAGAAGCGCCCTGTCTAGCAGGAGGTGAGGTGATCTTAGCGATTGACCTGGCACAAAAAGATGTTGACGTATGATCGTTGAAAATGCTATCTACTCACTTCAACATAAAACATGTCGGGGCGTAGCGCAGCCTGGTTAGCGCGCCTGCCTTGGGAGCAGGAGGTCGAGAGTTCGAATCCCTCCGCCCCGACCAGTAAATTCAAAGGGTTACAGTATATCTGTAGCCCTTTTTTTTATTGTCTCTTTTTCTGCGATACAAATTTTGACACAAATCTGAAGGTGGTTGAAATCTGCCGCCATCGTCAAAATAAAATCTCTCCCCCATAAAAAACGCCCCTCCCGAAGCAGAGGCTTTCGTGATCGAATTTTATTTCCGGTCACATTCTGCCATTCTGCCTACAATTCCCTCCTGTTGCTTAACCACCGCCTTATGTCCTGCCTCAATGCGCTCAACACCTTCCCTGGCCAGCCATTCTGGCATGACACAAACTTGAACGTGTACCCTCATTTAGTTCTGGCTGGATAATATCTCTGTTTGGCGCCAAGCAATGGTTCATGTGCAGGACATATCGACGCCTATCCAACAAAAAAACTGCGCCAGGCAGGCTCTCAAAAATAGTAAGAAATTTGTTCTTCTCATTGCTAATTTGTCGGTTTGCGGTCTGCAATTCATCAATCGCGCTGTTAATCGTTTCACTTCGACTCCATTCAACGCAGAAGGCAATTTCTATCCGATCAAAAACACGCTCGACGAAACGGCACCATGACTTCCCATCATCATCGAGATGTCTTTCAGAAAACGCAGCCGTTTTAAGAGACGATGTTTGAATAAGATCGAGGTAGGGCTGTCGGTAGTATTTCATTAAGCCCATGAACATTTCTAAGGAGACACCGCGAGCGCAATGTCTCTGGGCTTCCAACACGCCAAAGGAAGCTATCGGATCGGACGAGTAGGTGTCGTCCGAATTTAACTCCCAAGGGGCTTCAGAGAGAGAAAGGGCGGAGATAATGGATTCTGTCAGTCCAACTACAGAGATCCGCCACGCCTCTTCCAGGGTGGAAGTGTAACGAGCCTAACCGTGCATAACCGCGTATGCGACGCATCAACCACGACTCGCTTTCTTTGAGTAAGTTTGCAAAAGGATGCATGTGATATCTTCCTAAATAATGCCTGTCGGGAGAGTGTCCGCCAGGCACTATTGCGAGTTTAAAAGAAATCGACGCCGAGAAAAAAGTGAAAAGGTATTATCACAGAAGTTCAATACTGCCAACGTCACTCAGCCCCAAAAGCCCTACCGGCAAAGCATCAACACCTCGGAGGCAATATGCTGCAATGGCATTACCTTATGGACACCGCCGTGTTTGATAGCCTCATGCGGCATGCCAAAAACCACGCAGCTAGCCTCATCTTGAGCAACATTGATGGCGCCGGCATCAAACATCTCCTTCATCCCCCGTGCCCCATCGTCTCCCATGCCAGTCATGATCACACCAACAGCGTTTTTACCAGCGTAGCGAGCCGCCGAACGGAAGAGCACATCCACCGATGGCCGATGCCGTGACACTAAAGGACCGTCTTTGATATCGACATAGTAGCGAGCCCCACTTCGTTTGAGCAAGGTGTGATGATTGCCGGGGGCAATCAATGCTCGACCACGCACCACGGTGTCGTTATTCTGTGCCTCTTTGACGGTTACCCGGCAGATGGAATCAAGCCGCTTGGCAAAAGCGGCAGTAAAACTCTCCGGCATATGTTGAACAATAACAATACCCGGGGTGTCTGCAGGCAGCATTTCTAAGAAGAGTTTAAGGGCCTCGGTGCCACCGGTTGAGGCGCCAATTACCACTACCTTCTCGGTGGTTTGGATCATAGCCTTAGAATTTGGCTTATCCATAATCACATCAGCGGTGTATTTTGGCGAGACCTCCTTCATCGTGCTTCGTTCAGGCCGCATTTTTCCCAAACGCGCTGCGGCAGCCCCTTTTACCGCCTCACAAATCATAATGCGAGACTCTTCAATAAACTGTTTGGTCCCCATTTTAGGTTTGGTGATGATATCAACGGCTCCATACTCCATTGCCTTAAGCGCAGTTTCGCTCCCTTCTTGAGCAAGGGTTGAACACATGACAACCGGAATGGGGTGTTGACTCATTATTTTATGCAGGAAGGTCAGGCCGTCCATGCGCGGCATCTCGACATCAAGGGTAATGACATCAGGCACAATGGTTCGCAGACGTTCCGCCGCCAAAAAGGGGTCCGCCGCCGTTGCCACCACCTCAATTCCCGGATCAGAATTCAGAATATCGCACAGCGTCTGGCGCACTAGGGCAGAATCATCGACAACCATTACCTTTATCTTGCCCATGGCTTAAACTCCCTATCGATAAAATCAGGCCTAGACCCCATCTTGCGGAGATAGACATCTCCGTTTTTAATTGAAAAAAACAACTTTCGACCACGTGCTCCGCCGACATCAGCCTTGGCAACAGAGATCCCAAGTGACTTAAAAACCTCTTCTGCACGGGCCACGTTCTGTTCGCCAACCGTCGCTTTAGTCAACGAGTAATTAACGATATCAAGGACTTGTGCTCCACCAAAAAACTTAACCACCATATCGTCGATGGCATCATACTTCACCATTTTATCATAGATGTAACGTACTGCAGTTTCGACGTAGATCAAATCCCTTGCTTGCTCAGGGGTGCCAGGCAGCATGGCATGACAGATCGCACCAACACCCTTACTTGGCGAAAACATGGTCACGGCAACGCAAGAGCCAAGCACGGTGGTCACCAGAACAGGATTGCGGGACACAAAGGCCTCTCCTGGCTTGAGATAATAATTGTGCTTATGAGAAGAAATGAGGCTTTTCATGGAGGGGTCAGACGGGCGTCAGCTCTTACGATATACCGTCGAGGCCACTGCCTTAAAATCGACATCCAGTCCATTTATGGTTTCGGAATGACCAAGAAAGAGATACCCACCAGGCCGTAATTGATCATAAAACTTTTGCATTAATTCCTGTTGCGTTTCCTTATCGAAATAAATGACCACGTTCCGACAGAAGATCACATCCATTTTTTCGGCCACGCCAAGATCTGCATCCATAAAATTGATTCGTCGGAATGTGATTAACGAACGCAACTGAGGGCAAATTCTCACCAGAGAACGACTCCTGTCTTTGCTGCGCAAGAGATATTTTTTCTTGTAAATAGGCGCGACAACATCAACGCGATCTTCCGGATAAACTCCGGTTTTTGCGGTATCCAAAATTCGTGTACTAATGTCAGAGGCAAGAATGGTAAAACGAAACTGCTGATTATCGGCCGCAAATTCTGACAATATCATGGCCATGGTGTACGGTTCTTCGCCACTGGAGCAACCAGCACTCCAGATTCGCACCGGTTGGCTCAGATAATCACTGCGATTCTTAATAATTGTCGGCAATGCGGTTTTGGTTAAATAGTCAAAATGACTTGGTTCTCGAAAGAAATCTGTCTTATTGGTAGTAACCACATCAATCAGGTGGATCAATTCCAAACGCTGCCCTTCCTCACTAAAAATAAAATTGCTATAGGCCTCAAAAGTTTCCATCCCCAAGACTTTGAGTCGCTTTTGCAAACGTGCCTCAAGCATGGTTTTCTTCGCGGGCGGCAGCTTAATCCCCACTTTGCCATAAATGAAGGAGCTGAATCGCTCAAACTCCTTCTTCGTCATGGCTGCAGGGGATTTAGGCATCATAGAGTCAATTTTAATTGTTGAATGAAAATTCAGGATCCAGAAGCAAAAGCATATGCTTCGCAAGCAGACTTACGCATGGATTCAACGAGAGATGCACAGTGTTCTCCGGTTAGGGACTTCCTCCAAAAATCACTCTTGTAATTTTCGAACCGGACAACACCGAAAGATACACCAGCTGACCGAAAATTCTACTTACTCAAACTCCCCTGAACTGCCGCTATATCATCCGAGGCAAAAACCTTGTCGATATCAAGGATCATCACGAAATCGTTGTCGATTTTACCCATGCCTTTAATAAATTCCGTGTTCAGTTTGGTCCCCAGATGAGGCGCCGGCTCTATCTTATCCGGCTCCATCTCAACTACCTCCTGCACCGAATCGGCCAAGGCCCCCAAGACGACGATTTCATCATCCAAGCTCACTTCAACGACAATGATACAGGTGTTCACCGTTTGCTCCGTGCACGCCATACCGAAATTGAGACGCAAGTCGATAACCGGCACCACGCTCCCCCGCAAATTGATCACCCCCCGCATGAATTCCGGCGTTTGCGGCACCTTGGTGATAGAGGTTAATTCCAATATTTCTCTTATCTTAGACACATCGATGGCGAATATTTCATCCCCCAACTTGAAAGTCAGATATTGAACTGTTTCAGTAATTCCAGCCACACTCATGGCATAAACCCTCCATAGGATAGAAGACAAGGCGAGAGGTTATTATATGGTTAGACCTCACGCCTGCCATTAGGCTTGACGGCAATTGGGGCTATCGGTTGCTAGATATTCACCGTAATGCTTCGCTCTAGTAAAACCCGTCCGACCACAATCTAACCGCCTAAGCAGCCTCATCTCGGTTGATTAGTACTTTTCAAACTCGTCATCCAGATGGTCAACACCGCCCTGACTGCTCATATCGAGATCGATCGCAGCGCCAGCTCCACTAACCTTAGCTGACTTTTGGAGCATCGTGTGTGGCATAGCCTGGTGCGCAATCGAAAGAGGCCTTGCCGCCTTATGCCGTGGCGCTGACGCACCCCGTTGCCGGCTTCCTTCCTCTAAAGTGAAGAAGGCGATAGTGGCTTTCAGTTGCTCGGCCTGACTAGAGAGTTCTTCAGTGGTAGAGGCCATCTCCTCGGCGGAACCGGCGTTTTGCTGAATGACCTGGTCTAACTGTTGAATTGCCATATTTATCTGCTCGGCTCCGGTATCCTGTTCTTTGCTTGAAGCGCTGATCTCCTGAACCAACTCCGCCGTCTTCTGGATGTCTGGCAGCATCTTGTTCAACATATCTCCTGCCTGCTCGGCGATGGCAACGCTTGAGGTCGAAAGTTGGCTGATTTCGCCGGCGGCAGCTTGGCTCCGTTCAGCAAGTTTTCTGACCTCCGAGGCAACAACAGCAAAGCCTTTGCCATGCTCACCGGCCCGAGCCGCTTCGATGGCCGCATTCAAAGCCAACAGGTTGGTCTGGCGGGCGATCTCTTCGATGATCGAGATCTTGGTGGCGATCTGCTTCATGGCCGACACGGTTTCGGTCACCGCCTTGCCGCCGTCTTTCGCATCCGACGAACTCTTCACCGCTATTTTTTCGGTCTGCATGGCGTTATCGGTGTTCTGGCGGATGTTCGAGGCCATCTGTTCCATGCTGGAGGAGATCTCTTCGGCGCTAGCCGCCTGTTCGGTGGCGCCTTGCGACATCTGTTGGGCGGTGGCAGACATCTCTTGGCCCCCAGCGGCGACGTTGTCGGCGGCGCTTTGCACCTCCGAGACGATCTCCTTTAACTTGTTTACCATAACGCCCATGGCTTCAATGAGTTTCCCCGTCTCATCCTTACTGGTCGCCTCAACCTTCATGGTCAAGTCACCCTCCGCCATTCTGTTGGCTATGCCCATGGCAACTTCCAAAGGCCTGGTGATGCTCCGAGTCAAGAATACACCAATGAAAACGGAAAGAAGGATTGCCACAAAACCCAAGCCAAACATGGAGTTACGAGAGATCTGATAGGCAGCTTTAGCCTCTTCGTAGCGTATCTTGTTACGCTCCATGTTGTGCTGCAGAAGATTATCTAATTCTTTTTCCAAACCTTTTTCAATCGGCCCAGCCTCCTTGCTCCTTACAAGCTCAGCCTCAGCTTTATTGTCAGCGGCAATAAGATCAAAGATTTTAGTATCAACGATTTTTAAGTTCGCGGCAGCTTCTTTCGCTGACTTGAGAAGCTCCAATCCTTTGCTGTCACTAGGAGTGGTCATTTCTTCAACTTTTTGCAAAGATTCAGCATACTTTTCACGAAACTTGGCGATACGCTCGATATACTCCGCTCTTTTTTCTAGCCTTTCCGTCAGAATCGAATTTCTGACATTGATATTGATATTCGCAATATCCATATTCATGTCACTGACCAGA
This sequence comes from Desulfobulbaceae bacterium, assembly GCA_028718985.1. GTDB lineage: Bacteria > Desulfobacterota > Desulfobulbia > Desulfobulbales > VMSU01 > VMSU01. The sequence goes on along the minus strand of JAQUKQ010000016.1, from coordinate 2,451 downwards.
TTAATCCTGACCATGTTGGTTTCGACAATCGTATGCATATGGTCATTGATTTTCACCATCCCGATGACTCCAACCCCAATCAGGATCAGCATGATCACCACCAACACCGAAAAACTAACCCCCAAACGCTTGCTAAGCTTCATGTCCTTAAACATCATCCTGTCTCCTTGTGGTTAATGTTACGCGGCAACGCCATACACTTAGATTACACTCAATTCAATAGTTGCGCGGGGATCCTCTGCCAACAAGCCTTTGGTGTGGATCACTCTTTTGCAATGACAGCATTCAAACTCCAACAGACCAACAATATTAACTCTCCAGTTAGGGCTTATGGAGATACAAAGTTCCTGGCCACACCCTTGGCAAACGGCGACCGGATGGGCCTTGGCCTTAATCTTTTCGCTAACCTCTTGGACTGTTTCTGCCTCAATGATCCGCAACAGATCTTTGGCATTTTTCAGATCGCGACCTTCCTGGGCCTCGATCAAATGAAAAAAGTCACAGGTGATGCATTTTTTGAATTTTTCGAGAAATGACCCCTGGACCGAGGCCGCACAGAGAGTTCCATCCAACACCCAACAGGCACGGCCGCTATTTGTGCCATCATGGACACCATGCAAAGCCGTTTCAATGGAGGCTGGACAGACGCCAAGATCAACTGCATTAGCCCCGCCCTTTTCACGACCGCATTTCTTGAATTCCCAGCAATTTGGCTTATGCTCTTTCTCTTTATGACCCATGAACCATATCCTCTACTGTAGATTTTATTTGTTGCCCTTAGACATTGATGGATAGGCACTGCACATCCCCACCTATTCTCCCCTTTTGGCTGCGTTGGCGAGGATGGCGGGATCAAGGATCAGAGCAACGGTACCGTCACCTAAAATAGTAGCGCCAGAAATCCCTTTAATGTCCTGATAAAAACGACCGAGGGGCTTGATCACTGTCTGATGCTCTCCGACTACGAAGTCCACCACAAAACCAATTCTGGTTCCATGCACCGAGACAATAACAATTTGCTCAATATCTGGCCGCTGCCCCGTAATCGCAAACTGCTCCCGCAAGGAAATATAGGGCGTCAAATTGCCCCGGACCTTGGCCAGATTGCGACCATGGGCCGCTTCGACATCCCCACGAGACAACTCGACACACTCCTCTATCGTCGACAACGGCAAGACGAAATGGCTGTCACCGATCTTCACCAACAGGCTTTCGATAATGGCCAAGGTCAGCGGAATTTTTAAGGTTATCGTCGTACCGGTACCAAGCTGACTATCGATAGAAATTGAACCACGCAGACCATCGATGCCTCGTTTAACCACATCCATGCCAACACCACGGCCTGAGACATTGGTCACCTTGGCGGCGGTGGAAAATCCCGGGGCAAAGATTTGCGCAAAAATTTCCTGGTCCGTCAATTCAGCAGTTGCCGAAATCAAGCCCTTTTCAACCGCCTTGGCCCGAAGCGTTTCACGATTGAGGCCGGCACCATCATCACGAATACTGATCAACACCGAGTCCCCTGAATGTTCGGCCCCTAAGAGCACCTTTCCGTGTGCAGGTTTCCCTGCCTTGAGTCGATCCTCGGGCATTTCAATGCCGTGGTCAATACTGTTTCTGATGATATGCACCAACGGATCGTTGAGCCTTTCGATCACGGTCTTGTCGAGTTCGGTATCCTCACCAAAGGTCTCCACATCAACCTCCTTCCCCAACTCCTGGGAGAGATCACGGACCAAGCGCTTGAACTTGCTGAAGGTGCTGCCAATGGGTAACATGCGAATGTTGAGTGCTGTATCGCGCAACTCGTTGGTGAGTCGTTCGACTTCTTCGGAGATAGACATGAAGGTGGCATCGCCCAAGGTCATGGCAACCTGCGTCAAATGGGCTTGCACCGTGACCATCTCGCCCACCAGATTCACCAATTGGTCTAACCTCTCCGCCGGCACCCGAATACTCGCTGCGGCATCCGAGGGATGGGTGGTGCGTTCCTGACGAGCTCTTTTAACTTCCTGCTGCTCAACCAGCGCTGACTGCACATGTTCCGGCGAGACAACCCCATGTTCCACCAACATCTCGCCCAACCGCTTTTGGGTCGACAATATCCGCTGCAGCTCAGCTGGAGACAAATCGCCCCGTTCCGCCAGGATCTCACCTATTTTCTTATAATCCTGGTTATCTTCAGCCAAATCACTACTGTCCACTAAGGTGATCTTGACCTCGCAATCGTCTTCCACAAAGATAAAGACATCTCTAATCGCCTCTTCACCGTGGGAGGAGGTCAACACAACATCCCAAGAGAGGTAGCACTGTTCACTGACCAAATCATGCAGCAGAGGAACGTCAGCAAAATTGGCTATCACATGACAGCTCCCAAGCCCACGCAACTCATTGAGTAGCGCTATCGGATTGCTACCGCTCAACAGGAGCTCCCGGTTAGGGCGAAAGCGG
>JAQUKQ010000015.1 GCA_028718985.1 Desulfobulbaceae bacterium | reverse complement strand
GTTGGTGGGCTCGATTTTGAAGATGAGCCGAGTGTTTCGATTCCTGAAATGGATGACGAGGTCATGTTTACCCTGGAAGATCCGTTGGATCAGGATGGGGTGACGAGGACGCGGCGCTAAGGTTGACGGCCCTGCAAAACGATGGCCTTGCCTGCTGAGTGCGCCTTTCTTGAAGCGGATAAAGATAAGGGGGTAGTGCTGACCGTCCACGTTCAGCCGCGTGCCTCGCAGAATGCCTTCGTCGGTATTTATGACGGGGCGGTTAAGCTCAGGATCATGGCACCGCCGGTCGATGGTAGGGCAAATGGCATGATTGTCGAAATTCTTGCAAAGTTATTTGATGTGCCAAAATCGGCTGTCACTCTGGCGGGTGGGACACAGAGCCGGCGAAAGAGATTTCGAGTGGCGGGGATCTCCTATGATGCTGCCTTGGCCATCTTATCTGTGTCCTTGCCACTCGATACCTGAGAGGTTTGGCTTAGCGCGGCTTGATGATGCCTATCCCCGTTTCGTAGGATTTTTTGATGCTGTCAATGGGAAGCTGGCTGTGCCAGTGGCCGGTGGTTAAGGCCGTCAACCAAAAGCTGAGAAAGAGAGCGATTGCTGCACCTGGCAGCAGGTACGGATGGGTTGTTTTTTTGTACAGTTTGATTTCGAGACAATCTTTTGGCGGGCAGATGGCAACGCACTCCAGGCAGCCAATGCACTCTGGACTGCGCATCGTTTCTTCAAGACTGACCGAGATCGAGCCCGGGCAGACCTTTTCGCATTTCTTGCACGAAATGCAGGTGTCGACGTTGCGTTTAACCTGAAACGGGCTGACATAGGCAAGTAAGCCGAGCAGGGCACCGTAGGGACAAAAGTAGCGGCACCAGGGGTTGCGGAGAAAAAACGACGCGACCACTAGGCCGAGCATGATCCCTCCTGCCAGGCGACTGGGGTTCATAAAGAAATAGAGCATCTTGGCATCAGCTATCATGTTGTATTCCGAGCGCAGAAAGGACTCTATCGCTTGGCCTGGCATCTTCCAGAGAATCAGAAAGAAGAAGAGGCTAAGGAGTAGGTATTTGATCGAGAGGAGAGGAATGTCGAGCCAGTACGGTGGGGTGAGGGTTATTTTCAGCTTGCGGCCAACCGTTTCGGCCATGTTGGAGGTAAAACCTATTGGGCATATCCAGCCACAAAATCCTTTTCTGAGTAGGAGGCCAAGGGCGATGGCTGCGAGGAAGATGGTTAGCCCTGCCGGGTGGATCGGATCGTATTGATGGGTCAGGATCAGGCGCTTCAGGGAGACTAGGGCGCTGATCGGCAGAAAACCTTCGACAGATGGGGGACGGGGCACGTAGGTTGCTGAACTGCCAATGGCCCATTGCTGGAAGCGGTAGAATTGCCAGCCTGCGAAAAGGCAGAAAGACGCAAAGGCCATTTGTACTGTTCGGCGGAGGATAGGGAGTTGTTGGCGTTTCATTATTGGTGGATTCCTGTTGGGGTTGGCTGACTTCGTATCGATTGAGTTGTTTTACCTGAGGAATATGTGTAAAAGGAGCACAATTGTACACGTTTGAGAGGAAAAGAGCATTAGAATCATTCTCTCCGGCTGGTTGATGGAAATGGAGCAGGGAGAGAATGGGGCAGAAAATGATGGTGCCGTTTAAAATTCTTGACATTGTGGCATTATTTCTTATATTCCTCTGTTCTTTTTACCTCCTTTGCTTCCAGGCTAAAAGAGTGAGGTTAGCACTTTCCTTGTGAGCCATTTGGCCATTTGTATAGTTTCCGTGTTGTGATGGCATCTTCTTAGTTATGAAAATACGTTTTGATGCAATCGTAGAGCCTGGATTGACGGTGCAGGTTACTGACAGTCAGTGGTTTCCGGAGGCTGATTGTGGCAGGGTCGGTCCGGTTCAGGCAAATCTTTCTTTTACCAGGCAGGAGCGACGGGTATTTTTAGAGGGTCGTTTACAGTACACCGGCTGTTTCGAGTGCGATTCATGTCTCGAGCCTTACAGTGAAGAGCAAGACCTGTTCTTTACCATCGAGTTTGACTATTTAGCGGCGAATGACCCCTATTGGCTGGCGGAAGAGCACCAGTGTCCACAAGCGGAAATGGATGTTGAGGTTTTGTCGGAACCGGAAATTGATGTCTACTCCATCTTGGCACAACAGGTGATTTTGTCGATACCGGCAAAGAGGCGTTGTTCGGAGTCCTGTCGTGGACTCTGCCCCTCTTGTGGCAAAAATTTGAATAACGAGTCATGTCTGTGCCGGAATCGGGAGGCGAATTCACCGTTCCAGGTTTTGGCGCAATTGAAAGTGAAATAGTTTTTTTACAGTAGTTACTAACATTTACAGCATAAAGAGGCAAGACAATGGCATTACCGAAAAGAAGACACTCCCACAGCCGAACCAGAACCCGACGCGCCCATGATTTTTTGACGGCTCCGAATGTTTCCGTTTGTCCTGATTGTGGAGAACCGAAGCAACCTCATCGTCTCTGCGGTGGTTGTGGCAAGTATCATGGTCGTACAGTCGTGAAGTTTGAGGATGCAACCGTAGCATAATCCCCTTTTTTCTGTGATGAAGAGCTATTTGATGGTGCCGATAAATATTGCTCGCTTAGGGCAAACCCCTGTTCATGCAGTGATAAAGATATGGACCATGAACAAAGCCCTCCTGGCAATGGAACGGCAGTGAGAATAGCTCTTGACGCCATGGGTGGCGACCACGGTTCTGACCAGTTAGTGGCTGGGGCCGTGCAGGCCGCCTGTGAATTTGGCCATCATGTCGTTTTGTTGGGGGACCAGCAGGTTTTGCAGCGGGCTGTGGATCAGCAGGCGAAGCATCTCTCCCAAATCACTATTGTTCATACCACTCAAGTTGTTGGCATGGATGAATCACCGATGGATGGAATTCGAAAGAAGAAGGATTCCTCCATCCGAGTCGCATTTCAACTCCTGCATCAGAAGGAAGTCGATGCTGTTGTCAGCGCTGGAAATTCAGGTGCGACCTTGGCGGCAGCGGTGAAGGAGGTCGGCAGGCTGCACGGGATATCTCGTCCCGGTATCGCAGGAATTTTCCCAACCTTAAAAAAACCCTTGGCAGTGATGGATGTTGGTGCCAACGTTGATTGTCGGCCACAGCATTTATATCAGTTTGCGGTGATGGCGACCGCTTTTTCCAAGGCCTTGTTTGGGAACGAGCAGCCGAAGGTAGGGCTGCTCAGTATCGGCGAGGAGGGGGGCAAGGGCAATGCCTTGGTTAAGAGTACCCACGAACTGCTGTCGAAAAGTTCACTGAACTATATCGGTAATGTTGAAGGTCGGGAGATCTTTCATGGCGATGTTGATGTCTTGGTGTGTGATGGCTTTGTCGGCAATGTCTGCCTGAAGCTGAGTGAGGGCCTTGCTGAGGCCATGGTTGCTATGCTGCGTGAGGAATTTTCTAAGAGTATCAGGTCGAAAATTGGTTATTTGCTCACACGAAAAGCCTATGCCAACATCAAAAAGAGAACCGATTATGCAGAGTACGGTGGTGGCCCGTTGCTCGGACTTAATGGCACTGGAATTATCTGCCATGGGCGTTCAAATGCCACAGCCATCAAAAATGCTATCCGGGTGGCGGCAGAGCTCGTGCAAAATAAAATGAATGATCGAATTCTCGAAATGCTTGCGACTCCGGAAGCCATGGCGACCGTTGAGGAAGGTGTTTAACCGACGTGGATGGAACGACGAACACATTTGTTTTGGGCACTGGCTCTTGTCTGCCGAAACGAGTTTTGACCAATGCCGAACTGGAAGGCATGGTCGATACTTCTGACGAGTGGATTGCCACCCGCACCGGGATAAAGACCCGGCGAATTTCTGGCCCTGGCGAGGAGACCTCCCATCTTGCGGCAGGGGCCGCTCGACAAGCCCTGCACATGGCAGGATTAACAGCTGGCGACATCGATATTATCTTGCTTGGGACGGTGTCGAGCGAGATGAGTATGCCATCCTGTGCCTGTCTGGTGCAGAAGGAGTTGGGGGCTGTCAACGCCTTTGCCTTTGACCTGAACGCGGCCTGCTCCGGTTTTTTGTACGCCCTCGATATGGCGGATGCCTATTTGAAGCGTGACCCTGCCCTGAAAATCATGGTGATTGGTGCCGAGACCCTATCCTCAAGGGTGAACTGGCAAGATCGTGATACCTGCGTCCTGTTCGGTGATGGGGCCGGAGCCTGCCTGGTAACCGGCTCGAGCAATGGTTCAGGAATGATCGCCAGTAAGATGTTTTCGGATGGCCGCCTCTTTGATCTTTTGTGCATGGATTCGGCTCTCGGCATGAATCCAGAGTTGAGCAACTACCAGAACCAGGGGTCTTTCATACGAATGATTGGTCGTGACGTGTTTCGCTATGCGGTGCGCGCGATGGTTTCCGCAGTCGAACATGTCCTTACCCAGAGCGGCTTGACAGTTGATGATGTCACGCTCATCATCCCCCATCAGGCCAATATTCGTATCGTTAAAAGTATGATTGAGCGCTTGAATGTCCCGGCAGAAAAAATCTATGTTAATATAGACAAATATGGTAATACATCGGCTGCTAGTATCCCTCTGGCCTTGGATGAAGCCAATCGAGAGGGACGGTTGCAAAGGGGCGATTTGCTCCTTTGTTGCGCCTTTGGGAGTGGTTTTACCTGGGGAGCTACCATTCTTAGATGGTAGTTGGGCGGATAGTCGTCGGGATCTGTTTCTTGTTTGAGTGATACGTTTTGATCAGGGGAAGATGATGGATTATTTTTTGACTGAAGAACAGCAAATGATTGTTGATGTGGCTCGTCAGATAACGGATGAGAAGATTATCCCCTGCCGGGCTGAGCTTGATGAGAAGGAGGAATTTCCTGCCTCCATCATTCGCGATATCGCCCAGGCCGACTTGGCGGGTCTGTACATAGAAGAGCAGTACGGTGGCTACGGTGGCGGCAGCTTTGATATTGTTTTAGCACTTGAGCAGTTCGCGCGTGGTTGTGTCGGTATTGCCACAAGCTTTGCGGCGAATGCCTTGGGGGCCTATCCGATTATCATTTCTGGCAGTGAGGAGTTGAAACAGAAATATCTCCCTGCTATCGCCAGTGGCGAAAAGTTGGCAGCCTTTGCCTTGACTGAGGCTAATGCCGGCAGCGATGCCTCGGGTATTCAGACAACGGCCGTGCTCGATGGTGATCAGTGGGTTTTGAATGGCACCAAGCAGTGGATTACCAACGGCGGTGAGGCGAATGTCTATACCGTGATCGCTATTACAGATCGGACAAAGGGGCCTCGTGGAGCCAGCATGTTTGTAGTTGAGGATACCGATCCCGGTTTTTCCTACGGACAGAAAGAGAAGAAACTCGGTATCCGTGCCTCGTCAACTCGGGAGTTAATCTTTAAGGATTGTCGAATCCCCAAGGACCGGATGATCGGTCGACCGGGATCAGGATTTATCACAGTCATGAAGACCTTGGATAAATCACGTCCTGGGATTGCAATTCTTGGTGTGGGACTCGCCCAGGCCGCACTAGATGAGTCTGTGGTTTATGCCAAGCAGCGTGTTCAATTTGACAAACCCATCATCGCCTTTCAGGCGGTGCAGCATATCCTGGCAGATATGGCAATCCAGACCGAGGCTGCTCGGGCCTTGGTTTATCAGGCAGCTAAACACATCGACGCTCACCCGAATGATATGTCGAAAGCCTCCTCTATGTGTAAAGTGTTTGCTACGGATGTGGCTATGAAGGTGACGGTAGATGCTGTACAGGTGTTGGCAGGGTATGGCTATATGCGGGAATACCCGGTGGAAAAAATGATGAGGGATGCTAAGATCCTGCAAATTTACGAGGGGACTAACCAGATTCAACGTAATGTCGTGGGGCAAGCCCTGAATAAGGAATATACGGCATGAAGATTGTCTGTTGCTTGAAACAGGTGCCGGATGCCAAGAATGTCCGGCTGGATCCGAAAACAAATACCTTGAGCCGGGAAGGGGTGCAGAGCATCATGAATCCCTATGACCGGCATGCCTTGGAGGAGGGGGTCAGGCTCAAGGAGAAGTTTGGCGGCACGGTGGTTGCTCTCAGCATGGGACCGCCTCAGGCCGAAGAGATGCTGCGCGATGCCGTCGCCTGTGGTGCCGATGAGGCTGTCTTGGTTTCTGATCGTGCCTTTGCCGGCTCGGATACTTGGGCCACCACCTACACCTTGACCATGGCAATCAAGGCCATTGGAGGTTGTGATTTGGTTCTCTGCGGCAAACAGGCCATTGACGGCGATACTGCGCAAGTTGGCCCAGGTTTGGCACATCGTCTAGGTTTCGCCTATGCCTCCTACGCCCGGAAAGTTCATGGGTTGGAAGGGAATGATTTATTCTTACAGCGGATGATGGATGACGGCTATGACGAGTTGAGAATCTCTTTGCCGGCCTTATTGACGGTGGTCAAGGAGATCAACGAACCGCGGATTCCCTCCTTGAAGGGTAAGATGCGGGCTAAAAAGGTCGAGATCCTTCGTCTCGATGCTGCCGCAATACAGGCTGATCCTGCTTGCCTGGGGCTGGCCGGTTCGCCGACGAAAGTCTTTCGTGTCTTTGCCCCGGAACTGCGCGGAGAACGGACCATGCTGAATGGTGCCGCCCATGAACAGGTGAGCCAATTGGCCGCCATTCTTCAGTCAATCGTATAATCATGCTAAAAATTGATGCGGAAAAATGTATAGGCTGTGGTGTCTGTGAGTCGCAATGTGCCTTCGGCGCCATTGAAGTGGTCGAAGGCGTCGCGGTGGCCAACGATAAATGCACTTTGTGTGGCACCTGTGTTGATAATTGTGATGTTGAGGCATTGTCGATCGAGGCTGTGGCGCAGGGAGCTCAAGTTGACCTGGCCAGTTATTCCGGTGTCTTGGTCTTTGCTGAATTTCGACATGGTAGTCTGGCACCTGTTGCCCTGGAACTTCTCGGAGTTGGCCGACAGATTGCTGACGTCAAGGGTGTCAGCCTATCGGCAGTCTTGCTTGGTCATGGCCTTGCAGGTCAGGCCGAAACCCTGATCGCTCATGGTGCAGATATCGTTTATCGTGTTGACCATCCGGCTCTAAAGCATTTTACCGATGAAGCCTATGCCAATGTCGTTGAAGATCTTATTCGTGAGCACAAGCCAGAGATTGTTTTGGCCGGTGCAACCGCTGTTGGCCGCTCGTTTATTCCTAAAGTTGCGACGGCACTAGGGGCGGGTTTGACGGCCGATTGTACCGATCTCGCTGTTGGCGAAGATGGCAACCTGCTCCAGACCCGGCCAGCTTTTGGTGGTAATATCATGGCGACTATTGTCTGCCCTGATACCCGCCCACAGATGGCGACAGTGCGCCCTCTGGTGATGCAGGCCGCGGCCCAGGATAAGAGCCGATGCGGCCAGATTATTGACGTTCTCCCTCCAGTCAGTCGCCTTGCTTCCCGGGTTGAAGTGCTCTCATCGGTGTTGGCCGATCAGGATAAAGTTAATTTGACTGAGGCCAATATTGTGGTAGCCGGCGGTCGTGGTCTGGAGAGTGAAAAGGGTTTTCTTCTGCTGCAAGAGTTGGCGGATATCCTCGATGGTGCAGTGGCTGCCTCTCGCGCAGCGGTTGATGCCGGTTGGATCACCTACCCGCATCAGGTTGGGCAGACCGGTAAAACCGTGGCCCCGAAGGTCTATATCTGTTGTGGTATTTCAGGGGCGATTCAGCATCTTGTTGGCATGCGCTCGGCAGAGACCATCATCGCAATTAACAAAGACCCCGAGGCGCCAATCTTTGATGTTGCTACCTATGGCATCGTTGGTGATCTGTTTGAAATCCTGCCGAAGTTGAATGACAGCTTACGGGCCAGAAAACAAGTAGTGGAGTGAGATCAGGATGAATTTGTATGGAAGAGTAGCCGTAGTTACTGGTGGCGGCAGGGGGATTGGTCGTGCGGTGAGTCTTCGTTTGGTAGCTCTTGGGGTGAAGGTGATTGTCAACTATGTCAATCGTCCTGAGCCGGCCTTAGAGACAGTCGCTCTCATTGAGGCTACTGGTGGAGTGGCTCGCGCCCTGCAGTTTGATGTGGCGAATAGCGAGGCGGTTCATGCCGCAATGCAGGAGGTCGTGACGAGTGAGGGGCGGCTTGATATTTTAGTCAATAATGCTGGCATCACTCGAGATGGCTTGTTGATGAAGATGAAGGAAGATGATTGGGATGCCGTGCTTGATACCAACCTGAAGGGAGCGTTCAATTGTGTCAAGGCTGTTTCGAGAGTAATGATGAAACAACGTTCGGGTCGCATTGTCAACATCTCTTCGGTTATCGGCTATGCCGGTAATGCAGGTCAAGTTAATTATGCCTCAGCTAAGGCTGGGCTTATTGGGCTCACTAAGTCAGTGGCACGTGAGTTAGCTTCACGTGGGATTACAGTCAACGCCGTAGCCCCAGGCTATATCGAAACTGAGATGACAAGTGGTCTCTCCCCAGAGTTGACAGCGAAGATCATGGCGGAAATTCCCTTGGCCAGGTTGGGGAGTCCCGATGATGTTGCTGCAGCCGTTGCCTATCTTGTCTCTGAAGAGGCTTCTTATGTCACAGGGCAGTGCCTGCACGTCAATGGCGGAATGTATATGTGATTTTGGAGGTGCGGACGGCAGATAGTGCCGCTCGCCCGATCTATTTTTTGTACAATCGTAATATTATCAATAAATAACGTAAGGAGAATGACTATGTCTGTGCAGGATAAATTGATCGATATTATTGCCGAGCAGCTCAGTGTTGATAAAGACAAGGTAGTTCCCGCCGCCTCATTTGTGGATGATCTGGGTGCTGATTCCTTGGACTTGGTTGAGTTGATTATGGCGATGGAAGAGGCCTTTGAAGTTGAAATTGCTGATGAAGTTGCGGAAAAGATTGTTACCGTGCAAGACGCTGTTAATCATATCCAGTCGGTAAAAGGATAGGACGTAATTGTGAACAGAAGAGTCGTTGTCACTGGCTTGGGTTTGGTGACCCCTCTCGGGATTGGGGTTGATGCTACGTGGAAAAATCTCTGTGCTGGACGTAGTGGTATAGGCCCCATCACACGCTTTGACGCTACCGAATATGATGTCAAGATTGCGGCGGAAGTTCGAGATTTTCAGGTTGAAGACTTCATAGATAAGAAGACGGCTAAGCATTTGGAATATTTTGTCCAGTATGCGGTGGCTGCAGCCAAGATGGCCTTTGACGATGCAGGCCTCGTTGTGGACGAGAGCAATGATACTCGCATCGCCTCAATAACCGGTTGCGGTCTAGGAGGCTTGCCAACCATCGAAAAATATCATCAAATTCTGCTCGAGCGTGGGGCCAAGAAGATTACCCCTTTCTTCATTCCTATGGTGATACCCAACATGGGAGCTGGCCAGATTTCGATTATCTTTAAGCTCAAGGGGCCGAATCTTTCTGTGACTACTGCATGTGCTGCTGGTACGCATGCCGTTGGCGAAGCATACCGTTCGATTCAGCGAGGTGATTGCGATGTAGCGGTGACTGGCGGTAGTGAGTCGGTTATCTGCCCGATGGCGGTGGGGGGGTTTAATGCCATGAAAGCGCTTTCAACTCGCAATGACGAGCCGGAGAAGGCTTCGCGCCCATTTGATCGTGATCGTGATGGTTTTGTCATCGGTGAAGGTGGCGGGATACTGATTTTGGAAGAGTTGGAGCATGCCCAGGCCCGTGGGGCAAAGATTTATGCGGAAGTGGTTGGTTACGGATTGTCGGGTGACGGCTATCATATTGCCGCGCCGCCGGAGGATGGTGAAGGTGCGGTGCGCTGCATACGCATGGCCTTGGAAACAGCAGGGCTTGCACCTCAGGACATTGATTATGTTAACGCTCATGGAACCTCGACTCCGTTGAACGATCAGGGGGAGACCAGAGCCTTGAAGACGGTGTTTGGCGATCACGCTTATCAATTAGCGGTGAGTTCGACCAAGTCGATGACTGGCCATCTCCTGGGAGGGGCTGGAGGGATTGAGGCGGTGTTTACAGCGCTTTCGATTTTCCATCAGACAGCTCCGCCTACCATGAATCTTGATAACCCAAGCCCTGAGTGTGACTTGGACTATGTCCCAAATGTGGCGCGGAAGATGCCGATCCGAGCAGCGATCTCCAACTCTTTTGGCTTTGGTGGTACCAATGCCGTGCTGGTGATGAAGCGGTATGAGGAGTAGACGATGAAGGTGGCAATTGGTTGTGATCACGGTGGTATCGAGTTGAAGCGGCAGATCGTCCGTCAACTTGAGCACGATCAGGTTCAGGTGCTTGATCTGGGCTGTGATGCCTCTGAGTCAGTGGATTACCCTCTGTTTGCACGCGCTGTATGTGCCACTGTTTTGAACGGTGAGGCCGATTTTGGCATTTTGCTCTGCGGGACGGGGATTGGCATGTCGATGGTCGCCAATCGATTTAAGGGGATTCGTGCCGCCCTCTGTCATGAGTTGTTTACGGCTCGCATGAGTCGCGAGCATAATGACGCCAATGTTCTTTGCCTTGGGGCGCGGGTAGTTGGTCCTGGCCTGGCACTTGAGATGGTTAAGACATGGTTGAGCACAGGGTTTGGTGGTGGCCGTCATCTCCGCCGGATTGAGATGTTTTGATACGGTCTACGGATATCGAAGAATTTGTAGGCCATAACTCTTGAACCTTTTTTGTATGGGTACTAACGTGTCTTTTCTCAAGAATTCTGATCCTGAAGTTTTTGGCGCCATTGAGCACGAGTTGGCGCGGCAGCGCTATCAACTGGAGTTGATTGCCTCTGAGAACATTGTTAGTCAGGCAGTGCTTGAGGCTCAAGGTTCTGTTTTCACAAATAAATATGCGGAAGGATACCCTGGGAAGCGATACTATGGCGGCTGTCAGTATGCCGATCAGGTTGAGACTTTGGCTCGTGAACGGGCCTTGCAGATCTTCAAGGCGGAATATGCCAATGTTCAGCCTCATTCCGGTAGTCAGGCCAACATGGCGGTCTATTTTTCGGTGCTGAAACCTGGAGACAAGGTTCTTGGCATGGACTTGGCGCATGGCGGCCATCTGACGCATGGGAGTGCGGTAAACTTTTCAGGGCAGCTTTTCGATTTTGTCTCCTATGGTTTGAATCGGCAGACGGAGATGATTGATATGGACGAAGTCGAGTCCATCGCCAGACGTGAACGGCCCAAGATGATTGTGGCTGGGGCTAGCGCCTATCCGCGAGTGATCGATTTTAAAGCCTTTCGTGAGATTGCTGATCAAATAGGTGCACTGTTTATGGTAGATATGGCACACATTGCCGGCCTAGTCGCCGCTGGTGTCCACCCATCGCCTGTGTCTTATGCCGATTTCGTCACCACCACTACCCATAAGACCATGCGCGGCCCTCGCGGTGGCCTTATCCTGGCGAAAGATGTTTACGGGAAACAACTGAACAGCAAGATATTCCCAGGTATTCAAGGTGGCCCTTTGGTGCATGTTATCGCAGCGAAGGCGGTGAGTTTCAAAGAGGCGATGATGCCTGAGTTTACCCTGTATCAGCAACAGATTGTCAAGAATGCCAAGACCTTGGCGGCACGCCTTACTAAAGATGGTTTTCGTTTGGTGTCGGGAGGAACCGATAACCACCTCATGCTGGTTGATTTGAACAATAAGTCGATTACCGGTAAGGATGCTGAAGAGGCCTTGGAGATCGCCGGTCTTACGGTCAACAAAAACGCCATTCCTTTTGATACCCAGAGCCGATTTGTCACTGGTGGTATCCGGATTGGCACTGCGGCAGTGACGACTAGGGGGCTTAAAGAGGCCGAAATGGAACAAATCGCCGACTGGATAAGTCTGGCGGTTGAGAGTTTCAATAAGCCCGAGGTTCTGGGTCAGATCCGCCAAGGGGTGCGTGCGATGTGTGAGCGTTTCCCTCTCTACCCCAACCTTGGTGATGCTTAAGGTCGCCATGGCAGATAATGCCAAGCCGGTCCGGCCCTCATGGGATGAGTATTTCATGGGGATTACCGAAATGGTGGCTCAACGCTCAACCTGCCTTCGTCGTCGTGTCGGGGCAATTCTCGTGCGTGACAAACGAATTATCTCCACCGGATACAACGGTGCGCCAGTTAATGTCAGCCATTGTCTTGACGTTGGTTGTCTTCGCGAACAGCAAGGCATTCCTTCCGGGGAACGTCATGAACTCTGTCGTGGACTGCATGCCGAGCAAAATGCGATCATCCAAGCGGCTGTACACGGTTTCAGCGTCAGTGGCGCGACCCTCTATTGTACTAATCTCCCCTGTTCCATCTGCTCCAAGATGCTGATCAATATCCAGCTAGAAAAGGTGTTCTATAAGGAAGGGTATCCTGACTCACTCACCTCTCTCCTGATGTCCGAAGCCGGGATCCCTTTGATACAGTTGCCGTAAGTTTGGTGGGTGAGAAGAGGTCTTTGGTTGAGAGGGTTGCGGGATGATTTCTTGCGCTATCCACAGGCAGTTTCGGATGAATCGTCAACTCTTTCCTTGAGGGAAATGATATGAAATGTCCTTACTGTGGTAACTTCGATAATCGGGTGGTAGATTCCAGATTGAATAAGGAGTACACGATCACCCGCAGGCGCCGCCTGTGTGAGTCGTGTGAGCGGCGGTTCACCACTTATGAGCGGCTTGAGGTCACCATGCCCATGCTGGTCAAGAAGGATGGCCGACGCGAGTCGTGGGATCGGCTCAAGGTTGTTGAAGGTTTGAAGAAGGCTTGTGAAAAGCGCCCGGTTTCAATGGGGCAGATCGAGGAGTTCGTCGATCAGGTCGAACGACAACTGCAGGATATGGGGGAGCGGGAGATACCGATCACCGTAATTGGAGAGAAGGTGATGGAAGGACTGCGTCAGATCGATGATGTGGCCTATGTCCGGTTTGCTTCGGTGTATAGACAGTTCAAGGATTTAAATGAGTTCATGGACGAGTTGAAGGGGATGCTGGGGGGCAATGGCAAATAAGCGATCCTCGGCACACTCTGACTTTGCTAATGTCTGGGAAGAAGACCGATTTTTTATGCGACTGGCCTTACGGCAGGCGGTTAAGGCGCAAGGTCGGACATCACCAAACCCTTTGGTTGGGGCGGTAATCGTTAGTAATGGTCAGTTGATCGCCTCAGCCTATCACCAGAGGGCCGGGACACCTCACGCTGAAATTAACGCCATTGCCAAGGCTAAAGGCATGACCAAGGGTGCGACTTTGTATGTGACCCTTGAACCTTGCAGTCATCATGGACGGACACCACCGTGTTGCGAGGCGGTTTGGCGGAGCGGCATTAAGCGTGTGGTGGTTGGCATGGGTGACCCTAACCCTTTGGTTGCAGGACAGGGCATTCGTTTTTTGCGGGAGAAAGGGGTTGAGGTCAGCACTGACATGCTGACCGATGAATGTCAAAGGATCAATCGCCCTTTTTGCCGGTGGATTACCACAGGGTTGCCGTGGGTGATCATGAAGGCCGGCGTGTCTTTGGATGGCAAGATTGCGGCCCGCAGCGGTCACTCCGGTTGGATCACGAATGAGGCGTCTCGCCACTATGTTCATCAGTTGCGCGATCGGGTTGATGCGATCTTGGTTGGAGTCGGGACGGGGCTTGTCGATAATCCTGCATTGACGACCCGGCTGCGTGGCACAGGACACCGTGACCCGCTGCGGGTTGTGCTTGATCGCGAGTTGCGCTTGCCAGTCAGTGCCAGAATGTTGACTGAAAAGTCTTCGGCAGGGACGGTTATCTTTTGTGGGCATGACGCCGCTGTGAGCAAAAAAAAGCAGCTCGAATTGAATGGTGCTGTGGTTTTGCCGGTCGCCCTTGGATCTGATGCTCTGCTCGATTTAAGAGAGGTTCTTGCCGAGTTAGGGCGGCGACAGGTTACAAGCCTTTTGGTCGAGGGTGGCAGTAAGGTGCATGCCTCTTTTTGGAGCCAGGCTTTGGTGCAGCAGGTTAATCTGTTTTTCGCCCCTATTTTTCTTGGTGCTGAAGGGGTGCCGTTGCTGGCAAACCTTGGGCTTGACCGGGTTGATCAGGCGACACGCTTGCGAGAAATTCGCCATCGGCGTTTTGGCGATGATATGATGATCGAGGGCCTGGTTAGTAGTGCAGGGTGATGGCCAATCAGGCCAGGCATGATCTGTTTTGGAGTTGATGGGGAAACTGGTTAATGATTATGGAAAGATGGCCTTTTCTTAGCTTCAGAAGATCAATACGGCATGCGATGAAATGCTACTCTGTAATTGTGTTGCTGTCTTGTTTCTGTGTTTTCATGCTTAGCAGCTGCGCATCGAAATCGAAGTCTACCGGTAGTCCAAGCTCTCCTGTTGGCACTAAGGTTGTCCCAGTTGCTGACCTTAGCCGGCCGGTTCCTAAGAAGGCCAAGCAAACGCCTATCAGTGCTGCGATCAATGTGGCAGCAGCTGGAATGGCTAACGCTAAAATCGTTGAGATGATGGATCTGCAGGAACTTGAGATGCGGACCGCTATGGCGCACTCTGAAGCTGCTGTCATCGTGAGGCAGGGGGAGATGTTGCTGGTTCGTTTGAAGGGTGATCTTGCTTTTAATAAAGGGTCTGCGGCGGTTGAGTCCGGGCTTTATGGTGAAGTTGAACGGATGACTACCGTGCTGAATCGATACCAGGAAACGGTGATTCAGGTGGGTGGGCATACCGACAGCCAAGGCAGTGACGCCTATAACTTGAATTTATCCCAGCGACGGGCCGATGCTGTCGTCAATCTCATGATGCAGCTTGGCATTGCTCAGTCGCGCATTGAGGCGGCGGCCTATGGTGAGGCCCAACCAATAGCCTCCAATGATTCCGAGGCCGGGCGCAGGATGAACAGGCGAGTGGAAATTAAGATTGCCCCAACTTCGCGATAAAGACTGTAAGCCTGTCTTTTGTTTTCTTTAATTCCTTTTGACTTTTACGTATCTCATGTTTACTGGCATTATTCTCGGAAAGGGGGTCGTCTTCGAGACTCGCTCAGCAGGCCTTGGCCTAGTTGTAGGATTTGAGGCAGACTTTGACCTGAGCGATCCCCAGGAGGGGGAGAGTATTGCCATTAATGGTGTTTGCCTGACCGCCAAGGGTATCCACGGACGTCGTTTTTATGCCGATGTGTCGCCGGAGAGTTTGTCGAAAACCAATCTTGGCAAGCTCACAGTCGGAGCGAGTGTTAATCTGGAAAGGGCACTGAGACTTAGCGACCGCCTGGGAGGACATTTGGTCAGTGGCCATGTCGACGGCGTTAGTGAATTGCAGAGTAAGGTCAAACAGGGCAATTTCACGCTCTTTACCTTCGCTGTGCCAACCGGTCAGGGGCGGTATATCATTCAGAAAGGCTCTATTACGATTGACGGGATCAGTTTGACGGTTAATTCGGTTGATGATAAGAGCTTCTCGGTGTCAATCATTCCGCACACCTTGCTGGTTACCACGTTGGGGTTGCTCTCAGCTGGTGACAAGGTGAATATCGAGGTGGATATTATTGGCAAGTATGTCGAAAAACTTTTGACCAACGAACCACAAGGGAAACAATCAAGAGTTGATATGGCCTTTTTGGCCGAGAATGGCTTTTTGCGCTAAAGCCGTTGGCAGAAAACATCAGGGCTATTCTCAACTGTTAAGAAGGTATCAAGGGCCGTCATGTCAGGCTACGAATGTTTCTGACGGTTTCTAAGGAAGTCCCTGAATTACAGCGTTAATCTTTTTGGTACGGGTATCTTTGCTCGTACGGAGACAGCACATGACAGTCAATACCATAGAAGAGGCGATAGAGGATATTCGGGCCGGCAAGATGATCATCTTGGTTGATGATGAGGACCGGGAGAATGAAGGCGACCTGTGTATGGCTGCAGAGGCTGTTACCCCGGAGGCCATTAACTTCATGGCGACTCATGGTCGTGGTTTGATTTGCCTGACGACCACTCCCGATCAGATTAACCGGCTCAGACTGCCAATGATGGTGCAGGATAACCAGTCACCTTTTGAGACCGCTTTCACGGTCAGTATTGAGGCTCGGACTGGGGTGACCACCGGCATCTCGGCGGCGGACAGGGCGAGGACGATACTGGTTGCGGCGAATCCCGATGTGCAGCCTGGTGAAATCGTCAGCCCTGGGCATATCTTCCCCTTACGAGCGAAAAAAGGTGGGGTGTTGGTGCGAACAGGTCAGACTGAGGGTTCGGTCGATCTCTCCCGCTTAGCAGGACTCGCGCCTTCCGGAGTTATCTGTGAAATCATGAAAGATGACGGCACCATGGCTCGGATGCCAGACTTGAAGAAGTTTGCCAAGGCGCATGGTCTCAAGATCGCAACGATTGCTGATTTGGTGGCGTATCGTTTGAAAAAAGACACCTTGGTGCATCGGGCGGCGGAGGCCAATCTGCCAACTTGCTTTGGAGGTGATTTTAAGGCCGTTGTCTACACCAACGATGTTGATAATTTTGAGCATATGGCCCTGGTCAAGGGCGAGATTGATCCTGAGAAGGAGATCTTGGTTCGGGTTCACTCCGAATGCTTGACCGGTGATGTCTTCGGTTCCATGCGCTGTGATTGCGGCAGTCAACTTCATGCCGCCATGCGCATGGTGGCCAAGGAGGGGTCTGGCGTGGTTCTCTACATGCACCAAGAGGGACGTGGGATAGGTTTGGTCAATAAAATCAAGGCGTATAACCTGCAAGATCAAGGCATGGATACTGTGGAGGCCAATCAGCATCTTGGTTTTAAGGCCGATCTTAGGGATTATGGTTTAGGTGCTCAAATCTTGCGTGAGCTTGGAGTCGGGAAGATGCGTCTTATTACCAATAACCCAAAGAAAATTATCGGTCTTGAGGGCTACGGCATTCAGGTTACTGATCGAGTGCCAATCCAGACAGAGCCGCAATCCGACAATATAGGCTACCTGAAGACCAAGAAGGAAAAAATGGGGCATATTCTGGATGTGTAAGTCGTGGACAATTTAGTTGGTCGATTTTCTCACCGATTCAGATCTCATTTTGAGTTGTCGAGTGGCTTCCTGTTTTTTCATCATTAAACCAGACATTACAAAGGCGAGGCAATACAGTGAAAATCATCGAGGGCGGGCTGCAGGCTCAGGGCAAGAAATTTGGAATTATCGTGGCGCGGTTCAACTCCTTTATCGGCGAGCGGCTGTTGGAAGGGGCGGTGGATACGCTTTTGCGCTCAGGAGCGAATGAAAGCGATATCGAAGTTGCCAAGGTACCTGGCGCTTATGAGATCCCATTGATCACACTTAAGATGGCGCAGAGCAAGCGTTATGACGCCATCATCTGCCTTGGTGCGGTGATTCGTGGCGCGACCCCGCATTTTGACTTTGTCGCTAACGAAGTGGCCAAGGGGGTTGCCCAGGTCGGCATGGATTTGGGTATGCCGGTCATCTTTGGTGTCTTGACGACCGATTCGGTTGAGCAGGCGATCGAGCGAGCTGGCACCAAGGCTGGCAATAAAGGTTCTGACTGTGCCGTGGCCGCCATTGAGATGGTTAATCTCATTGACAAGCTGTAATGGGCAGTCGCCGTAAATCACGAGAATTGACACTGCAAGCTCTCTATCAGGCCGAGATCAGTGGCACAGAACCGCTCGAGCAGTTTGCGCTCTTTTGTGATAACTTTCAGGTCAATCAGAAGGTGATTCCGCAGGCGCAGGAGTTGCTTGAGGGGATTGCTGCTCATGCAGCGGAAATTGATGCTGTCATCAGTCAGTACACCAAAAACTGGCGAGTGGGCAGAATGTCTGTCGTTGACCGCAACCTCATACGCTTGGGTGCGTATGAGGTGCTGTTCCGTGATGATGTCCCCGCGACGGTAGCGATTAACGAGGCCATCGAGATTGCCAAACGGTACAGCACTGACGACGCCCCCTCTTTCATTAATGGGATTTTAGACGCGATCAACAATGGCAAAAGGCAGTAATACGACGGAGTTGCCGCCCGGGCCCAGTATCGGCCAGGAGATTTTGGCAATTGCCGGGCTTTGTCTAGCCCTTTTTTTGTTTATCAGTCTTGTTAGTTACTCCTCAATTCAAGCCGATGGCGCTACCGCCGCAGCATGTACAAATTGGGGAGGGTGGTTGGGTGACTTTTGCGCACGCTTGCTGACCTGGATCTTTGGGCTCAGCGCCTTTTGGTTGGTTTTTTTCCTTTTCTATTTCCCTTCGCAGCTTTTCTTCCAAAAAAAAAATATTGAGCGCCTGCCTGCAATCCTCGCTGGTGCTACCTTCTTTTTGCTCTCTTGCAGTGCATTATTGGCGGTACTCCCCGTTAAACAAATCTCTCTTTTTTGTGGCCCTTTCCCTCTTGCCGGCGTGATTGGCAGCAGTCTATGCAACACACTGAGCCCCTTGCTGGGGAGGCCTGGTTTCGTGGTAATCGCTCTTTTTGTTGCCCTCATTTCGTTGATGGTAACAATCCAGTTCTCTCCCTATCGATTGCTGATCACTTTGCGTGGCAGGCTGTGGACAATTTATCAGGGGTGGCGTTTCGGACGATCGACTGAGCTCGACGCGCCGCCGATTCATGATCGGCAGGAGCGCAAGCGGCGCTTACCAGCGCTTGAAGCCGGACCTCCCATGCCTAAATTAAATGAGCCTGTCCGCTTAACACCCGAGTTGGATGTGGATTTCAAGCCACTGCCTGTTGCGGAAGGAGATTTTGTCTTGCCGCCGGTGACACTGCTCGATATGCCCGAGGATTCTCTTACCCTTGAACTCGATCGGGAGCATTATCTTGCGGTCAGTAAAAAACTGGAGGCCAAACTCCTTGATTTTGGCGTGGAGGGCCACGTCGTTGGTATTTCGCCAGGCCCAGTAATTACTACCTATGAATATGCTCCGGCTCCAGGGGTTAAAATCAGTCGTATTGTGTCGCTTGAAAACGACTTGGCCATGGTTTTGAAGACAGAGAGTGTTCGCATCGTGGGCTCTATCCCCGGCAAGGCCGCTCTCGGTATCGAGATTCCAAACCCGATTCGGCAGATGGTCTATATCCGCGAGATTCTGGGCAGCGAAAAATTCCAGAAGGGTGCCAGACCACTGACCTTGGGTCTTGGTAAGGATGTTGTCGGTCGCCCGGTCTACGCCAACCTCACTGAAATGCCTCATCTTTTAATTGCCGGCGCCACCGGTGCCGGCAAGTCGGTTGGCATTAACACCATTATTTGCAGTATCCTGTTGAATTCGACCCCTGACGAGGTTCGATTGCTGATGGTGGATCCCAAGCGTATCGAGTTGTCGGCCTATGAGGCCATCCCCCATCTTTTGCATCCGGTAGTCGTTGATCCGAAAATGGCAAGCCGTGCCCTGCAATGGGCGGTTTTAGAGATGGAGCGGCGTTATGGCCTGATGGAGCAATTGAAGGTCAAAAGCCTGGCGACCTATAATGAGGCGGCCGATGAGAAGTTGCCGTTGATTGTGATCATTATTGATGAGTTGGCTGATCTGATGATGGTCGCCTCGAAGGATGTGGAGGGTTCGGTCGCTCGCTTGGCTCAGATGGCACGTGCTGCCGGCATGCATCTTATCCTTGCGACTCAGCGCCCATCTGTCGACGTTTTGACTGGCTTGATCAAGGCTAATTTTCCTACCAGAATGTCGTTTAAGGTCTCATGTAAAATTGATTCGCGCACTATCCTCGATGCTTCAGGCGCTGAACATCTCCTTGGCAAAGGAGATATGCTGTTTATGGCCCCGGGCACCAGTCGCATGCAACGCATTCATGCCGCTTATATCTCCGAGAAAGAAATTGCAAAGATTGTTGGTTTCCTGAGGGAACAACGTCCAGCGAGTTATGATGAATCGGTGATGAAGATTGCCGAAGAGTTAGATGTGATCGATGATGGTGAGAATGTCAGTGATTACGACGAGAAATACGATGAAGCGGTGGAGTTTGTTTGTGAGTCCGGGCAAGCGTCGATCTCGATGGTGCAACGGCGTTTGCGGGTAGGGTACAACCGGGCAGCTCGGATGATTGAGATCATGGAGCGGGAGGGAATTGTCGGGCCGTCTGATGGCTCCAAGCCACGAGAGGTGTTGGCTCGAAAGAATTATTGAAGGGGAAAGGGAAAGGCCCAAACGCTAATCTGTAACGGTTGAGCCTTTCTATCTACTGCGCGGTCTAATCTCGACCTATTTCTCTTCTACTTTTTTAGCCTTTTTACCTGGACGACTATTGCCCTTTGATTTCTTGAAAATTTTACCGCGTCTGGTTCGTGCATCGCCTCTGCCCATGGGGTGTTCCTCCGGTTGTAATGGTGTAATTTCTTGTAAGCTCTTGAGTCAGGTTGGAGATCAGTGAGCCATGATAAGCTCTCGATTCTACCGCTACCTGAGTGGATCAAGTCAACAAAATCGAAAGGGCGTATTAAACCAGATGGACAGAGTGTTTCGCAACCATTTTCTGCATTTCTGCGTTATTAGCCTTTTTGTTCTCTTGTTTTCTGGTTGCTCCTCGAAACAAAGAGCCACCCCTCCCCTTGCCCTTGTATCTCAGTCCCCTGCTTTGCATAGTCAGCGACTTCTTCCAGTCTTGGGATATGCTATTCAAGCCGGGGCTTTTACGGAGGCCGATACAGCCTTTCGATTCTGTTCAACCCTCGTTGAACAGGGGATTGCGGCGTACTATTTCAAGGAAAACAGTGGAAGCTACCCGGTGCGTTTTGGCAGCTATAGGTGTTATGAGGAGGCTTTGACTGCGGCTCGGCAACTCATGCAGGCGGGAGTCATTGCAGACTATCAGATCATACGCCCTGAGACCTATCCTGCCTGGCGCTATCGTGATCAAGAGGAGTCAATACGCAAGGAGTTGGTTAAGGTCTCGCAGCAGTTTGTTGGAGTGCCGTACCGATTTGGCGATGTTTCCCTCGTTTCTGGTTTTGACTGTAGTGGATTGTCAATGATGGCCTATCGACTCATCGGTTTGGACATGCCTCGCATCTCCCGCGACCAATTCCGCTTGGGACGCGTCGTTGAACGGGATAAGCTTCGTCCTGGTGATTTGGTTTTCTTTACGACTGATCGAAGTGGACAGGTCTCTCATGTCGGGATCTATCAAGGGGGCGATCTCTTCATTCATGCCCCGAGTCGTGGTAAGACTGTCAGCCGAGAAAGCCTCTCATCCGCATATTTCCAAAAACATTACATTGGGGCTAGATCGTATTTTTGATGGAATGATTTTCTTCATGCGGGATAAAATCAAAAGCCCTCTTTGCCTAGTTCGCACGGGCAAGGAGGGCTTTTGATTTTAAAATCTACTGTTTAGTCAGACTAAGGAGATCGGTTGAACTTATGAAGTTCCTCATCTGAAGATTTCATACCGTTAATCAGTCATCATCGTCTTCTTGCGATGAGCCTGTGCTTGATGCGACAGAGGAGCAAATGGCGCCAGTGATCGATTTGCTAACTGCATTGTAAATTGCGGTGCTGACCCGTTTACCGTTGTGTGCTGTCCACTTACTGTTTGAACAGCTGACCAGGCTTTGCTTGTTGCTATGACACGAGCGGCATGTTGTGCTGAGGATTTGGCTGACATTTGATGTCGTATTACCACTTGCTGCGCTTGGTGAAGAAACAGGCGCTGTCCCTTCACCACCAGGGCCATTATGACAGTCATAGCAGCTGATTGGGTGGCCTGCGGCAAAGGTTTTGCTGCTGTTCTCAACAGAGAAGGTTCTGGTGCTGAAGGTTCTGGATAAGGGGCTTCCTTCATAATTGTTACCATGGCAGGCAGTGCAGCTTGCTGGGTTTTTCTCTGCTACATCTTGATGCGAGCTAATCCAGCCTTGACCTACGGTGTGCATCCCGTGCGGGCCGCCATTGACGGTATTCGGTACGCTGAGGTGGCAGGCGGTGCATTCGGCAATTGTTCCTGTATGACCTTGCGCCGCAATGCTTTGAATGTTGTCTTCTGCTCGGAGCGAAGGGTAGATGGCATGGGTCGCTCCATGGCAGGCCTCGCATTGTAAGTCGCCGTGTCCTGTGCTGAAACGGTAGAGGCTTTTCCCGGCCAAAGGTGTGTTTGGATTGGTGGCAAAACGTGTATCGGTCACGACCTTGAGACTGCCGCTTGTTAGATCGTTTACGGCCTGCAGGTCACGGATGCCATCGTGGTGACAGTGCTGACAGCCTGGCTCATCGTACCAGCCTTCCCGGGAGGAGTCTCCGACGGCGCTCATAACTCCGTGGCAACTCTGGCACTGCATCAAAAGATTTCCTCTAGCATCGGTTGCCTTGCCCATTGCCCCACGGAGGCATTGGGTTGTAGATCCTGGGTGGCAGGCGTAACAGGCATTCCTGTTGGCGCTGTCGTTTAGTGGCGCTCCGTTGGCAGGATCAAGCACGTTTGCATGCCGGGAGTGAATGGCCGCTGTTAGAGATTTAACTCCGGTCATGCCCGCGGTACCAAGGGCATTACTTTTATGACAGGAGGCGCAAAGAACAGAGGTGCCACCCTCGGCAGTAGCGAGAAGTGAGGTGCCATTTTTCTCGTCGTGCAGCGAGAGAATGTTGAGCTTGTAGTCCTTATCGACATCAGGATCATTGATCCAGCCTCCGGCTGGTTGGGCCTCTGTGTAGCCCGCATTTGACCCGTGGCATTTTTTGCAATCCATCTCGTCACTGACTGGCAGTACGGTGGTTGTGGTAGCAAGTATCGCTCCGCTAACGGAATCTCGGGCTACCACCTTGACCATAGGATATCTGTTGTAACTCCCATCGTCATTTTTCGGCGCAGTAGGAATACCATCGGCACTCCACCAATCGTGAGTGCTGTTATAAGTCATCAGATGGGGGGTCATACTCTGCACGGCATTGCCTGTGAGTCCGACATCCGGTGCGAGACTTACCCCGAAAAGGGTGCCGGCATAGTCCCAAAAATTGCTCTTGGTGCTGCTCATGGTGTTCCATTTTCCATCTAATGATGCTTCTGCTTCATAGGTGATCGTTACTCCAGAGGTGACTCGAGTGGCTGTCCCGTTGCCTTTCTTCACGAGTTGGGCGACAAGGTTGTTGTAGGGCGGCAGAATAGAAAAGATTGAGAAGTCGCTGCCGTCCATACAGTGCATCCCCAGGTCGTTCCAGGCGAGGAGTTGATAACCGCCAGTTGCTGTTGAGCCTCCTCCATTGCCTCCGCCTGGGTTGTTATCAGCCTTACAGATTTTTCCTTTGCTGGCATTGCCGTTTGTGACCTTAACCCTGGTGGAGAGACTTGCCCCTCTATTGCTTTTGACTTCAATTTTGGAGTCATAACAGACGGCTTTTAGGGTGATGGCAAATTTGCCTTTACCTCTTGCTCGCATGGTGTACGCCTTGCCTCCATATGACAAGGTTAATTTTTTATCTTGACTGCTTCCTTTGATTTGCAGGTTGAGTTGTTGTTTCCCTGCGTCCCAAGTAGCGCTCGTGGCTCTTAAACGACTTGAGGTTGAGGGCGCGCCCCAAGCCTGAAGTGTCATGCCTCCAAGAATAATCAATGTTGCGGCACTTCCTATCAGTTTTTTTCGCATCGTTCCTCCGAATAAGGTTATGGGTTTAGTTAATGCTGAAGACTTGTTGATGGAGTCATTACAAGCTCCATGCCAATGATGGATATTTTTCTTAATATACCGATATTGTAGAGTTTATTGTTTGAAAAGGGATTTTATTGGTAATAAATACTTTTATATTTAGTAGAAGAGTTGTCAGGAAAAGGAGACAGGATGACAAGGCAGAGGGAGTGATCTGAAAATAATATGTCTGTAATGAATAGTAATTACTACTATAAAATAGGTGTCAGTTTTTAGCGACAGGACTGTTTGATTTCTGGGCTATGCCAGAGAGGATAAGAGGGTCGTGTTTGAGGCGGATACAAATTCTACGGTTCAATATCTTGGGGTTGAGCAATGCAATCATTTTGTTTCTCTGCGGGGCTCTCCTCCGAACGATACGTAACAACCACCCGATTACGTCCTTCTTCTTTCGCCTGATAAAGGGCTTGGTCGGCCTGTGAGATCAGGATATCGGGTAGCATTCCTCTTTCGGCGGTCATGCTGGTGACACCAAGGCTTGCGGTCAAGCATTTACTGACGGTTGAAGTTTTATGGGGGATCGTGGCATTTCGTATGCCTTGCAGGATAGTTGTGGCAATCTCTGTAGCACCGCTTAGATCTGTCTCTGGCAGGATCACGGCAAACTCTTCACCACCATAGCGGGCGGCTAGATCGGCGGGCCGTTTTTCGTTGTCGTGTAAGATCTTGGCGACTCTTTTCAGGCAAGAATCTCCCTTTTGGTGGCCATAGGTGTCGTTATAACGTTTGAAATAGTCGATATCGAGCATCACCAGTGAGATGGGGATGCGGTTTCGAATGGCCCGGTTCCACTCTTTGCTTAGCACTGCATCGAACTGCCTGCGGTTGGCGATGCCGGTCAGTCCGTCCAAGGAGGAGAGTTTCTCGAGCGCCAGGTTGGCCTCATGAAGCTGGCGTTTGCTCTCCTGCAGGGCGGCAAAGGCTTCATCTCGCTGTCTGTGGTGGATGTAGGCGGTGGAGTGGTAGCGCAGACGGGCGATGAGTTCAATCTTGTCGGGGAGCTTGATCAGGTAGTCGTTGACACCCAGACTAAAGGCGTCACTTTTTATCTTAGGGTCTTCCTTGGTGGATAGAACGATGATCGGCACCTGAGAAGTTTCTTTGTTGACCCGGAAGAATTTCACCATCATCAGTCCATTGACCTCGGGCATGATCAGATCTTGCAGGATAATGGTTGGCTTGATCTTATTGGCGATCTTGATGGCCTTGGTTGGGTCTGAACAGTAATGAAACTCGATATCTTTCTCCTCTTCGAGGGCGCGGCGAACGGCTTCGGCGATCATTGGCTGGTCATCAACTAACAATACCGTGATGTGGAAGTTGTTGATGGAGGTGATGTCATCGCTAAACAGAGTTGCTTGCATGGTTATTTCCCCCCTATCAATGCTTTGATGCGGGAGCCGATTTCGTGGATGGGGAGGATCTCTTTGGCTGCGTCTAATTGCTTTGCCGCCTTAGGCATGCCGTAGACGATAGATGTCTCTTCATCTTGGGCGATGGTATGGTGTCCTGCCTCTTTTAAGGCAAGGAGGCCTGTTGATCCGTCACGGCCCATGCCGGTGAGGAGCGCTCCGATAATCGTACCATGCCAGTTGGTGCTGATGGATTGAAAAAAGACATCGACGGATGGGTGATAAAAGTTGTCCGCCGGTTCTACAGAGTAGCTGAACGTGCCCTTGGTGGTAAGCGTCAGATGGTGATCGGTGCTGGGCACGTAGACGGTACCTTTCTGCGGGCGCTCTTTTTCAACGATCACTTTGACAGGCATGACAATTTGTTGGTTGATCCACGAGGCCAGTCCGTGGGTAAATTTCTTGTCCATGTGCTGGATGATGACAACCGTAGCCGGGAAGTTGATTGGGAGCTGGGCTAGAATAGTGGTCAAGGCCTGCGGTCCACCGGTCGAAGCGCCAATGGCGATCATGGGGGGATCTGTTCGATGGTCGGCAGGTTTAAGTGCCCGGTTCTGCTGCCTGCCATTGCTCTTTTTCTGTGCGCAGCCAATGAGTTTTGCGATGAGTTCGATTTTGCGAATCAGTTCGTTTGTTGTGATGTTTGTATTATTGTGACCGAGGACAGGGGTGGCCACGACATCGAGGGCGCCGGCACCCATGGCCTCGAAGACCATTGATGAATTACCGGTGACACTTGAGGTGACGATCAGGATGGCGCAAGGGGTATTTTTCATGATACGCCTGGTGGCGACAACTCCATCCATGACCGGCATCATGAGATCCATGAGGACTAAATCGGGCAGGGCTACTTGGCAATTGCTTACCGCCTCTTCACCATTTACGGCCATCCAGAGGAGTTGATGCTCCGGGCAGGAGATGACGATGCGGCGAAGAACTTCTGCTGCCATGACCGAATCGTTGACAATACCGATTCTCATATTCTGCTCCGTGAGCTGGTAACGTTCACCCCCTTCAAGAGCGGGGGATCGGTTAGATGAGAAGGACGAAGAGTATCTTCAGCGAGACTCGAGTTATCCCACCTCTGGCCATTCTCGTTAATAGGGGAGGTGCTGGGAGGGCCTATCAGGTCCTCAACCGCCTCGATCAGGGCGAGATTGTGAAAGCTGGACTTGGTCAAATAATAATCGGCACCGGCGTCGAGGCCGCGCACCCGGTCCTCCTCGCGGTCTTTGTACGAGAGGATGATGACCGGAATGTTTTCGTAATCCGCCGCCTCTTTGATGTGGATCAAAAGCTCGATACCATCCATGTTTGGCATGTCGATGTCGGTGATGATCAGGTCGTAGCGGTTAAGGCGGATCATGTTCCATGCCTCAAACCCATCAACGGCAACTTCGACCTCAAAACCGTGTTCGGTCAAGATCTTTCGTTCTACCTCACGTACCGTTATCGAATCGTCTACCGCCAGAATGCGTTTACGTTTGGAGTGGCTGGAGATAATTTGCGGTTCGATTCGTTGCAGGCGTTCACCGGAGATGAGACGATCCATCGATTGCCTGAGATCGTTAATGTCGAGAATTAAAATCGGCGTGCCATCCTCGCCAATGGCTGCGGCGCTGATACTGCGTAACTTGCCGAGTCTTGGGTTGAGGGGTTGCACGACGAGATCGCGGATGCCTTGAAAACGGTCGACGATAAGACCGTAGTTGTTGCTGGTGCCGCCCAAGACGATGATTGACAGGGTGTCGTCATCTTGTTCTTGCTCTTTGAGATCAAGGGCCTGTTGGGCAGTGATGAGTCCTACCCGTTTGTTGTTGGTGATGAAATATTGGCGAGTCCCCATCTCTTTGATTTCGTTTCGAGGTAGGCGGACTGCGTGGTCAATGTTGATCAGTGGCAGGGCGTATGGTTCGTTGTTGATCTCCATGAGCAACCCTCGGATGGTCGACAGGGTAAGCGGTAGATGGAGTTCGAAGGTCAGCCCTTGACCGGGAATAGAGTGCAGATTGATCTCCCCCCTGATCTCACGGATGGTATTGTAGACGATGTCGAGGCCGACGCCTCTGCCTGAGGTCTTGTCTGCTGAGTCTTTCGTCGTAAAATTGGGCAGGAAAAGAAATTCGGAGAGTTCGGTTTCGGTGAGCTCAGCGGCAACCTTTTCGGAGACCAGCCGCCTCTCGACAGCTTTTTTCCGCAGGGTTTCATAGTTCAGGCCACGACCGTCATCGCTGATCGTAATCACCAGCATGCCGGCATGGTGACATGCGGTGAGGGTGAGTGATGCCTCTCTCGGTTTGCCGATTTTTTCACGCTGAGCGGAGGGTTCAATGCCGTGATCAATGGCGTTGGTGATAAGGTGATTGAAGGGAGATTCTAACTTTTCTAGGATGTCTCGGTCGATCATGGTTTCGGAACCAATGATCTCGAAACGGACAGTCTTGTTCTGTTGCCGGGCGAGGTCGCGAACCAGCCGCGGCAGGCCGATGACCCCTTCGGATAATGGCTGCATCCGGTTACGGAGGATCTCTTGGTGTAGACGGTGACCAATGGTAACGGCATGGGTGCTGTGTTCCGTCAGTTCGATGATTTGATGACCGAAATAGTCCTGGTTGCGTTTGAGTTTTGCCACGATGTCGGCGAGGCCACTATCGAGGGCGGGTGGGATGCCAGATCCTGCCAGCTGCGCTCGGATTTTTTCCAAGGAGTACCAGACTTCATCTTGCTGTCGTTTGACACGGGTAATGGTGCTGGTGATAGTCGGTAGCCAGCGTGATTCGATCATGGCTTCGCTGGCCAGTGCAAGGATTTGACTCATGCCTTGGGATGAAACCCGTAGCAGGCGATCCATGTTGTTTGGGCCGGGGCGGTTGTGATGCAGAGTGGCAGAAAGGTTTTGAGGTTCCTCTGGTTCATTGCTCACTGCCTGTGGTGCCTCGGAAGGTTGTGTGAGCGACCCGGCCTCTACGCTGCACTCTGCCGAGTTTTTTTCTGTGTGGAGCAGCTTCTCTGCCAGGGCGAAAATGGTTTTGTTGTTGTCGGCAAACCATGAAGGCAGGTTTTCTTCATCCTGCTTGGTCAGATCCTTGATTGCATCAGCGGCGGTAAACAGGGTGTCAATGTGCTCAGGAGTTAGGGATAGGGTTCCATTCTCCGCTGCGATGAAGATATCCTCCATCGCGTGCGCCAGGGTGACGATGGCATCCAGTTCGATAATTCTGGCCGCTCCTTTCAGTGAGTGCACGGCCCGCATCGAGGATTCGAGAAGAACTCCCGATCGAGGGTTTTTTTCGATTTGAATGAGGTTGTCCGAGAGGACGGCAAGGTGGTTTTCGGCATCTTCACGGAAGATATGAAAGAGGCCTTGGCTCGCGAGGGCAGTTGGAATATGGACGACGGGGGGAGCGCTGCTCGTTTCAGGCAAAACGGACGAGGGTGAGGCTTTGAGTTCAAGCAGATGCGTGGAGATGTTTGAAATCAGATTTTTCTTTTCGTGCAGGGTGTCTTTGATTTGGCTGGCGGAGACTTTCACCAGTTGATTGAGCAGGTCGACAGCCGATTGAAGGAGAGTGTACGTTTCGGAACTGGGCTTCGCCGCCGCAATTGGCAGGCTGTGCTCCATGGCTCGTGCCAAATTGATAATGGCTTGCAGGTCGACAATTCTTGCCGCACCAGTGATGGAATGAATGGCGCGGTGCATGGCGTTGAAGTCAGGGCCGGCACCAGGGGCATTATCCCATTTGTCGAGCTCATGGCTCAGGTTGAGGCACTGCGAGACTGTTTCCATCAGGAACAGATCGAGCAGGGATATGTCGTTCAAATCGTTTTTCATTGCCCCAGATTCCTGGCCAGAATTCTGAAAAGCATGGTGTCGTCGAGCATGCCGATCTCTGTGTTGTTAAAGTTTATGATGCCCTTGGTGTAAACGGCTTTTGAACCGGAGACGGTGATGGGCAGTGGCCTCAGGGCGCTGCTGTCGTAAGGGATCGGCCCCATGACCTCACTGACTGGGAAAACGACGCTCTGGCCACTTTTGGCAGCGACGATCAGCCGTTCAGGGGCAGGGGTTCCTTGGCGCATGGTGCCTGGTTCGATACGCAAAACGCCGCCAATGGAGACGCAGAGCTCCAGCCGGCCACGAATGTTAACGATCCCTCTGAAGATGCGGCTGCTCTTGTGTGGGATTGAGTGGATTGGCCCCATGTCCACCACTTCCTTGATCAGTGAGGATTTGACTCCAAGCCATTCGTCTCCTGCCCGGAAGATGAAGGCCGAGCGGCTTGATTTGGGTTCATGGTTGATGGGGTGGCTGAGGCGATCACTCAACTCCTGACGGTATTCATCAGATAAGGGACGGTTGAGCAGTTGGCGGCCAGCGTTGATGTACTGCTCGCAATTTTGACAATGGGCGAACTCCGTCAAACGCTGGCAGCTCTTTTGTTCTTTGCTGAAGACGCCAATTTTGTTCCAGCAGTCGGTGATATTAAAGTCTGAGTATGTTGTTTGCATGGGGCACGTCTACGCGGGTGCTTCGCTTGTGCGGCTCAGTCGACTAATGATGCGCTGCCCACGGTTGAGGCAGGCTCGATAGTTGTTGTCATCTCCGAGTCGTTGATAAATGGCTGCCAGCATGTCAATGGCATCAAGAGAGTTAGGGTCGAGGTAGATCGCCTTTTTCAGCATTTTAATGGCTGTTCGCCACTCTTTTTTTTGCTCGAAGAGGGTGGCGAACTGGTAGTAGATTTCTGACGAGGCGCCGTCTCTTTGAAGACGATCTTCACAGGCTCTGATCGCTCTATTGAATTGGTCATCCTGTGCCTCACCACTCTTGAACCTTATATGGGTTGCTTGGGGAAAATCTTCGTAGGTCTCCGACAAAGAAGTTGATAAGCCTTTGTCGGGGGATAGGTCGTGAGCTTGGCGTGGCGGGGACGGATTCACCGAGCCCATGGGGGTTGGTAATTGGCTATCGTACTCCTTTTTCTTCTCAAAGGCAAAGGCCTTGGGATAGGAGGCGGGGGTGAAGCGACTGTTGCTGAAGAGGCCTGCTTCAGCGTGGCCGATGATGAGTATGCCGTTGTCGGCCAGCAGAGAGTCGAAGGTGTTGATTGACTGTTGATGGAAACTACTGTCGAGGTAGATTAAGAGATTACGGCAAAAGATTACTTGGTAGATCGTGTTGGCCAGAGGGCGAGTCAGGTGGATGAGGTTGCCCCTGTGAAATCGAACCAAGCTCTTGATATTTTGGTCGAGCGAATAGCCGTCTTTGGTCTTGGTGAAATAGCGCTGATGCCTTTGGGCGCCAGGGCCACGAAAAGAGTGGCTGCGGTAGATTCCTTTCTGAGCGATGGATATGGAACGACGGCTGATATCGACAGCGTCGATCGTAAAGGCATGTCTTGGAATGCCGGCCTCAAGGAGGGTGATGGCCATCGAGTAGGGTTCTTCCCCGGTAGAGCAGGGGATACTAAGTAGTCTCAGGGGCAGGCCTTTGTATTTTCTGATAAAATTGACGGCGTAATCACGCAGGGCTATGAAGGGTGCCTCGTCTCGGAAAAACCAGGTCTCGTTGACAGTAACCTCTTCAATGAGTTCGTTTAGCTCTTGATGAGAGGACTTAAGTAATTTGATGTAGTAGAGGGTGTTGTCGATCTCCAAAAAACGCATCCGGCGGGACAGGGCGTGTTTGAGCGAGGACAGGCTGACAGATGAGGTGTTCAGCCCCATGGCCTCCTTAAGGATAGATTCGAGAATGGTATTGATTACGCTGTTATCAGGCATGAATCACAATCTCTTACTGTTCCATGAAGGATAGCCCTGGGATCTCATCCGGCAGGATCTGTTCTGGTTGAAACCAGCGAACCATGGGCTGGCGTGTTATCGTGCTGTCGAGGAACATCGGACTTTGACCGGCTTGTTTGGGCTGCCATCCCTTTGGTGTCCTGACGGTATCAGTCACGTTTTCGGCCAGGAGGCCGACAATCTTTTTGAACTGGTTGTCGAGCGAGATACTGATGAGAATGATCCGGGTGTTGAGCTGTTGACGGCAAGGCTGGTCGTTTAGTAGGAGCCCAAGGTCTAGAACTGGGATGGGTTTTCCGCGGTAATTGGCCATGCCGATGATGAATTTCGGCGTCATGGGAATCTTTTGGGTCAGCAGGAAGGGGATGACTTCGACGACCCTGGTACTGTCAATGGCGTAGGCTTCATCCTGGAGGGTAAAGAGCAAAAGGAGCATGTTTGATCGCTATCCGCAGAGTATTGGTGAGGGAGCAGCAGGCTTATTTGAGGTGTTAGTAGTCAAAATCAGTTGTTTTGGAACTGCTGGTCTTTACCTTGAATTTGGCGACGGAGTCTCGCAGAATCAATGCTGCCTTGTTGAGTTGGAAAATTGTCTGGCTGGTTTGGGTTACTGATTCGGCAGTCTGTTGGGCGGCCTCGTTAAGCTGATCAACAGACTCGCTGATCTGCTTCGCCCCAAGCGATTGGGCGGCGATTCCTTCGTTGACGGTCTCGATAGGTGGGCGGAGGGCCTGTACCTGGTCAATGACCTGTGAGATTTGGTTTGAGCTGATCTGCACCTCCTGGAAGCCGCGGCGGACATCGTCGGCGAATTTTTCAATATTCATGACTCCACTGGCAACCGATGATTGCACTTCGTTGACCATCTGCTCTATGTCGAAGGTCGCGACAGCAGTTTGGTCGGCAAGCCTTCTGATTTCGGAGGCAACCACGGAGAATCCCGCCCCGTATTCACCAGCTTTTTCCGCTTCGATGGCGGCATTTAAGGAGAGCAAGTTGGTTTGGTCGGCAATTTTGTTGATTGTCTTGGTGACGCCGGCGATGGTGCTGGCTTTGGAGCTGAGAATGGAGAGTTTGGCGACGATCGATTGCGATGCGTCCTCCATCTTTTTCATGATTGTGTTGATGTTTGAGAGTCGTGAGTGACTTTGCGATGCGGCAAGAGCCGTGTTCTGGGCCATGTCGGTGACCTTGGCCATGGTGTCCATCAGGTTTTCAGCCGTGGCAGCAATTTCGGTGGTAGAGGCGGCAATTTCGTTGGAGGTGGCCGCCTGCTCGTTGACGGTGGTCTCCTGCTGTTTGATGGTCGCGGCGATTTCGGTGATGGAGCTGGTGACTTGGATGCCGGAACGCTCGATCTCTGAAATCAGGTCAGCCAGATAAATTGACATCTGGTTGAAGCCGTTGATCAGGATAGCAAATTCATCCTCCCTGTCGTAATCAATTTTTTCGCTGACGTGACCTTGGGCTAAGTTTTTCATGGCTAAGGTAATTTTTAAGAGCGGCCGGTTGATTCCCTGAATAATCAAGATGCTCAGGAGACTGGCGAGGAGAACCCCGCAGATCAGGATAAAGATAAATGTCTGCTTAGCACTGTCAAAGCGCTTTTGCGAGAGCTGATATTCGTCTTCAATCAGCGTCAGCCGATCCCTGTTCATCTGACCAAGTTTTTCACTGTAAAGTTCGCCTAATGGGTAGAGTTTTTTGTCCGAAAAGGTGTCGAGTCGGTCGGTGTCTTTGGCCTGCAACAGGAGGATCAGGTTGTTTAGGACGTCCTCGGTGCTATTGCCCAAAGCAGCATAGGCTTCCTGCCATTTTTTGGTATCGGTTTCACCTAGCCTGCTGGACTTGATCATCGAGAGATTTTGCCAGTGTTTGGCGATCTGCCCCTTGGCCTTTTCCACCCGGAGTTGGCACTCCTCCCAAGACATCTGCTCAAAGAGGAGACGGTCTACCTGTTGGATGACTTCGTTGTGTAGCAGGGTGTTGAGGTTGCCTTGCTCATCCAGGGGAATGACTTGGCTGGTGTAGACCGAGGAGAGGGCGTTGTTGCTGTCGCGCATGCCGATGAGACCTAAAGTGCCGGTGACGAGGAACATGAGCAGTAAAAGACTCACAAAACCGATAAGGCGGATTCTGACACTTAATGATTTGAAAAACATAAATTTATCCTTTCTGTACGTTATGCCTTGGGGGAAAAAGCATGAGTGGGTCGTCGTAACCCCGCGGAAATGAAGATGGATTGTAGTGCTGCCACCAAGCCTCTGCATTCTATCAAAACAAGATCAGAGAACAAAGCAAGATTTTATTTATTTTGTCGGAAGTTGCGTCAGTTGGTAGATGTCAAGCTGTGATTGCCCGACAGCGCTTTAGGTTGCGTTGGTCTTGTCGGTCTAAGGAGAAAGGATTCGCATCGCTATGGCCTCCCAAGCTCCATTTTGGTAAATGGAGTGCTTCAGCCTAGGCACAAGGAGCCAATGTTGCCTCGAAAATGAAACCCTCACTCACTGTAACACCTGATGCTTAGGTCAAAAGGAGCACTCAGGGGTGGCAATGATCACTAAAAAGACTACTTGTGAGGGACTATAGATCAAGGTATGGTGTCATGTCGACGGCGATTGTTTCATGCCAGGCAAGCGCCATAGGTGTTCCCATGTCTCAATAGGCTGAATTGTTTGTTGTTTTACACGATATTAGTTTTTTGAAACCGATTCATGATGCTATGACTGATGTTCAGATTCTTTTTATTTCCGCACCGAGTCCAGCACAGTTGCGCTCGATTGTTGCCTTGTATCGGCAGGCTGGTTGGTGGCCAGAACAGGAGGCGGAGGATCACGTTCTGCTGGCGAGATTGGTTGAGCAGAGCTACTGCTTTGCGGTAGCAATGTCGGGAGAGGAGATAATCGGCATGGGGAGGGCAATCAGTGATGGCGTGAGCGACGCTTATGTGCAAGATGTGACGGTTGCCTCTGCCTGGCGGCGGTTGGGAGTTGGAAAGCGCATTGTGAGCTCCATCCTCGAGCGTCTGCAGGGCGGGGGTATCGCTTGGATTGGCTTGATTGCGGAGAGGGGTTCTGCCCCGTTTTATAGCCAACTTGGTTTT
Organism: Desulfobulbaceae bacterium; assembly: GCA_028718985.1. Taxonomy (GTDB): domain Bacteria; phylum Desulfobacterota; class Desulfobulbia; order Desulfobulbales; family VMSU01; genus VMSU01. Next base: position 2,182 of record JAQUKQ010000015.1, on the reverse strand, counting down.
GAAAAAATGGTGGACTCGCAGCCTATGTTGCTTACGAAATGAAATTATTGCCGATTTCTGAAGATGATTATAATTGGTTGGCTCCATTCTTTGTGGGGCAACCACATGAACTGTGCGAATATAGTTTGCCCGGAGTTCTTGCGTGGTCCAGCGCCTCTTTCTTCCCCTGTGCCGCCGTTCGTGGCGACCGGCTCATCCTGGGGGCTGAGTACCCCGGGCATTCGAACTATCGTCATCTTTTGCTGCCCTTGGGGGGGGAAGAGCCCAGCCCGGATCCGCAAGAGTTGAAGGTGATTGCCGACGAGGCGGGTTATCCAGCCTACTGGTTTGTGCCGCAAACGTATCTCGACCAGCATGGCATGGCCCGGATCAGTCAATTTTTTCAAGTCAGTGAGCAGCCCGATTACCACGACTATGTCTATAGCGTCCCTGATCTCACGGAACTGAAGGGCAATCGGTATGCCAAGAAACGGAATTTGATCAAGCAGTTTGAGAGGGGCTACTCCCCGGAACGAATCGTCTTTGAGCCCATTTCCGCTGCTAACAGTAAGCCTTGTATCGCCTTTTTGGAGGAGTGGTGTGAGCAGGAAGGGTGTTTTGAGAAGGAGAACGCCAGCCTCGAGTGCGAGATGGAAGCCGCAGTTGCGATGCTTGGGCTAGTTGAGCGGGGCCGAGCAAAGGGCTTGGTGCTGAAGATTGATACCGTGATCAGTGCGTTGGCGATGGCCTCACCACTTACGGAGAACATGGTGGTCTTGCAGTTCCAAAAGGCCTGCAAAAAAATCAAGGGATTGTACCAGTTTTTTGATCGTGAGTGTGCCAGGCGTTTGTGCCAAGGCTTTCTTTGGGTGAATAAGGAGAGTGACATGGGACGCAAAGGCTTAGCGCATGCCAAGCGTTCGTATCACCCTGTACGAATGAGTTGCTCCTTTGAACTGCGATTGCGCCAAGAGGCGTGAGATGATTGAACAATTAGAAATGGTGTGGGTGCTATGCAAGAGAACATGATTATCGATGAGGTGCCAGGGTTGTATCGGATGCTTGCCTTGAAGCCGATGAGAAAGACGGCCAAGGTGACTTTCGATTGTGTAGCAATGGAGTTTTTGCCCAGGATTGACGCCATTGATCGGGTGATTCACGAGGGGGGAGCAATCTCTCCCGGGCAAGTCGGTGATGTTGTTCGTCCGTGGTATATGCATCCTGGTCAAGACGATAATTTGCTGGTGTTGAACGGGATTCGTCACGTTGAGCTTTATAGCCAAGCCCATGGCCGGATCGAGAACTTTACCGTGACACCGCAGTCGATCAGCAAAAATGGCCAGGTTGTCTATGAGGGCGGGGCCATGCTGGTTTGGCCGCGCCGGGTGTTTCACCGGATCCGCTCTGGCGAAGAGGGGTCTGCTTCGTTAAATTTTGCGATTCACTACGAGGGCTTTGATATTCGTACAAATTTCAATATCTACGCCCTTGATGCCGGAAAGGGGGAGTTTTCCGTTATCCGTGAGGGACACCTCGATCAATTTCCTGGCCCCGTGGGTGCTGCTTGAAGGGGGCAACGCCCTCTGGGAAGCCGATGCAATCGGTGTTGCAGCGCTTTCGCCTCCTGCTTGAGTTCGAGGGAGGGGCATTCCGTGGCTGGCAGCGACAGGGAGAGGCTAACATCCGCACGGTACAGGGTGTGCTGCTGAGCGCAGCCGCGGAAATCTTCGGTACGAATGATATCGACCTGCAAGGCAATGGCCGCACCGATGCCGGGGTACATGCCCTGGAATATGTAGCCCATCTTGAGGTAGCGACCACTATGCTTGCGGACGAGATCACTCCTGCCTTCAACCGTCTGTTGCCCAAGGATATTGCAATTCTTGAAGTGCAGCCGGCAGATAGTCGTTTTCATGCCAGACACCATTGCGTCGGACGGAGCTATCTATATCAGATAGCCGAGGGACAGATGGCCTTTATGAGGCGTTATGCGTGGAGTCTTGAGGATGGGCTTGATTTTTCGTTGATGCGGCAGGCGGCTGATATCTTTTTGGGAATGCACGATTTTTTAGCCTTTGCAGAGAAGCAGGAGCAGAAGAAATCGCCAAAGGTTTTGGTCGAAGCGCTGCAGGTGGCAAGGGTAGGGCAGATGATTCTGGTTCGGGTTGTAGCCTCGCATTTCCTTTGGCATCTGGTTCGTCGG
>JAQUKQ010000014.1 GCA_028718985.1 Desulfobulbaceae bacterium | reverse complement strand
CTGGATGGCTTTATCGAGCGCCGTGCAATCCTTGCCCAACGCTATCTCGACCAGCTTGCCGAAATCGACGAGATCAGCCCGCTTGCTGTGCCAAGCTGGCCTATGCGCCACGCCTGGCACCTGTTCATCATCCGCCTCAATATCGAACAAGCTGGCATGAGCCGTGATGAGTTCATGAGTCGACTGAAAGCCAAAAACATCGGCACCGGCCTCCATTTTCGTGCAGTGCACAGTCAGAAATACTACCGTGAAACCATGAAAACGTCTGCAGGCGCCCTGCCCTGCACCGACTGGAATTCAGAACGCATCTGCTCGCTCCCCCTCTTCCCGGCCATGAAAGAAGACGACGTCGACCAAGTGGTGGCGAGCATCAAGGAGGTACTTGCCTCATGAACAAGATCATACTCTCGGTTGTCATTCCAGTGTATAACGAATCCGCCTGCCTAAACGAACTCATTAGCCGCACACTGGCCGCCTGTTGGCCTTTGACAAAACCCTTTGAAATCATTCTGGTGGACGATGGCAGCCGCGACGATTCCGCCCGCTTGATTCGTGAGGCAGCAGACCGCAACCCCGAGATCATAGGGGTCATCTTGAACCGTAATTACGGCCAACACGCCGCCGTCATGGCAGGACTTGCGCAGAGCAAAGGCGAGATCATCGTCACCCTGGATGCCGACCTCCAGAATCCACCAGAGGAGATCCCCAACCTGGTGCGCGAAATGGCTCGCGGTGTCGACGTTGTCGGCACCGTCCGCCAGCACCGCCAGGATTCACTCTTTCGGCGACTGGCCTCCAGCATGATCAACAAAGCGGTACGGCGGGCCACCGGAGTGATGATGCACGATTACGGTTGCATGCTCCGCGCTTACAGCCGACCGATGGTAGACGCCATGCTGCAGTGCCGAGAACACTCGACATTCATCCCCATCCTGGCCAACAGCTTCGCCCGCACAACTTCCGAGATCCCTGTCAAACACGAGGCGCGACAGCAGGGGGAATCGAAGTATAGCCTGATCAAGCTCATCTCCCTGCAATTCGATCTCCTGACTTCGATGTCGACCTTTCCACTCCGAATGCTGTCACTGACCGGCTGTATCGTCGCCGCCGGCGGCATGGGCTTCGGCCTCTTCCTGATGGCTATGCGCCTGATCTATGGCTCCACCTGGGCGGTAAACGGCGTCTTCACCCTCTTTTCACCACTCTTCGTCCTGATTGGTGCGCAATTCATCGCCATGGGTCTCCTCGGAGAGTACATTGGTCGTATCTATCAAGATGTCCGGAATCGGCCCAGATATTTTATTGAAGAAATCATTGGCTTACGCCAACCGAATCCCCCTTCGCAGTAGCACTCCACGCCGCACCAAGAAAAAGTCTGGTTTGCTCACTCCTATTCACTTGACTCTCGAGAGGTCTACTATTTCCATGAAAGCCATTGTCCTTGCTTACCACAATATCGGCTGCGCCGGCATCCGGGCGCTTATCAATCACGGCTACGAAATTGCCGCAGTTTTCACCCACCAAGACGACCCAAACGAAAACCTCTGGTTCGAATCGGTAGCCGAACTTGCCGCTAGCCACGGCATCCCGGTACACGCCCCGGAAAACATCAATCATCCCCTGTGGGTAGAGAGGATCAAGTCACTGGACGCCGATATCCTTTTCTCTTTCTATTATCGAAACATGGTTGGTGCCGATATCCTGGCCTTGCCCCCCGCTGGTGCCTTAAACCTGCATGGCTCACTGTTGCCAAAGTATCGAGGCCGCTGCCCGGTGAACTGGGCCTTGGTGCATGGCGAGACCGAAACCGGCGTTACCCTGCACTACATGACGATCAAACCCGATGCCGGTGATATCGTTGGCCAATCGCGACTCGCTATCAGCGACGAGGACACCGCCCACACCCTGCATCAAAAGATGACGGCCAAAGCGACCGAACTTCTCGACCAAACCCTGCCACTGATCAAAAAGGGGCAAGGCCAACGTCTTCCCCAAGACAAGAGCAAAGCTTGCTACTTCGGCGGCAGAAAACCCGCCGACGGGGAGATCGACTGGAATCAGCCGGCCTGCACTGTCCGCAACCTGGTGAGGGCAGTAACCCGCCCCTACCCAGGAGCTTTCAGTTTTATCGGCAACCGCAAACTGATGGTCTGGTCGGCGGCGATTGAAGCAGGCCGCGCCAACGCCAAGCCCGGCACCGTTCTCTCGGCCTCACCACTCGTCATCGCATGTGGCGAAGGAGCCATCCGCATCGAAGCGGGTCAAGGCGACGGAGGGGTTTTCATCAACGGCAGTCAGTTGGCGGAGGAGCTGAACCTGGTCGAAGACATGCGGCTCTCCAGTCCCACTGCCCTGCAGACCGAACGTCTCCGCAAAAAAAAGGTACTGATTCTCGGCGTTGACGGCTTCATCGGCAACCACCTGAGCGAACGGCTGCTGGACAGTGGCAAGTACGAAGTCTTCGGCATGGACCTCTCCTCATCTTCAATCGGCAGGCTCCTGCAACGGCCCGACTTCAATTTCCGGGAGGGCGACATCTCCATCAACCGAGAGTGGATCGAGTACCACGTAAGGAAATGCGACATCATCCTGCCGCTGGTTGCCATTGCCACTCCTGCGGTCTATGTTAAAGATCCACTACGGGTCTTTGAATTGGATTTTGAAGAGAATCTGCGCATTGTCCGCTATTGCGCCAAGTACAACAAGCGCATCATCTTCCCATCGACCTCGGAAGTTTACGGCATGAGCCAAGACCCGGAATTCGACGAACAGGAGTCCAATCTGGTTCTTGGGCCAATCCGCAAGCAACGCTGGATCTACTCATGCAGCAAGCAGATGCTGGACAGGGTGATCTGGGCCTACGGCTCCCACAAAGGGTTGCAGTTCACCCTGATCCGGCCCTTCAACTGGGTCGGCGCCCGCCTCGACCGTCTGGAATCGGCTCGTATCGGCAGTTCGCGGGTTATCACGCAACTGATTTTGAACCTAGTGGAAGGCACCCCCATCCGCTTGGTCGATGGCGGTTTGCAGAAACGCTGCTTCACCGATGTCAAGGATGGCATTGACTGCCTGTATCGAATCATTGAGAATAAAGACAACTGCTGTAACGGCAAGATTTTCAACATTGGCAATCCGGACAACGAAGCCTCGATTGCCGAGCTCGCCGAAACCCTGCTCGAGAAATTCGAGGCCCATCCACTACGCCACAAATTCCCTCCCTTCGCAGGCATGCGTGCCATCGAGGCCAGGACCTTTTACGGTTCCGGCTATCAGGATGTTCAGCACAGAAGACCCTCCATTCAAGCTGCCCGCAGCGTCCTCGGCTGGAACCCTACCGTACCGCTTGCCCAATCGGTAGAGGAGACCCTTGATTTCTTCCTGCAACAGGCCATTGAAGAGGGGCATGTTCAAGGCTGATAAAATCATTGTCGGGCTGCGAGTCGATGTCGACACCCTGCGCGGCACCAAGCGTGGGGTGCCTAATCTGGTCGATCTGCTGGCCCGCCACCAGATCCGCGCCAGCTTCTTCTTTTCGGTGGGGCCGGACAACATGGGCCGCAACCTCTGGCGTCTGTTTCGCCCAGCCTTTCTGAAAAAAATGCTGCGCTCCAAGGCCGCTAACCTCTACGGCTGGGACATTCTTTTCAAAGGGACATTCTGGCCCGGTCCAAACATTGCGGACAGAGCAGCAGCCGAGATTCGCCAATGTGCCAACGCCGGCCATGAAATCGGTTTCCACGCCTGGGACCACCACCGCTGGCAAACCAAAATTGAGCAGTTGAGCCAAACGGAAATTGAGGCTGACACCAAACGTGGCCTGGCAAGACTTACCGCCATCACCAACCAAACAGTTGATTGTGCCGCGGCCCCAGCCTGGCGGTTATCGGCCGCCGCCCTCGCCTCCCGCGGCGCGTTCCCCTTACGCTATGCCTCCGACTGCCGAGGAGATTCGATCTTCTTGCCACTGCACGACAACCGGCCTGCGGGTCCCATCCAGATCCCTGTCACCCTGCCAACCTTTGACGAGATCATTGGCCAGAACGGTATCAACGTCAATAACTATAACGATTTTCTCCTTAAGCTTCTGCGGACAGGCAAGCTCAACGTCTTAACCATCCACGCCGAAGCCGAAGGGCTGAGCTGCCTAGAACTGTTCTCTGCTTTTCTGCAACAGGCGGCACAACGAAAAATACATTTTGTCGCCTTAGGCGCCCTCTTAGCAGATTGTGATGACATCCCAACTACACCCATGCTCCGCAAAGAAATCCCAGGCCGAGACGGCTGGCTCTCCTGGCAAGGGTCGATGGAGAACCAATGACCAGCAAAAGTAAACTCAATCTCCTGATCCTCTCTCTATTTATCGCTATCTACCTCTTTCCATTAGGTGCTCGCCCACTAATGGAACCTGACGAAACCCGCTACGGAGAAGTGCCCCGGGAGATGATCGCTTCCGGCAACTGGATTTCTCCCCATTTGAATGGCCTCCGCTACTTCGAGAAACCTCCCCTTGGTTATTGGCTGAACGGGATCTCAATCATGGCCTTCGGTGAAAACGCCTTTGCCGTTCGCCTGCCCTCGGCTTTGAGCGTTGGTTTGAGCACCCTGCTCATCATGCTCATAATCCGTCAAGCCTGTCTTCGTGAGGAGATATGGGCAGCCTCTATCGCCGGATTCGTCTTCCTGACCTGTTTGGAGGTCACGGCCATCGGCACCTTTAGTATCTTGGACTCGATGCTCGCCTGCACCTTAACACTTACCATGTCCTGTTTTTTTCTGGCCAGCCAAGCCCAGCGTGGTTCTTCCCGCCAGCGCTGGCTATTGATCGGTGCAGGTATCAGCTGCGGCCTGGCCTTTCTGACCAAGGGCTTCCTTGCCCTGGTCGTTCCAGCCATCAGCATGGGTGCCTACCTCATCTGGGAGCGGCGCTTTCGCGATCTTATCGGCCTCGCCTGGCTGCCGCTCCTCATCGCCACCCTCACCGCTCTCCCCTGGAGCCTGGCCATTCACGCCCAACAGCCCGACTTCTGGAATTTCTTCTTCTGGCACGAACATGTCCAACGCTTCCTGGGCGGCAATAAAGCCCAGCACGCTGAATCGTTCTGGTTCTTTTTTATCAGCGCGCCAGCTATGTTCCTCCCCTGGACCTTTTTGGTGCCAGCAGCTGCCCTCGGCCTACAAAAAGACACCCCCCCTCGCAAGACGAGTCAGCTCATCCGCTTTAGCCTCTGTTGGTTATGTCTGCCTTTTCTCTTTTTTTCTCTCTCTTCCGGCAAGCTGCTGACCTATATCCTGCCCTGCTTCCCACCTTTTGCCATCCTGGTCAGTCTCGGGCTCCTGGCAGGACTGCGCTCCGGCCGCCAAAGACTCTTCCAATTCGGCGCTTGCTTGTTACTCATCCTCTTTGGCGTGTTGGCTCTCGCCTTCATTGCAATCCAAGTGATTGGTATAAATGGCGTTGCCGCCCCCTACAGCAAGAACTGGCAATGGCTCCTGGCCCTAGTTTGCCTCACGAGTATGACCCTCCTGCCGCTCGCCGCCTACAAAGCAAAAACCTTCGGTAATAAGATCATCCTCTACGGGCTGAGCATGACACTCCTCCTCGGCATGGCCCCCTTCATCATGCCCGATCTCTCCATCGAAAAAAAATCGCCAGGCTCCTTGCTCCGCAAACATAAAGAGGAAGTCTCAGTCCACACCATCGTCCTCTCCGATGAAGACACCTTGCGGGCGGTCTGCTGGTTTTTGAAACGCGCCGATGTCCTCCTGATCGAGGAGGCCGGAGAACTTACCTACGGCATGAACTATGCCGATGTTTCACCCCGACTCCTTGATTTGACCGCAACCAAGTCAAAAATCCTTGCCAATCCAAACAATATCGTCCTCATCGCACGGGCCAGAAATTACCGACGGTGGGCAGACAAACTGCCTCTTCCACGCGAAATCGACGACAGCGGCCGGGATGGCTACGTTTTTTTACGGTACTGATTGCTAAAAAGTCCCCCAGCACCACCCTTCTCAGATGAGTTCTATTCTGGAAAGTCCAGAATAGAACTCGTTGATCTTTTTTTCTCCTTTCGCGCCCCCGCAGGATTGTAAATTTAATTATGTCTAGGCACCTGAATTTTTATGCCTGCTGCAGGGAGTAGCGATTATTCTTGCGGAGATTAAGTTGACTTTTTCTTGCCCGGCTATGCTATACTTTACCTGATGCGATTCCCCCCCGGGGGGGGGGGAATATCCCGCACAAGCTTCCTTCAAGTCCCCCCCCGACCGGTGGGGTTGACGCAAATACAAGTCCCTTTTACCCGGAACAGCCTTCATGAAAAGCCGGGCACTGGCACTATTCAGGCCAAAGCCTTCGCGGTCAAATTTAATGAAGATATAAGGCGAGATTTTTGCATCTTATTCCGAGAAGACACGCGATATAGTTTCCATTTCGCTTCCGAACCGGATTGTCGAGATACTGAGCTATACGACATCCGACAGGACAAGGTTGCAAAAGCCTTGGCCAGAAAGTAATGGTTTTTTTCGGCCTCGCTCAAACAACTTAACACTTATTTTTTATGTGGGAGGGTTAAACAATGAGGGAATTCAGGTTTTGGCTGATTTTTGCAACCATATCAATGGCTCTAATTTCAACGAGCTACGCAGCAGTTCCCGAGGCATCCTCACAATTGTTAGTGCAGGATGGCCGCGACCTAGCCTTTAACGGTGGTGTACCAACAATCGCCGGCCTGCTAGCTGCCGACCTCAAGTTCCAAGAAGCCCTTGAAAACGATCCGTATAATCAACAGGCCATTTTTTTCCGCGCTATCACCAGAGTTCTGGTTTCAGTGGCACAACAAGGAGGTAGCATAGGACTATTCACTCTCCCCGATATTATGGAAGCTCTGGGTTTTTCCTGGAATGGCTCACATCCCCCACCAACTGATCCTGCAAATCCCTCTGGAGATGACTTGCTCACTTCACTGGAGGCATCGCTGCAAGACCTGACCAAGCTCGACGATACTTTTACCGTAACACTCATGAGCAATCAGGACCACAACCAATTCCCGCAAATAACTGTCACATACGATGATGCGCTTGTGTTGATATCCATTTTAGAGACTGCCAAGAGCTTTCTATCCCTGCCAGAGGGGGGAGACATCTTCGATCAAACGTTGCCCGTCATGAATGACAGCATGGGCCTTACTGATGGGCACCGCATCTTGTTATATCAATTCTTAACTCCCTTCGGCTACAGCGCCATCCCTGGTGCACCAACCATCGGCACTGCGGTTCGTGGAAATGCTAGCGTCAAGGTTGCCTTTACCATACCAAGTACAAATGGCGGTAGCGCCATCACGAATTACACGGCCACCTCTACACCAGGAGGAAAGACTGGAACAAGCCCCGTGAGCCCCATCACCGTCGGTGGCCTGGCAAACGGCACAGTGTACACTTTTACCATCAGAGCCACCAACGCCGTGGGAACGGGCCCTTCCTCAGCAGCATCGAATAGCGTTACCCCGGCCACTGTCCCTGGTGCACCGACAATAGGAGGGGTGACCCGCGGGAATGCCCGCGCCAAAGTAGCCTTTACCGCACCAAGGTCAAATGGCGGCAGCTCCATCATCCGCTACACTGCCACCTCTGCACCAGGAGGCAAGACCGGATCAGGCACCACCAGCCCAATCACCGTCAGTGGTTTGACCAACGGGACCACTTACAAATTTACTGTCAAGGCCACGAACTCTGTCGGGGTGGGTCCAGCATCGGCAATATCGGCAGGCATCATCCCAATGACCGCACCGGCAACTGTCCCTAGTGCCCCGAAAATCGGCATCGTAACCCGTGGGAATGCCAGCGCCAAAGTTGCCTTTACTGCACCAAGCTCAAATGGCGGCAGCTCCATCATCCGCTACACCGCCACCTCTGCACCAGGAGGCAAGACCGGATCAGGCACCGCCAGCCCAATCATCGTCAGTGGCCTGACTAACGGGAAGGCCTATACCTTTACTGTCAAGGCCAAAAACTCTGTCGGGGTAAGTCCAGCATCGGCAGTATCAAAAAGCATCGTCCCAGCCACTGTCCCAAGTGCCCCGAAAATCGGCACCGTAACCCGTGGAAATGCCAGCGCTAAAGTTGCCTTTACCGCACCAAGTTCAAATGGCGGCAGCGCCATCATACGCTACATCGCCACCTCTGCACCGGGAGGCAAGACCGGATCAGGCACCGCCAGCCCAATCATCGTCAGTGGCCTAACCAACGGGCAGGCCTATACCTTCACTGTCAAGGCCAAAAACTCTGTCGGGGTGGGTCCAGCCTCAGCAGTATCGAAAAGCATCATCCCTTCACCATAACCTTCCAAAGGAACTCCTTGCCGCCAATGAACTTTGCTGGTCTTTGCTCGAGTCTGTCGGATCAATGGTGTGCAAAAAAGAGAGGCTGTGATCTCTGCTAAGAGTATTCTTCTCATTTCTTGGCTGTCACTGACTCTATTTTGCTAAACTGAATTACTCCAGCACGGACGAGACCCAACCCGCTGCCATCGGTCGCAACAATTGTCGAGGCCGCACCACCTGAGGTCGGTCCGGCCTTCACAAGCCAATCGAGACGACTGCCGAATTGGGCCAGCACCTCGAACTCACTAGCCGCAGGCATACGACCCGAGAGGTTAGCACTGGTAGCAGTAATCGCCCCGCCAGCCAATGCGCAGAGATGTGCCGCTACTGGATGGGAGGAAATACGAACACCAACCGTGCCGGTATCGGCGGTCAGAGAGGGAGAGATGCCTGCTTTGGCGGGGAAAATCAAGGTCAGAGGACCGGGCCAAAATCGATCCATCAAAGGATGAAACTGAGGAGGGATTTCTGCGACCAGGCTCGAGAGTCGAACCTGGTCATCAATTAAGACCAAGATCGGTTTGATGGCTGATCGCCGTTTTAACCGGAAAAGACGCTCCACGGCCTGGCAGTTGAATGGATCAACCGCCAGGCCGTAATAGGTTTCTGTAGGGAAGGCCACAACCCCACCCTGTTTGAGGACGAGCAAGGCCTGCTGGAGGTCTTGGCTCAGTCCAGATGAGATGCTAGCGTTTGTCATTCCGCCATTTCAATGGCCCTTGACTTTTCGATCACCTGGGCAGCTAACTCGGCCTTGAAGACGGTAAGTTTTTCAGCCATAGCGACATCGGCAGTAGCCAAGATCTGCGCGGCTAAGATAGCTGCGTTACGGGCACCAGACTTACCGATACCCATGGTAGCGACGGGCACTCCCGGCGGCATTTGAGCGGTAGAAAGCAAGGAGTCGAGGCCTTTCAGCGCCGAAGAGTCAATCGGCACCCCAATGACCGGCAAAGTGGTATGGGCCGCTAACACACCAGCCAAGTGCGCCGCCATTCCTGCCCCGGCAATGATCACCTTAAGTCCGCGTTCCCGTGCTGTCGTGGCATAGCGGGACGCCCGCTCCGGGGTGCGGTGCGCCGAAGCCACTATGATTTCATGGGCAATACCCATCTCTCGCAAGAACTCACGGCAGCCAGCAAAAACAGACAGATCAGAATCGCTCCCCAGCACAATCCCCACCTTGCGCGTTTCAAAGCTCATCCTGCTCAAGGCTTTCTGGCCGATATCCTTACGATAATAGGCGCCCTCCCAGCTGATCTTCGCAACCGCCTCATAGGCCAAACCAATGGCCTGTGCCAAGTCTTCAGCCCGCGCCGTGACACCGAGCACCCGGCCTCCTGCAGTAACGGTCTTTCCCTCTTTATTCCTTGCCGTCCCAGCGTGGAAGACCATGACATCCTGAGGAAAATCACTCTCCAACCCAGCAATCACCTTTCCCTTGACATAAGCACCGGGATAACCGCCAGAGGCCATGACCACACAAACGGCAGGACGCGGATCGAGGGCAAGTTCGAGTTGGTCAAGACGCCCGTCAATGACCGCCTCGACAATATCGACCAGATCGGTCTGCACCCGCATCAAAAGCGGTTGAGCTTCAGGGTCACCAAAACGGCAATTAAACTCTAACACCTTGGCTATCCCATCTTTGATCATCAAACCGGCATAGAGTACACCTTTATAAGGCCGCCCTTCCGCCGCCATCGCCCGAACCGTCGGCAGCATGATCTTTTCCATTGCCTGTTGATGAATCGACGCAGTCACAACCGGTGCCGGAGAATATGCCCCCATGCCACCGGTATTTGGGCCCTTGTCGCCATCAAACACCGCCTTATGATCTTGTGCCGTCGGTAGCGGCAACACCGTCGTGCCATCGGTAAAGGCAAGAAAGGATGCCTCTTCGCCAGGTAAAAACTCCTCGATAAGCACCTTGCTCCCGGCAGCACCAAAGGCCTGATCGGTTAAGATCAAGTCTACGGCAGAAATCGCCTCATCAAGCGTCGCCGCGACAATCACCCCCTTGCCAGCGGCCAGGCCATCGGCCTTGACAACCAGAGGAGCCCCTTTCTGGCGGATATAATGCACCGCCTCTTCGCGATTTTCAAAGACCTGGTAAAAGCCAGACGGAATCTGATACTTTTGCAGAAGGTCTTTCATGAAGGCCTTACTGCCCTCAAGTGCTGCCGCACCCTTGCTGGGACCAAAGGCCCTAAGCCCTCTGGCGTTGAAATAATCAACAATACCCAAGGTTAACGCCTCTTCAGGTCCGACGATGGTAAGACTAACCTCATGAGTCTCAGCAAATTCGGCCAGTTGCTCAATCTGATTCGCAGCAATAGCGACACACTCCGCCAAAGTACTGATCCCAGTGTTGCCGGGGGCACAATAAATTTTTGTAACCCTGGAACTCTGCCGTAATTTCCAAACCAGGGCATGCTCCCGCCCCCCGGCTCCAACAACCAAAACATTCATAGGTCTCTCCATATGGTATCAATGTATAACTGTCCCGCAGAGACACAGAATCGCTGCATCTTTACGCATTTTTTTTGTAAATTGTCGGCCGATACAATCGCACGAAAGCGCCTCAACATTTTCTCGCTTGACACTTCCAGGAACTCCCCTTATATAAATGAATGAATTGTCATTCATTTATATTGAGCGTCCTCTTTCCCCCCTGACAGGCCAAACAAGCACACCATTCCTCCAATGAAAAAAAGCGACAAGCACCAGAAGATACTCAACGCCGCCATCAAGGTTTTCGGGCAAAAAGGCTTTTTCAACGCCAGGATTTCAGACATTGCCAAGGAAGCCGATGTGGCCGATGGCACTATCTATTTGTATTTCAACAACAAGTACGACATCCTGCTTACCCTTTTTGAGGAAGAGATCGGCAAGTTGATTGTCGAAATCAAGGCCGCCATCAGCCAAAAGACCGACCAGCGGGAAATGCTCTATGTCTTCGCCCTGCACCATTTACGTCTGGTTATCGAAAAAAAGGAGCTGGCAGAGGTTCTGCAGATGGAACTCCGCCAGAGTGGTGAATCCATTAAGGAGTACCGGCTCAACAAATTCGCCGACTACGTCAATATCATCTCCGAGATCATCCACACCGGCCAGGAGAACAATATCTTCCGGCGCGACCTGCAAGCCGGCATCATCAAACGGGCCTTCTTTGGGGCACTCGATGAGATGTCCAGGCTATGGATCCTCAACCCGAACCACACCTACACCCTTGAAGAATCGGCCGAGGAGATCAGCGACATCTTCTTAAACGGTATCGTCGCCGATTAAAGCTGAGCCGACCTCAAGGCAGGCTTGCCGGCGCAATCGCCAACACCTCAAACTGCCGCGACCCACCAGGCGTTTGGATAGTCACTTCGTCGCCAACCTCCTTGCCCAGCAAGCCTCGACCGATTGGCGACAGAACCGAGATGCTGCCACTCTTCACATCAGACTCATCCGGCCCTAAGAGGGTATACTGCACCTCAACGTCGGTATCGAGATCGACCAACGACACTTGGGCACCAAAAACCACCCGGTCTCCAACCTGCATGGTGCAATCAATCACCTCCGCCCGTCCCAATTTATCTTTGAGTTCCATGATGCGGCCCTCAATATGTCCCTGCCGTTCTTTGGCGGCGTGGTACTCGGCGTTCTCCTTTAAATCTCCATGTCCGCGCGCCACCTCAATGGCACGGATGACTTCAATCCGATCGAACCGCTCAAGCTGAGTCAACTCCGCCCGAAGCTTCTGATGCCCGGTCTTTGACATTGGCACTCTCTGAACCATCTCACTTCTCCCTTCCGGCACTACGTGCCAAATATTCCCGTGTAAAATAAAATAGCCACTACCGTCATTCCTCGGCAATGGCTCAAAAAGTGCGTTCGCGGCACCGTGACTATTGCTTCTCTTTCTGCTCCTCATCAACCCGATCCGGTCGACATGTGTCATCCCGTCAGGAGAAAAAAAGACCCAACTTTGGCATGATCCAAATACTCACCACAAAGATAGCTGCCAACATGCCGATGACCTTCAACACCTCCTGCCAACCTGTCATAATTCCACCCCATATGCTTTATCCCTTCGCCACCTAAATGCCACTAGCGAGAAAACACTACCAAAAAAACAAGCAAATCGCAATCATCAAACTGCCGCAAGCGTAATGACGGGGGGAATCATCCCTCAAAGACACATGAACAAGCGGAGGTCTTTAACAGCGCCGTAACCTCGGGCAGAGATGCAAGGGCACAAAGATTTTGTCGCTATAGAGAGTTCTGACCGGCCGGGCCAGACCTCTATTTTCTCTGTACTATGAAGCCAATTTCCCGGAAGTAGCGGGGCAATCAGAAACACTCTTGCCGTCAGTTATCCTCTTGCCACACAGGTGGTGCTTCTGTCAAAAAACGGAGCCTATATTGAAAAACCGCAACTGTTCAACGATTGACACCGCAAAATGTGCTGTTACAAGACTGTTAGGCTACTCCTTCGAGAAGAAATCGGCGATGCCCTCCACCACTATTTTCTGCATTTGCGGGGTCAATTCTGGATAAATCGGCAAAGCCAAGGTCTCAGCCGCAGCCCGTTCTGCCTCGGGGAGGGAGAGTTCATTAAGCCCAAGATGGGCGACACACCCTTGTTTGTGCATCGGGATGGGGTAATAGATCTCTGAGCCAATACCGTTTTCCTGCAAGAAGGCCCGCAAGCGATCTCGGTCACGCACCCGAATAACGTACTGATTATAAATATGATAATCTATCTGACCACCCGCATTTTCCGCCAAATCCTGATACACCGCTTTGGGCAGTGAGACGATGCCGTTCACCAGCAGACCCGCCTCAGAAAAAAGTTCGTGATAGAGGGCAGCATTGCGCCGCCGGGCCTGGTGCCAGGCTGGCAGATGGGGCAACTTGACACTCAAAGCCACCGCCTGGATCGGATCGAGTCGAAAGTTGCCACCAAGAACAGCATGGTGATACTTCGGCTCTCCACCATGCACCCGGATAACCCGAATCCGTGCCGCCAACTCCGAATCCATCACCGTGATCAAGCCACCATCGCCGATGCCACCCAAATTTTTGCTCGGGAAAAATGAGAAGCAGCCTGCAACCCCCATCGCTCCGGCCCGCCGCCAGGTCAAGCCCCCCCCCTCACGCCACGGGTACACGGCACCGATGGCCTGTGCCGCGTCCTCCACCACCGGCAAGCCATATTGCTCGGCAAGTCCCATGATAGCAGCCATATCGGCACATTGACCGAAGAGATGCACCGGCAAAATGGCCTTAATCCTGCCGGCATGCTTTGGAGCCGCCAACGCCTCCGCCATCTTTGCCGGATCGATGTTAAACGTCACCGGGTCGATATCGGCAAAAAGCGGCTGAGCCCCAAGACGCAGGATGCAGCCGATCGTGGCAACAAAGGTGTAGGGTGTAGTCAAGACTAGGTCACCAGGACCAACCCCCAAGGCCATCAACACCGCAAGAAGCGCGTCCGTGCCACTGGTGACGCCAATACCGTGCTTCACTTGGCAATAACCGGCCACCTCCGCCTCCAGTGCCTCAACCTTAGGCCCCATGATGTAGCCAGTTGAATCAAGAACTTCGGTGATCCCGGCAAGGATATCATCCCGCAACGGCTTCAACTGCTCGTGTAAGTCAAGTAAGGGGACTCGCATGATTCCAAAAAAGTATAGGGGTTAACTCTGGTGGACAACGGATAATTGAGAGAAACATCAACTGGCAACCAGAAGGGAAAAACAACGTTTACTAAAAACTCACACTAAGAAACTCATGATCGCCAGGAATCGACCGCCTCATCGAGGAAAGTCTTGATATCCGGAAGCTCCTCCTCAAAATATTTGCGCATCTTCTGCAGGAGATTCGCCTCGATCTGCCGTACCCGCTCTCGTGAGACACCAAACTGATCGGCAATCTCCTGCAGGGTTAGAGGCTCGTCGTTGAGCAAGCGCTCTGCCAGAATGCTCAACTCTTTGCTATTTAAGCGATGTTTTAATTGATCGATAACGACCGAAAGACGCTCCTTGATCTCCTCATTGGCCACCTTTTCCTCAACAGATAAACCACCAGACTGAATAAAATCCTTCTGTTGATCGTTCGAATCATCGCGCACCGGACTTTCAAGCGACAGGTCGCCACCGTCCATGCGTTGGCTCATCTCAATGACTTCGCTCTCCTTGACGTTCAGACGCTGAGCCAACAATTTGACCTCCGGCTGAAACCCCTGTGCCTCAAGAAGTTTTTTCTCCTTGTTCAAACTGAAAAAGAGTTTGCGCTGGGCCTGAGTCGTGCCAATCTTGACCAACCGCCAATTATCCATAATGAATTTAAGGATATAAGCCCTGATCCAATAGGCAGCATAGTACGAAAACTTAACTCCGCGATAGGGATCAAATTTTTTGACCGCCTGCACCAGACCGACATTCCCTTCTTGAATCAAATCCAAGAAATTAGTCATCCAATACTTCTGAAAATCCATCGCAACTTTGACCACCAAACGCAAGTTCGCAGTCACCAGACGATAGGCCGCATCCTGATCGCCTTCCTCATGGAATTTGATGGAGAGCTCCTCCGCCTCTTCACGGGTCAAGAGTTTATACTGGCTGATCTCCTGCAAATAGCGATGCAAGCCCGGCGATGAGAGTGCCGGCAGATTCTGTTCGTCGGCAAGAGCGACTAGAGGATAGATGTCCTCCTGAAGATCGGGGTCACTCTCTGCTTCTCTATCAGATTGACTATCGATGTATTCGTTATCATCAGACTCATTCATGGGCGCCATTATGAAACCAACCTCGTCAAAGGTCAACATCTTTCAACGTAAGGGTAAGGGTATCGGCAATTTTACACTATTGTTATCGACCAATTTATGATACATAGAGCTTTTTACTGCTCCTCGGCAGAGAACCCCCTGTGACAATTCGGAGAGCACCCCAACAAGCGGGGGTTCGGCATAAAGCTCCCTCTCGTCACCCTGCACGCCCATCAAACTGCAATCAACCCCCTTATGAACATAGAAAATATCCGCAACTTCAGCATTATCGCCCATATCGACCACGGCAAATCCACCCTGGCAGACCGTTTGATCCAGGCCTGCAAGATGGTTACCGATCGCGAGTTTAAGGATCAGCTTCTCGACAACATGGACATCGAGCGCGAACGTGGTATCACCATCAAGAGCCAAACTATCTGTCTGCCCTACAAGGCGGCCGATGGACAGGAGTACATGCTGAACCTGGTCGATACCCCGGGCCATGTCGATTTCAGCTATGAGGTCTCACGGGCCTTGTCCTCCTGCGAGGGGGCAGTCCTGTTGATTGACGCAGCCCAAGGGGTCGAGGCACAGACGCTTGCCAACCTTTACCTAGCTATGGAAAATAACCTGGAGATCATCCCGGTTTTGAACAAGATTGATCTGCCGGCCGCAGAGCCGGAAAAGGTCGCCCTCCAGGTAGAGGACGACCTTGGGCTCGATGCGGAGCGTATTGTCCTCTGCTCGGCCAAAACCGGCCAGGGGGTTGACACCCTGCTCGAATCGATCATCAAGTACCTGCCAGCGCCAAAGGGCGACGCCCAAGCGCCGCTTGCCGCCTTAATCTTCGATGCCAGCTACGATGCCTTTCGCGGCACCATTATCTCCTGCCGGGTGATCGCTGGGCAAATCAAGGCCGGTGACATCATCAAATTCATGTCAACCGATAGCGCGTATAAAGTTGAGGAGGTCGGGCTCTTCCACCTGACCCGCGCCCCTCAGAAGACGCTTGAAGCAGGACAAGTAGGCTACATCATCGCTGGCGTCAAGACCGTCCGCGACACCCGCCCCGGCGACACGATCACACATAAAGACCGCCCTTGCGCCACCGCTCTCCCGGGATTCAGGCCAATCCAGCAGGTCGTCTTCTCCTCGATCTACCCCATCAGCACCGATGAATATGAGAATCTGGCGGCGGCCATGGACAAACTGCAATTAAACGACGCCGCCCTCTCCTTCCAAAAGGATTCATCAACTGCCTTGGGTTTCGGCTTTCGTTGTGGATTTTTAGGACTCCTGCACCTGGAGGTGGTGCAGGAACGACTCGAACGGGAGTTCGACATCCCGCTGATCCTGACCGTACCCACCGTCAGCTACCATTTTTACCTAGGCGATGGCACGATGGTCGAGATTGACAACCCATCCTATTTCCCCGACCCGAGCACAATCTCAAAGACCGAAGAACCCTTCATCAAGGCCAATATCCTGATCCCTGAACGGTACATGGGCCCGGTCATGACCCTCTGCATGGAACGCCGCGGCGAAAACACCCACTACCACTACCCTACCCCCGGCCGCATCGAATTCACCTGTGAACTCCCGCTGGCCGAGGTAATTTATGATTTCTACGATAAACTAAAATCCATCACCCAAGGTTACGGCTCTTTTGACTACGCTCTCTTAGATTATCGCCCCAGCGACCTGGTCAAGCTCGATATCCTGGTCAACGGCGAACGGGTCGATGCCCTCTCCCAGCTCACCCACCGAGCCAGGTCTCGCGAACGAGGCCTGCACGCCTGCGAAAAGCTCCAAGAAGAGATCCCTCGCCAGATGTTCAAGATCGCCATTCAGGCAGCCATTGGCGGCAATGTCATCGCCCGTACCACTATCTCGGCACTGCGCAAGGACGTTATCGCCAAATGCTATGGCGGCGACATCAGCCGCAAGAGGAAGTTGTTAGAAAAACAGAAGGCTGGGAAAAAACGGATGAAGACAGTCGGCAATGTGGACATCCCGCAGACGGCCTTTTTAGCAGTGTTGAAGTCGGATCAAGGGTAACCAACTATTATGTCAGGCATGAAAAAGCTGCCTACGCACTCCACTTCAAACGAGAAGCAAAAACGAATCAAAATAACTCCTCTTGTCCACCTTCTATATCGTTAGCCCAACCCCTAACAGTAGCTATTGCCAATTGGCTGATTTATACTAACAGCTTGAGGCGGCTTAGCATGGCAGATCAAAAAGACATGTATCGGTGTCAGGTAAGTCATTGTGGTTACGTTTACGATCCGGACAAGGGAGGGAGAGCCGAAGACAGATACTCCACCTGGAACAGTATTTAAAGATCTGCCCGAAGGTTGGAAATGCCACTTCTGTGGGGCTTCAGCCAAGACTTTCCGTCCTCTGTCAAGACTAGGTTCGGCAATAGAAGAAGGAATTTGAGCACTAATTCTTCTCCTCGAAAAAAGGGGGGGGGGGGGGGGGGGGTTTCAAAAAAAAACCCCCCCCCCCTTTTTTTTTTTGGGATCTCGGACCACATTCGTAAAAGACTATCTCCAAAGACCCATAACGGGGCAACTCTCCAGAGGTGCCCCCGTTCCCTACTCCACAAGCCTCTTCATTTCAGCGACGCCAGACCATCTGTTTTATCCAAGGCTGACAGTTCGGGAAAGCCCCCAAGAATTTTTCCATCACAATAGATTTGCGGGACTGTCTTCATGCCTCCCGATTTCTTGTAGAGCATGTCCCAGGCGGCATTATCATTCATGCCAATCAAAATTTCTTCGAAAGCAACGCCCCGAGACTGCAAAAGTCCCTTCGCTTGGATGCAATGTGGACAGGTTTTCATGGAGTACACTTCAATTTTTTTAGCCATACAATTATTTCCCCTTGTTTGAATGAACAACTCTCTTTTCCTCCCCACGAAAGGAGGCCCCGCAAGACAACCAATTACCATCCATCCCCTCCAGCGCACAACCACCTTTTTTAGCGTGATTGCAGGGCAAGACCCCCACCAACCGACACCACTTTCTTCGTTAATGGCAAGAAAAACCCAATGGCCCCGAAAGTGTCCAGCCAAGAAGGGCAATGTGCTGAATCAAATGGTAAGCGCCCATAGCAGCGACCAAAGCCCCTGCCACCCGCAGCATCCAGGCCCTGGCCTTGTGCCCTAACCAGTCGACTGCACTGCCGAACAAAAAGAGTGCCGGCATCGTCCCAAGGCCGAAAAAGAGAAGGGTCAAGCCCCCCCTACTAAGCGAAGATGTCTGAGCCGCCGTGATAACCATTGCGTATAAAAATCCGCACGGCAAAAATCCCATCATCAAGCCAAGCGGGAAGGCAGCGAAGGCACTAGGCTTCCGGGTAAAGGTGCGTGCGAAACGGCTAATGACCTGTCCCGGGCCTGGGAAATTCAGCCGCATAATATTCAGTCGCTGGAAAAGCCCTGCAGTACCCAGCCCCACCACAATAATGAAGAGGTCAGAACCGACTAAGGCAATCCTCATCAAACCGTGGAATTGATTGGCATAGGCCAGCACCGAGCCCAGCCAGCCGACCATAACCCCTATCAGGCTGTATGTCATAATCCTCCCGACATGATACAAGACCTGAAAAAGAAGATTCTGCTGCCTCTTGGCAATCGACAACGACAAGGCTGAGATCAGACCGCCACACATGCCAAGGCAGTGTCCAGACCCTAGAAAGCCTGTCGCCAGGGCCATGGAGTAAACAGGATCAATCATCGTCGTCGTCCATCATACGGTATTTTGGACCTTCCACATCGTCGAACTCCCCTTTTTTGACCGCCCAGATAAAAATCAGCCAGGCGGCAAGTCCCAAAAAAAGAGAGAGAATGATCAGGGTAATCGTTGAGCTAAGCATGATTTGCCTTCAAACCTCCATGTCCCTCTTCATCAACCACGCCTCTGCCGCAACCGCAACGAGTTGCCAACGACACAGACTGAACTTAAGGCCATGGCGGCAGCGGCATGAATCGGTGTTATCTCTCCGGCGGCAGCCAGCGGCAACATCAACACGTTATAGAAAAAAGCCCAGAACAAGTTCTGGCGGACAACCCATATCGTCCGCCGGGCAACGCGGATAGCCTGCACCAATTTCCCCAGGTCAGGACGCGTCAGAACGAGATCGGCATTATCCAAAGCGATGTCAGTGCCACCTGCCATGGCACATCCGACATCGGCCGCACTTAAGGCCGGGGCATCGTTAATGCCATCACCTACCATCAGCACGGTGCGTCCCTGATTTTGAGCTGCTTTGACCCAATCCGCCTTACGGTCGGGGGTCATTTTGGCAAAAAAATCGATCCCCAGGGGAGTAACGATATGTCTCGCCGCCGCCTCGTGATCGCCAGTCAACATGATGGCCTCGACACCCAGTTGCTTGATAGCGGCGATAGCGTCAACCGCCTCTGGCCTGGGAGAGTCATCAAGGTAGAGCACCCCTTGATAGCAAGAATCGACCGCCAAATGAACCTCCGTCAACACCGAGGAGAACGTTTCAGGAACAACCACCCCGTACCGACTCAAAAACTCGCGGGTTCCGGCCCGAATAACGCCACGCTCCGTCGTCAGAAAAAGGCCCTGGCCCGGCACAGCCTCGGCCATAAGGGTATCGACCTTCACCCCCCGAGTCCGCGCCTCTCGGACAATACCTTGCGCCAATGGATGGGCAGATGCCTGTTCGAGGCTTGCGGCCAAGGCTAAGAGGTCGTCGGCGCTGCCGACTGCCGGCACTACACCCTTCACCTCAGGACGCCCGCAGGTCAGAGTTCCTGTCTTATCGAAGGCCGCCACCTGAATATTGGCCATTGCCTCCAGGATATCTCCACCACGGAAAAGGATCCCTTGCGCCGCCGCGCTGCCGGTAGCCACTAGCACCGCCGTCGGTGTTGCCAAACCAAGGGCGCAGGGGCATGCGACCACCAGCACCGCTACCCCATTGACGATAGCAAGGCTGAGATCATGGCCGCTGATCAGCCAGTAAGCGCTCGTCAGCAAGGCGCAGCCGATAACCAACGGCACAAAGACAACTGCCAGCCTGTCTGCCAAAGATTGAATCGGAGCCTTCCGCGACTGTGCCTCTTCCACCATGCGGGCAATCCGCGCCACAAAAGAGTCCGCCGCTTGGCAGGTAACAATCAACTCAACACCGCAGGTTAGATTTAACGAGCCGGCAAGCACAGTCATCCCCACCTGTCGCAGAACCGGCCGCGCTTCACCGCTGACAATCGCCTCATCGACCTCCGTTGTTCCCCGGCAGATTTGGCCATCTACAGGAAAGCGTTGCCCCGGCGGCACCAAGATTCGATCTCCAACCAACAATGCAGCACTGGCGACCTGTTCGCTCTCATCCGTTGCACTGAGGCGGATAGCAAGATCCGGAGTCAGTTGCAGCAGACGATCGATCCCGCTGCCTGCCATGCCGCGCGCCGCATTTTCCAGCAGGCGGCCCAACAAGATCAAGGTGACGATCATCGCCGCCGTATCGAAATAGACCTCCCGCTCAGCGAGCATGGCCCACAGGCTGTAGCCATAGGCCACCAACACCCCGAGACTGATCAGTAAGTCCATGTTTGGGGCTCGATTGCGAACAGCATGCCAGGCCCCGGCCAAGAAAGGGAAGCCGGAGTAAAAGACCACCGGTGTCGTTACCAAGGCGGCAAAAACCTGCATGAGATGACGCGTTTGCGGGTCAATCCCCTGAAAATAGCCGGCATAGAGGGCAAGCGAATAGCCCATGAGCTGCATCGACAAAAAGACCGCCGTGCCAAAACGGATCAACAGGCTGCGATGCGCGCTCTCCGCTTGTTGCGCTGCCGCCTCCCTGGTGAAGGGTCGAGCAAGATAGCCGATACGGGCTACCGCCTTGATTAACGTGCTGGCTTTTGTCTTCCCAGCATCAAACACAAGCTTCAGCCGATGGGTGCCAAAATTGACCCTGGCCGCTTTCACCCCTGGCTGACTGCTAAGAATTCTCTCGATCAGCCAGACGCACGTAGCGCAACGGATGCCTTCAATCAACAGTAATATCTCGGTGCCCTCTTCGGTCTCACGGATAAACGGCTGCAGGTAGTCATCATGGTACGCCGTCTGGAAAACGGCATCCGGCACCCCCTGCTGCTGCCAATTCCGTTTTTCATAGAACTGCCCAAGCCCTGCACCAGTAATGATCCGGTACGCCCCCTGGCAGCCGTGGCAGCAAAAAATCAACGCCGTACCGTTGATTCTGTCATCGATCAGGTTCTGATCGCAAGGCAGGCCGCAATGGTCACAGGAGGGACTTGAGTTGGCAGATGCAATCATGCCTTGCGCCTTCGAAGGGCTTTTGACACCATTCTAATTGCTACTCGTCCAGATTGATCAATAAGCGCCGGTTGACAGTGGCCTGATCCTTCTTCATAGTCAGGTTAGCAGAAAAGGTGCGCGGCAGGCTGGAGGGAAGAGTGACGGCGTACAGTCCTTGACCGTTATCGCTCAAGGATAACTCTGACAGGGGGCCTTGACGGGCACCTTCAAACTGCGCGGCGACACTGCCTTGCAGCCCGCTGACAGCGCTCTCTTGCGCATCAACGACCTGAACCGTCAACACTCGGCCCTTGACCTTGGGGGTAATCGTCCAACTCAAGGCTTGGGCAGTTTGAATCTCAATGCTTGTATTGTTATATTTCAGCCCATGACTGTAGTAGTTTGGGTCACTGACCGGGCTGACCCCAGAGATAGCCCGGTTCATCGTCCACCAGCTAAAGAGGCAAAAGGACACCACAAGACAGACAATAAAGGCAGGCCAACGAATATTTTCGGTATTCATGTCATTTCGATGCGTTTTGATTAGTAAGGTCGGCAGGCGCAAGGTAGGCCTTCACCTCAATTTGCGAGCCGTCCTCCTTGACTACTAGCGTAAAAGTAATCGGCAGAGGTTTGCCCCCCCTGATGATCGGTGTGTCAACCGCCAGTGAAAGATCGCGTTTTTCATTACCAAGCAGCGTAAAATTGGTCGACCCCTTGATCGTGAGCGGCTCACCTGTCTGGCTGCTGGCGCTGAGGATAAACTGTTGCGGCGTCTGCCTGCGACTGGCGATAGAGCCCCTGAAAAAGGTCAATTGCCGCCCTCCTTCCGTCAACCGGCTGCTGATTAGGCTTGAGCGGCCAATCTCGAAACTCGCCGTAGCGCGGTGGCTCGCGAGAAACAAGGTGGTCAGGCCAATAACAACCACCAGCAACCCCAGGCCAATGCTCTTTGGCGTCAGCATGGCCTTCCAGGTTAAATCATTAACCCCAAAGGTGTAGCGGATAATCCCCTCCTCGCCTCGCCGAGCCATGACAACTCGACAGGCATCAAGACAGCGAGCGCAATTGATACACTCGATCTGATATCCCTGTCGGATATCAATGCCGGTAGGGCAAACCCGAAGGCAGGACTTGCAATCGATGCAACGCTTCAGCTGCTCTGGCGTGGCCTGTAAACAGAGGGTGCCTTGATCGACCAGCAGGGTCTGGAAGCGACCATAGGGGCAAAATTCCCGGCAGAAGAGCCGTCCGACAAAGATGAAATCGAGGAAAACAAAGGCGGCAACAATAAGCGTCGTGCCAAGCGGCCAGCTACCTAATTTGCCGGCAATGAGAAGATCAAAAAAATCTCCAGGGCTGATAAAATACCAAACAAAGGTCGCTCCAGCCCACAGACTCACCAGAAACGCAATCAAATGGCGGAAAGGACGTAATCCCTTTTTCGCCAACAATTTTTCCGACAAATCGGCGAGGCTGGTCTGCGGACAGGCCCAACCACACCACACCCGGCCCATAATCAGGGAGAGGAACAAAAACAAAAAAATAAGGCCCAACACAAATAGCCAAGCCAGATAGAGTTCTTCAATCCTGAAACGGTGTCCAATCAACTCCAGGGTAAGGGCAGGAATATCAAGGCGCAGCAAGGCCTTCCCATTAACCCCAAGAAAGGGGATGAGCGCTACCAGCGCAGCTAGGCAGATTTGGAAAGTGCGGCGCCAAGGGCCAAGAAGATGAGGACGAGAGGACATAGCAGAGGTGTGCCTACCCCCGGCGGCATTACAGCCAGGGTCGACTTTGATTGTGGGAGTAACAGGCGAGGGGGGCAGCAGTCCAGCTGACACAAGTCAAGCTGGATTGGCTCCCCCCTCACCCTTCGCCGTTCACCAGACTATTGCCCTGCACCTGGAGAAGCAGTCTGATATTTAGCCTGATGCTCGTTCATCTTCTCCTGAAATTCGCCATGCGAGGTCCAGCCACTAAACAGATAAAAGGCGGCATAGATTATGCCGAAGAGGATGAGTCCGTAGAATAGGACATTAAAATAGATCGGGGGCGGATTTTCCCGATTCTCCTTGATTCCATCAAAACTTTCGTGAGTTGAGTCCTTCATTGATACCTCCTTATCGTAAGATGGCGCATAAAAAAGGAGATGCGCGCCATTCTCCGCATTGTTATTTTTTGGTAGCTATCGAGCTGTTGCAGGCAAGGAACATTGGGCGGCAAACGTAAGCATCTCGACCACACCGCAGATTCCGCTGCGCAAACTGAAGATGCATACATAGGCCGTCTCCGTGAGCCGGCACGATGGCCACATGCCCCCCTCCACCTGCACCGCTACTCATCATCAAGCATTCGATATTTCGGTGCCTCAATAGTATCCTTACGTTTACGACTCATTGTCCGTATGACAATGAGCGCGAAAACAGCGAAGAGACCAACCGTAACGCCAAGATAGAGAATGCTTGAACTATCCATTATTTCTCATGCCCTTCATCGTCGCCCTTTTTGTGTCCTTCATCGTCGCCCTCTTTATGATTTTTCAAGAAATTGACAATCTTCCAAATCCCAGTCACACCAATTGAAGCAAAACTCGGCATCCCAGCACCCGTACCATCGTGGATCAGGGTGAAGAGATCATTCTCATCGAAATCCTTCATGTTGGTCAATGGCGGACCGACATCATCCGTATCATCACTTTCCATCTTGAGGTCGTGACAAGAATCGCAATTACTGTCGAAGAGTTTTGCACCCTCCGCAATCGCTGCCGCATCATTAACAAATGGATTCACCAGATCACCCACCACCACGGCCTTGGCCTGCTGGCGCCAGGGAATGTCGCTCCCCAACTTCTGGAGATACGCGATCAGGGCGTCAAGCTCTGTCTTGCCTGCCAGGGCTTGAATTTCGGCCTGATTATACGGGAATCCGAGAACCTTCATCTTTTTTTCGGTATAAGCCGGGTCAATGGCGTTACCCACCAGGGCCGTGTAGGCCGGCATATTGGACTGCGGAATCATCACCTTCGGCTGTTTCATGTGCTGAACATGCCAGGCATCCGGGTATTTGCCACCGACGCGGGCCAGATCCGGGCCCATCCGCCGTGACCCCCAAAGATGGGGCTGATCATAAACAAACTCGCCAGACTTCGAGTAATCACCGTAGCGTAAGACATCGGCCACCAGGGGCCGCACCACCTGAGAGTGACAATTATTGCAGCCCTCGCGGATGTAAACATCGCGGCCAGCCAATTGCAGGGCATTATAGGGTTTGACCGAGGCAATGCGGTCCCCCTCGCCATTGATCCATTTAAAGGGCAGTACCATCGTAATAACGGTTCCAACCATGATGGCCAGGGTTGCCAGGACAAGTAAAAGGATTGGTTTTTTCTCCCACATAATTCGCACCTCCCTTAAACGTTCTGAGCGGCCGCCGAAAGCGAAGCTTCAGGGCTACGGGCCGTCATGATCAGGTTATAGATAAAGACCAGCACGCCAGCCAGGTAAATAACCCCACTGACGGCCCTGATCGTCCAGTACGGATAAAGTTGGGCCAGGGTTTCAACAAAGGTATACGTCAAGTTGCCATCGGGGTTCATGCTGTGCCACATAGAGGCTTGTTGAATACCCGCAATCCACATAGAGACCGAATAGATGAGCTGCCCGATCAACACCAGCCAAAAATGGAGGTTAGCCAAGGGGATACTGTAGACCTCGCGGCCGTAGATCTTAGGAAAGATACAATAGACTCCAGCGAACAACACCATGGAGACCCAACCCATGGTCCCCATATGGACGTGACCAGGCACCCATTCCGTGAAGTGAATAAAGGCGGAGAAGGTTCGTACTGCCTGTGACGGACCTTGCAAGGTCTGCAGGCCGTAGAAGGTAATGCCAAGAATGAAAAATTTAACCAGATAATTCTCCCGCATCTGGTGCCATTGGCCGCCCATACTCAGATAACCGTTAAACACCGACCCCCAGGAAGGGGCAATCAACATCAGCGAGAAGACCAGGGCCAGCGTTTGAATCCAGTCGGGCACTGGAGTCCAGATCAGATGATGCGCACCGGTCCACAGATACATGAAGATGAGGCTCCAAAAGGCGATGATCGACATCCGATGGCTATAAATCGGCACGCCGGTAGACTTGGGCAGAAAGTAGTAGAAGATTGCAAGCGGCGGTGCCGTGAGCACCATGGCCACGGCATTATGACCGAACCACCACTGAACGTTGGCATCGTTGGTTCCGGCGTAGGCCGAGTAAGACTTGAAGAGCGAGACAGGGATCTCAGCGGCATTAACGATATAGAGAACTGCAACCCCGACAATGGTCGCCAGCATGTACCACAGAGAGATGTACATGTGTTCCTCTTTGCGCTTGACGATGGTCATAATGATATTGATCGAAAAAACGACCCAAAGGATGACCACCATAATATCAAGTGGCCACTCCAGCTCATGATACTCCTTGGAGGTATTAAACCCGAGGAGCAGGGTAACAGCGGCAGCGATGATGGTGGCATTAAAGAAGTAAAGTTGAAAGCGTGCCAATCCCACACTCCACAACGGCCGTCGGCACAGACGTTGAACGATGTAGAAGAACAGGGCAAAAAAGCTGCCGATACCCCAGCCGAAGATGCCAGCGTTGGTATGCAGTGGCCGCAGCCTGCCGTAAGTCAGGTATGGCTCCAGGTTCAGGCTGGGATAAACCAGCTGAAACGCAATCAGCACCCCCACCAGAACGGCCACCGTGCCCCAGAGAATACTCCAGTGCACGTAGCTCTTGACAATGTCGTAATTATAGCCCGTTTTTTCCATACGCTCTCCTCTTTCTCCTTTCCTCTTCTTCGGATTACTCGGTAATGATGACACAGTGCCTTGGCGAACACCTTGTCATCGCCTCCCCCTTCATTCACCATTTGACTGCGCGCAGGGACCTACCCCAGGCGCCTGAGCGCAATCAGATGTTTACCAAACTGCTCGTATTCCTTGATTCTTGCGGATCTGATCCACCTCCCTCTCCAGCTCAACCCTCCACTCGGCGTGAATCCGGGCCGATGAGGGCGCGATCAGTTCTGGCAGGCCGTAGACTAAGCGATCCGAAGCACCGCTGGCCTCAATCACCGCCTCGATCGAACGCGCCCCGAATTGATACTTTGCCAGGAGCAAGCGTAGCAGAAGACCGGAGGTCTTGCGGGCCGCCTTCTTCCAGTGCGTATCCATCTGATGGGCGATGATAAAGGCCCGTTTCAAGAGAACGCGGCGCAACTCGCCCAACTGTTCTTGAGAGGCCGAACGAGAGAACAGCTCTTCGTTTAACTCGATGCCATCGATGTCGAGCACCACCCTCAAGCGGCTCATGAAGTCCGGAATCTTCAGGGTCTTAGCACGCTGCCAGGCCTCAGGATTGGCCGGATCAAGCAAGCGCTCCATCTCCTCCCAACTCGCCTTAACTCCCCCGGCAAAAGCGAAGATAGCCCGACCGATATTGTAGGGCGTGCCATGAACATAGGTCACACCATCCTGCATCGAAGGCAAGAAATATCGCAGGTAGCCAAACTCATGCCCATCATAGCGGCAATCAAATTCATCCCAAAAGACAATAGGCACCTTCCCCTTGGCAACCGAGGCCCGAATCGGCTCGATTGCCGAATTGATCTCCTCCGGGCCGGTAAACTGCGTCATGTTGAATTCAAAGAATTCAAAAGGATTTGTGGCGAATTTTTTGGAAACAACTCGCGCCACCTCCTTGACCGAAAAGGATTTCCCTGACCCAGGCGGGCCAAAAACACCAAGGCATAAGGGCCGCTGGAAACTCTCCCGCGAGACATAGGAGTCCATGACACTCTGCAGGGTGATGACCGGATCGATTTCGGCCGGGTCAGTGGTTCGCAAATTGCCAACGTGATAGAGGCGAAGTTTTTCAAAACCACGCTTCCAACTGACCTCCTCTTTCAAATGGTGCAAGACATCGATAATAACACCTAAAAAACCGGCCGGCAGATCAGTTGCCTCTTGCTGTTCATCGCTATAAACCGATTTCTGTGGGAAGAAAGAGCGCAGAGCCCGCTTCTTTTGACTGTTCCAGGCCTGGCTGGAGACCAAGTCAAGCGCACGATTAAATTCAGCCGATTGGACGGGGAGTTCAATAAAATAGGGATCACGGCAAGCCATGGCCGAACAGTCTGCCAGGCTTGGCACCTCGGAGGCGAAATCAAGCAGAGGCAAGGTCAGGCCATCGGCAAAGGCATAGCCTTGTTCGTGCAGGATCTGCCAATTGGCCAGCACCCGTTTGGAAAAATCATAGAAGTAATTCCGACAAAATAGAGGCCGTCCACTCACCAGGCAATCCCGGGTCAACATGGAGGTGACAAGCGTGTCATAACAGGGGACAGATCCCTGGTGTCGAGGAGAACTCTTTTGGGGTAGAAAGCCTGGGCGATGTCGAAAGAAAGCGCCGTCCGGGCCAAGGTAGAGGAGTCCATGCGGGTACATCTCCACCAGGATGTGGCAGCGGAATCGCTTGTGACTCTTGTCCCAAAGGCCAACCTCTTGCGAACGTAAGGCCCTGATCGACATGGCGACGATGGTCTCCCAGTTGACCGAGCTGTCCATCTCCATGCGGGTGGTTTCCAGGTCAGCCAAGCGGCAAAACAAATGGAAGTGGTCTTTAAAGAGGTTGGCCCAGTCCTGCCAGTGGGCAACACTGATGCCCATGGCAATGACCCAAGCGTCCTTATTCCTCGCCTTAAGCTGCTGTGCATCACAGGGCGGCCGTCCCGAGTCATCGATAATAATAATACCGGTATTATCGCAAAAGGCGTTCTCATTTTCCACCGTCAATTTCAGCAGATTGCAGTCGGGTTTACGTCCCTCCGGCGGCAGAATCTGATGAAACATGAACCAGCCATCACCAAGAATCGAGCTGTGATCCCGCTTGCGGAAAATCTGATAGACCTCCTTGGGATCACCATAGGTAATCGCGTCGATCTGCGGGGGGATGGTCAAGCCGCCCAAGTTGGAGGAGAGCCAGGTCTGGCACTGTTCCAGTCGGCCATTCTCGACACTCACCCGACCGGCCATCAACTCGATAAAGTCACCTGGGTTGTAGCCATAAGCAGGCAAACTCCCCTCTGCCAGCAAGCTCACTTCCTTTATGGGCAGATTGATGATCTTAATATCAGAGCCAATCAGCAAAAGTTTCGCGGGGTTGGTCATGGTATTTGCTCCGAGGCGTGCAGAGGAGGGGGAAAGGCTGGAACACAACACGATCCTTGCCGAGCGAGATCGGCAAAGGTCGCCTGGCGCAGAGTCTCGCGCACCTGCTGACGGGCACGCTGCCAGATGAGATTGGCAGAACAGTCAAGACTGGAGGGACAGGTCGAAGGCCTTACAGTGCACTCGTTCAAGGAGATCTCGCCGATAATCGCCTCAACCACAACAAGCATATTAACATCTTTTGGGTCACGACGAAGTCTATATCCTCCCTTGGCCCCCTGCTTAATGGTGAGAATACCGGCCTTGGCCAAGTCTTGTGCGATCTTGGCCAAAAATTTCCCCGGCGTCAATGTCCGTTCGGCGATCTCCTGCCGACTAACCAGCACATCTTGCCCGTGCTTGGCCAGGTAAAGGACACATCGTACCGCGTATTCTGCCGCCATGGTAATCTTCATCGTTCGCCCACAATTTACGCCCAATAAGATAAATAGGATAAAAAAAATCCTATTTATCTTATTGGGCCGACCGTTGTCAACAACAAATGTGACAGAGACTTGGCAAACATCTCGTTACCGAGCAGAGAAACGTCCCGAGACGGCCTGCCCAGGGAATCACTCACCCCACCAATGCGGAAACTAAAAGACTCCTTTACTATTCAAAAAAGGTCCGTATTTTTTATCGGTACCAAGGATATGCTTATCCAACCATTGTTGCAAAAAGTTCATCACGTCCAGGGTAATGGTGGCTTTTCCCTGTTCGAACTGGGACTGCAACGCCAGCACCTTTGCCGTCATCTTCTGGTGTTTGTCTTTATGATCGGCCGCCTCTGGGTAGCCGTGAGTGTCAAAGAGCTTCTCCTCCATGGCGAAATGACTGGCACAATAGCTTACCAACTCACCAAGTATTTTCCCCAGCACAGCTTTCGCTTGTCCCTTGGTCATTGCATCATGCAAGGAATTGATCAAATCAATCAGTTTCTTATGCTGACGATCAACCTCTGCTACTCCCGTGCTATAGCTATCGCTCCACGACATAATTGGCATACAAACTCCTCCTCTCTTTTCAATGAAAATCTTGCGGTATCCCAAGGTACTGCTGACTCATGGTAGGGGCTGGGCAACATACTTGTCAAGCGACAATTATGTTTTTTTGAGCAACACATCTGAGCTGGATTGGTTGGTGTCTCTGGGCAATAAGGTGGGTTTGATACTGGCTCTGGCAGTGAGCTTAAGGACGACAAAAAGCCACTGCTTTCAACAGGCGAAAGGCCTGGCATTGAGAGAAGCTGAGGGAGGGGGGAGGAGGCACTTCCCTTCTCGCCTCAAAGATACATGACAGTCTTCCATGGGACTTTTTCGATGAGATCGGGGAGTTGATTCGAGACAATGTTCAAAAAGCGTAGCCGGGATTGCAGGGCATCAGTGTTGATCCGCTCAAACTCCAGCCCCGCCAGATACCAGGTGGTCAACAGATCGGCAAGATAGATGATGTGCACGAGCTCAGCATACCCCGCAGCCTGCTCAGGGCGGTGGTGATGAGCGATCGCCTGGCTTATGGATTCCGGCAGGCTCCACTCCTTTGCCAGCAATAAACCAACCTCCTGATGCTCCACCCCCAGAAACTGATGTTCAAGCTCGATTAGATCCTGGTCGGACTGATCGCAACTCTGATAAAAGAGTGGCCGGAAATGACAAAAATATTGGTCGAGCACTACCTTGCCGATGTCGTGCAAAAGCCCGGCAGCATAAGCCACACCAGGGCTCACCCCTCCGTGATGCCCGGCAATGATCTTGGCGGCATGCGCGGTGCCGATTGCATGTTTATACATTCCACCTTTCAACATGGCGTATCCGCCCTGGTGCTCGGCAAGCAACGAATCAATGGCAGCTGTCGCCACCATCTGCAGCATATGGCTTCCTCCGAGGATAACGACAGCCTCTTCAATTGAGTCGATCGTTCGCTTGACTCCAAAGAGAGGTGAGTTGCACAACTTGAGAATTTTAGCGGCAAGAACTTGATCCGTTTCGACAATCCTGCCAATTTCAGTGGCATCATAGTCCCCACCGGAGATCAAGTGTATGATTCCCAAGGCCGCTTGCGGGATAGGAGTGATGCCCCGAATAGCCTCTCCCACCTCTTTGTGGGTAAGCCGAGAAGGCAGCATCTCGGCCGACGGTTCAGCAAAGCGGGTGACGATCTCACTTTGCCAATTCTTGGTATTCAACGCCAACACGGAGGGTGAAAAACCGCAGGACTCCTCCTTAAGAATCGGAATCTGCCATTCCTTGAGAATACTATGAACCTTCTCGACACATCGGCCACCAATGTTCAAGGCAATATCCTGTTGAGATATCCGCCCAAACAGTGCGCCACCTGCGACCACCGCCTGCAAATTCTCAGGCTTGGCCCCAGAGCTCAGCAGCGCATTGATGAACATTGGCAAGCCGGAGGTCGCATAACTCCCCGGTGACCATGTGCTGCCAAGGGTGGCTGGCTCAGGAAGTAACAAGTGGACGATGCCCCCGACATTCGCCGCGGCATCGAAGAGAGCAACTCCGACGCAGGAGCCAAGCAAGACCTTCAAGAGCTTGGACTCAGAGGAGGCGATGTAGTATTCTCCTGAAGCAATGTATTCCGTTTGCATGAGACGCAGCCTTTGCCCGGCACTAAGGGCTATCAGAAGATGATGCCACCAAAAAAATGTGGTATCTTTGAGCAAGATAGAATAGATATTATGATCGGTAAAAGAACATCAGCAGCTGGCATTAGCAGCACAACTTGCTCCAAGTTACCCTACAAAACACCAAAGTATCGCCAATCTACCACAGCTATCCGCAAAGGAACCGACATGGCAGCGTTAAAAATTCTTATTGCCGAAGACGAAAAGGTAACCCAGAAATTGTATCAAGCGTCCTTGCCGGAGGCGCTTTGTGAGCATAAGATTGCCACCGACGGCGATGAGGCAATTCGCATCTATGACGAGTGGAAGCCGGACGTACTCCTGCTTGACTTTGGCCTACCCAACACCAATGGCTACCAGGTATTAAAGACGATCAGGGAAGAGCGCAAAGACAAAAAAATCGTCATCATTATGGTCAGCAGCCAATCGGACAAAGACTCCATCGTCGCCTGCGCCAAGCTCGGAGTCCAGGGCTACATTGTCAAGCCCTTTGTCAACAGAGAGCTGGCCCCAAAAATCGTCAAAATATACAAAGAGAGCCGCAAAGAGGCGACCTGAATCGGCATTACTGCTCCAAAACCATTTCATAATCCAGCCCAGTCTTATCGAAATGACTGAGCACATTCTTCAGTGCCTGCAAGGTTTCAACCTCGAAATCGATCTGCCAAACCGATCGGCCGTCAGCCAGCGATGACAGCAGAATGATATTCTGAATCCTCATCTCCAAAGGGGCAACGCCGAGCACCATCAGCAGACGGTTGCGGCTTGGCACCTGCATCATGACGATGGTTTGCGGCTTATTCACCACCGTCTTCTTCAAGTGCCATTTCAGCTCCACAACATCTTCCCGCTGCAGATGCAACGAACCCATCTTGGCGCACTCTTTCCTATGCACCGAAAGACCTCGTGGGCTGAGAAGACCGTACAGGGCTTTTTCGGTCGGTGTCGGTGAACAGCAGCGCGACAGTTTGACACAGGCAGGATCCAAGGTATTTAAGAATATCTGGTTCAAGGCCCCTGTCGGCGGCTCAAGGGTTGGATGGCCAGCGTAGAGCTCGTCTTTCATGAACAACATCAAAGGCTTGAGCAGCAACTGCCCACTACCAACCTCCTGATAAAGCGCCTCTCTGCTCTCTAACTCGAAATGATCCAAAACAACCGAGACATGATCGTCTTCGAGAAGTTCCCTCGGCAGGCCATAGCGTTTCATCTCCTGGCGAATGATGCTCGCCCCGATGTCTTCCGCCAGAATTTGCCGTTGATCACGAAAAATTTTAGCCAGCGCCGAACGGGCCTTGGCTGTCTGGCAGGACTCAACCATCTCCGGGCCAAACTCGCTCGGTGTCTTGCGGGTAATGATTTGAATCCGGTCGCCGTCTTCAAGAACATGATCGATACCGGTACGGCGACTGCCAACAATAGCGGCAACGCAATGCCGGCCGATTTCGGTATGCACCTTGAAGGCAAAATCGAGAACAGTGCTGCGCTTCGGCAGGCAGATCCGCTCTCCCTTCGGCGTAAAGGTGTAGATCTCCCGGCCACCTGAGGCGGCTATGGCATCGGTATACGAGAGATCGTCATCACCGCCCAGAATATTGAAGATCTCCTGAATCTCCTTCTCGTAGGCCGACGGTCCATTACGGTGATCTAGCCACATGCGGATAATACCGACTCGGCCAACCTGATACATGTGGTTTGTGCGGAACTTGAACAGATAATTCTGCCCGTCTATATTGGCTCGGGCGTGTAGACTCTGATAACCGGTGGGTTTCGGATTAGCGATAAAATCACGGATACTGCTGGGGATAGGGGGATAGATCTGATTGATAATGCCTAACGTCCGGTAGCAGGACTGAATATCGGGCACTGCCAGAATGACCTCCATCGGCGTCTCGATCTCCTTGACCAAGACCTGATTGACGGCATCAAAATAGGCCCATAAGCCTTTGGGGACAATGTAGATGTCAGCGGAAATCCAGCACTGATCAAGCTCAGTCTGAATACGCCGCCGAATCTCCTCCACCCGTGGGTCTGCAGCGATTTTCTGGATTTGAACAAGCAGCTTATGACTCTGGCGTGGGAACTTATAAATCAGAGCCAGGTTGTACAACTCGCGCTTGAGTTCGAAAATGCCCATGATTCTCGACATCGGGGCATAGACGTTCAAGGTCTCTTCGGCGATTTTCTGGCGCTTATGCTTCGGCATGGAGTCCATGGTTCGCATATTATGCAGCCTATCCGCCATCTTGATCAGCATCACCTCAATCCGGGAAGCAGCACCGGAGAAGATCTTGCGATGCACCTGCTTGGAAAAGATCTGCCGATCACCACTCAAATTGGCAACCTTGGTGCACCCATCGACAATGGCCTCGACGTTGCGGCCGAAATGTTCGCCAATCACCTCGTGGGTCACTTCTGGCACATCTTCAACAGTATCGTGCAGGATCGCGGCAGCAAGCGTCTCGGGATGGGTAACATCCAACTCCTGCGCCAGAATCTGGGCAACATGACAGGGGTGGCTGATATACGGCTCCCCTGACTTACGAAGCTGCCCCTGATGGGCATCGACCGCAAAACTCAGCGCCTTCCAAAAAGGTTTTGCCGGTCCATCCTGGTTCCCGAGAAAACCCTCCATGAGGCTGATATATTCATTCAGATCAAACGACTTTGCCATGCGCGCTTACAGCCTACCAATCAAGGGATTACGAAAGAGAAGAAAAGACACACTTAAACGCAAAGCCCTAGATAAGGCAAAGGAAATTTTCTTGCCGGAGGACACCAAATAACGAAAATAGGCCCATCGTTTTTTCACGAAGCACCTTTCTTCAATTGACAAGCGCCTGCCGTTTGGGACATATGCGGATAGCGGAAAGGTCCTTCGCCGGAAACAGATACGCGGAGCACCCCTTTTTCACCAACCCCAATCAAAAATTACTCCTCATGTCGACCACCACAGTCAAAAGTTCCATGCTTTGCCCGAATTGCCGCCGCTTGATCAATCGTAACGAGCCGGCCTGTCCCTATTGCCACATAAAGAATCCTGGCTCCTGGTGGAAGACCAATCGCTTAGCCGCTGCCCTCTCTGATCCTAATCAGGCAATCAATCTCATCCTCTACACCAATGTCGGCATGTTCCTCATCTCGCTGTTGCTCAGTTCACGCGACATCAGCCACGCCTTCAACAACCCCTTTGAATTTCTGTCGCCCTCAAACCGAAGTCTTCTGCTGCTAGGCTCCACCGGCACCTACCCTATCTTGCATCTGCATCGCCTCTGGTCACTGGTATCGGCCAACTACCTGCATGGCAGTCTGCTTCACATTTTGTTCAACATGGTTGCGCTGCGCCAAATTGCGCCGCTGGTCATCCAAGAGTACGGTGCCTACCGGATGCTATCGATCTACACCCTCGGCGGTATCGGCGGCTACATTCTCTCTTTTTTTGCCGGCATCAACTTCACGATCGGTGCCTCCGCAGCTGTCTGCAGCCTGATCGGCGCCATGCTCTACTATGGCAAGAGTCGTGGTGGCACCCATGGGCAAAATATCTACAGCCAGCTTGGACGCTGGGCTCTAAGCATCTTCGTCTTTGGCCTGATGGTACCCGGAATCAACAACTGGGGACATGGCGGCGGCATGGCGACGGGCGCCCTCATCGGCTTTCTCGTAGGCTATCAGGAACAAAAACGAGAGTCGATGGGCGATAGATTCCTTGGGATCAGCTGCGCCGTCGGCACCGCCGTCATCCTGACGCTTGCCGTTGCTAGCGGAACGCTGAACCATTTCCTCAATTGAGCCATAAGCCGACGCCATCCATGCATGCCATCCTCGCCTGCCACACAACCGCCTGCAAAGAGCAACTTTCCACCTCTTCATCAAAAAAGGTAGCGATTCAATGAACAAAAACCAGCCCAAAACCACTTTCCTGAAAGACTATCAACCCTTCCCCTTTCAGATCGAGTCAATCACCTTGCGTTGCGCACTGCACGAAGATCATGCCGTTATCTCCTCAACCCTGACGATCACAAGAACAACGGCCGTCGCCAAGGACCTCCGCCTCGACGGCAGTGACCTGGAACTGCTCGACATCACCCTCGACGGTCAACCCCTGAGCGAGAAAGGGTATCGCCTTGATGCCGAGGCCCTCGTCATCTTGTCACCTCCTGCCACCTTCCACTTGCAAATCAGCACTCGTATCCACCCCCAAAACAATACCTCACTCGAAGGCCTCTACCGCTCTAACGGCATCTTCTGCACGCAGTGCGAGGCGGAAGGTTTCCGCAAGATCACCTTTTTCCCCGATCGCCCGGACGTGCTCAGCCGCTTCACTACCACGATTGAAGCCGACCACGCCAAGTACCCAATTCTGCTTGCCAACGGCAATCTGCTGGAGAGCAAAGCCCTGGCCAACGGCCGCCACCAGGCCTCCTGGCAGGATCCCTTTCCCAAACCGTGCTACCTCTTCGCCCTGGTGGCCGGCAATCTTGCCATGCTGAGCGATCAATTCACCACCCAAAGCGGCCGGAATGTGCGGCTCGAGATCTACACCGAGCACCACAACGCCGACAAATGCGATCATGCCATGCGCTCTCTGCAAAAGGCCATGGCCTGGGACGAAAAACGCTTTGGCCTGGAGTATGATCTCGATCAGTACATGATCGTGGCGGTCGATGACTTCAATGCCGGGGCCATGGAGAACAAAGGACTTAACATCTTCAACTCGAAATTCATCCTGGCCAAACCGCAAACCGCAACCGACCAGGACTACAACGGCATCGAGTCGGTAGTAGCCCACGAGTATTTCCACAACTGGACCGGCAACCGGGTGACCTGTCGTGACTGGTTCCAGCTCAGTCTCAAAGAGGGGCTGACCGTCTTCCGCGATCAAGAATTTTCGGCCGACACCAACTCGCGGGCCGTGCATCGCATCCATGACGTCACGATGCTCCGCAACCACCAGTTTCCAGAAGATGCTGGCCCGATGGCGCACCCGGTGCGACCGGAGTCCTATATCGAAATCAACAATTTCTACACCCTGACCGTCTACGAAAAAGGCGCGGAGGTGATCCGCATGTTGCACACCATTCTTGGTGAGGAGAGATTCCAACGCGGCATGGCGATCTACCTGGAGCGGCATGACGGCGGGGCAGCCACCACCGATGACTTCATCTTGGCCATGGAGGAAGCCCTGCAAGAGCGAAAAACGGGCGACTCTCCGCCAAACCTCAACCAGTTCAAACGCTGGTACAGCCAGCCCGGCACCCCACAACTTACGATCAGCAGTCACTATGAGCTGGCGGCACAGCGTTTTCAGCTGACTGTCCGCCAACAGCTCTCCCCCCGGGCGGGAGAAGCGGCGACCATGCTGCACATCCCGCTCGCCATTGCCCTTTTGGATGAAGATGGACAGGAGATCCCCCTGCATGAAGAGGGCGATGTTTATGCGGCTAATTCATCAAAACTTCTCCACATCTGCAAAGCCGAACAGACCCACACCTTCACCGGTATCAGTAAGCGGCCGGTCCCCTCGCTGCTCCGCGGCTTTTCAGCCCCGGTGAAAATGCACTATGACTACAGCGACGAGGACCTGCGCTTCCTGCTCTTGCACGATCAAGATCCTTTCAATCGCTGGGAGGCAGGCCAACGGCTGTTCATCAAAACAATTCTCGGGCTTGTCGAGGAGTCGCGCGCCGCAAGGCCATTATTCTTCAACCACGCCATCGCCGATCTCGTGGAAGAGCTGCTGGCGCCGGCTTTCGTCGAGGACAAATCCTTTATCGCCCAACTCCTGACTCTGCCGGCAGAAGACTACCTAGCCGAACTGGTGGATGAGATCGACATCGATGCCATTCATCAGTCACGAGAATTTGTGCGCCGTGAGCTGGCAAGCCGCTTACGAAAGCAGTGGATCGAGACCTACGAAGCTAACCAAACTCCAGCACCATATCGCTATGATCCGGTGCTTGCCGGTCAAAGACGCTTAAAAAACCTCAGCCTGAACTATCTCCTGGCTACGCCAGACCAAGAGTCGATCTCTCTCGGCCTCCGTCAATTTCACGCCGCCGACAACATGAGTGACGAGGGTGCGGCACTTGGCGCTTTGGTGCACGCCGGTTCCCCTGAAGCAGAGACTGTCCTCAATACTTTTTATGAAAAATGGCAGGGCGAGGCCCTGGTGCTTGATAAGTGGTTTGGCCTGCAAGCCACGGCCCCTTTGCCCGAAACACTGGACAAGGTCAAAACCCTGATGCAACATGCCGCCTTCAACATTAAAAACCCCAACAAAGTTCGAGCCTTGATTGGCTCTTTTGCCAGCAATCCGGTCTGTTTTCACGACCGAAGTGGTGCGGGTTACGATTTTCTAGCCGAACAAGTGCTTGCCATCGATACTATCAACCCCCATATCGCGGCGCGCCTGGCCGGAAAATTTTCACAATGGCGGCGACACATCCCCCTCCGACAGGAGCTGATCCAGATTCAACTGCAACGGATCATCGCTCACAATGGCCTCTCCAAAGGGGTCTTTGAAGTGGTATCCCGTACGCTTTCCTGAATCGACTACCGACGGGTTTCCCCGGCCTTAAGCGCAGGCCGCACGGCACGCTCCTCGTCAACACCAAACTTCATCAATTGCTTGAATCGGGCACAAGTCCTTTTCCACTGCAGAGGATCAGCCGAAGCCGTCTTCTGTCCCATTGATCACTCTCACCGCAAATCCCGTTGTTTCGGCCAACCGAAAGTAATTGATCCAGCCCGCAGTACCGAATTCAAATCCTTCAGAATGCCGTGAAACATCTTCCTGCCCGCCAACCCGAAAAAGCCGTGGATACACTCTCGCCTGACGCTCCTTCTCCACTTTGATCTTGAAAAATGCCCAGTATCAGGGTAAAAGGGCTGTTCCTTTCAATCAATACCCCTGGAGAAAAGCACCATGTATACCGCCGCCGACCTAAAAAAAGGCCTGAAACTTGAGATTGATGGCAACCCCTACATCATCGTCGACTTCCAATTTGCCAAGCCGGGCAAGGGCCAAGCCCTGTACCGCACCAAGATGCGCAATATGGTCAATGGCAACATGCTGGAGCGCACCTTCCGTTCCAACGATAAATTCGAAAAGGCCGACCTCGAAGAGCGCGCCATGCAGTACCTCTACTCCCAGGGCGACGATTTCATCTTCATGGACAACCAGAATTACGAGCAACTCACCATCACCCGCGAGCATTTGGGCGACAGCATCAACTTCATGGTCGACAACATGGACGTGCAAGTCCTGCTCTACCGCGGTGCCTCCATTGGTGTCACCCTGCCGACTTCCGTCACCCTGCGGGTCATCAAAGCCGACCCCTGGGCCAAGGGAGACACCTCTGGCAGCGACAGCAAGCCGGTCACTGTAGAAACTGGCTACGAGCTGCAAGTGCCGCCCTTCGTCAGTGAAGATGATCTCATCCAGATCGATACCCGCACTGGCGAATACATGACCAGGGTCAAGGAGTAGCAGCGTAACGTTTCTGCTCCCCGAGCTGCCAAAACCAACAATCTCCCATTGCCCTCCCCTACCAACACCCAACACAACCGACTTTCGATCTTACAAGAGCGCGCTGCCCTGCTCCAGGGAACGCGCTCTTTTTTTATCGACCAAGGTTTTTTAGAGGTCGAGACCCCGGTTCGCATCCCGGCCCCCGCCCCAGAAGCGCACATCGAACCGGAGCAGAGTGGCGAATGGTACCTGCAAACCTCCCCTGAACTCTGCATGAAACGGCTGCTGGCCGCCGGACATGCCCGGATATTTCAGATCTGCAAGTGCTTTCGCCGCCAGGAAAGAGGTGAGCGCCACCTGCCGGAAATGACCATGCTGGAGTGGTATCGCAGCAATGCGGATTATCGTGATTTGATGACCGACTGCGAAGAGTTGCTCCGCTCACTCACGACAAACAACGTCCTGCAATGTCATAGTCACGCCATCGATCTCTCGCCGCCTTGGCCGCGCCTCACCCTACATGCCGCCTTTCAACGCTACGCCCCTATCTCCCTTGATCAGGCCTTGGCCGATGACTGTTTCGAAGAGATCCTGGTGCGCGACATCGAACCTCACCTCGGGCAGAGAACACCTGTCTTTCTGTGCGATTACCCGGCCGTCCAAGCCTCTCTCGCTCGCCTCCAACCCAACAACCCGACACTCGCCGAACGTTTCGAGCTCTACATCAATGGCATCGAGCTGGCAAACGGCTTTTCTGAGCTGACCGATGCCAACGAACAACGACTCCGCTTCCAGAGCGAGCAGAAGAGCATCTCCTCCCTC
Organism: Desulfobulbaceae bacterium; assembly: GCA_028718985.1. Lineage (GTDB taxonomy): Bacteria > Desulfobacterota > Desulfobulbia > Desulfobulbales > VMSU01 > VMSU01. Next base: position 133 of record JAQUKQ010000014.1, on the reverse strand, counting down.
GGCCGCCAACCCGGCCCGATGCCCGAACCATTCCTGACCGATTTGGCCAAGCTGCCAGCCGCCGCCGGTATCGCCTTGGGTGTGGACCGTCTGGTCATGCTCTTTTCCGGGGCAACTCATATCGATCAAGTCG
>JAQUKQ010000013.1 GCA_028718985.1 Desulfobulbaceae bacterium | reverse complement strand
GCTTGTTGAGTTCGCAGTTGGTTTCTCGTCATCATCCCAAGTTTCTCGAGGCAAAACGTATGGTATCCTTTGCTCGAATTTTACGTTGGTTTCTTCTCCTCGTCACTCTTTCTGTTATAGGGTTTGCCGTTTGGAGTAGACTACGCCCACAACCAGTCCATGTTGTCGTGAAAGCTGTGGAGTCCGGTTTAGTAGAAAAACTGGTGGCTAATACAAGGGCAGGCACGATCAAGGCCTGTCGCCAAGCCGATCTCTCTCCTGGCGCGGGTGGGCAAATTAGCCTGTTGCCGGTCAAAAAAGGTGACCAGGTTGCGGCCAACACGCTGCTTGTCGAGCTTTGGAATAGCGACCTTCTCGCCCAAATTGAGCTCAGCAAAAGTGAAGGTCGCGCCGCAGCAGCCCGTTCTGTCGCCTCTAAGTATCAGATGGAAAAGGCCAGGCGCGATGCCGAACGCTTACAAACATTACATGATAAAGCCTTGAATTCCGCACAAGACCTGGACTCGGCCAAGACTTCACTTGCCATTCATCAGGCAGAATATACCACAGCCTTGGCCGATGTGGCGACCAGTCAAGATCGCTTGCAGGTTCTTGCCGCAGAGCTCGAACGGACACGACTCCTCGCCCCCTTTGCCGGTATCGTGGCCGAAGTCAACGGTGAACTGAATGAGTACGTCACCCCATCTCCACCTGGCATCCCAACCCTGCCAGTTGTCATCCTACTCGACACCAGTTGTTTTTATGTCAGCGCACCCATTGATGAAGTTGATGCCGAGGCCATCAAGCTTGGCATGAAAACCAGAGTGACGCTTGATGCCTTTGGTGAACGAATTTTCAACGGCCAGGTACGACAGATCGACCCCTACGTCTTGGATCGTGAAAAACAGGCCCGTACAGTTCAGGTGGAGGTGTCTTTTGACTCCTATGCGGGGACCGAAAATTTCCTGGCCGGTTACAGCGCCGATGTGGAAATTGTCATCGACAGTCGTGCCAATGTTCTTCGCATCCCGAGTCAGGCAGTGTTGGATGGCAGTAAGGTTTTTGTCTTTGACCCACAGGATCAACGATTGCACGAAAGAAAAATCAGTACCGGCCTTGCCAATTGGGAGGTAACGGAGGTGCTTAGTGGTTTGCGTGCTGGCGAGCAGGTGGTTTTATCGACTGATCAAGCCGGGGTCAAAGACTTGGCCGATGCAACACGCGGAGAGGATCCTTGATCGAACTGCTAAACATCGAGCGAGTCTTCTTGGTTGGAGACGAAGAGGTGCACGCCTTGCGTCAGATTTCCTTTGACGTTGCAACAGGCGAGTATGTTGCTATCATGGGCTCATCTGGTTCAGGGAAATCGACCCTGCTCAACATCTTGGGTCTTCTCGATCGGCCAGATAGCGGAGTCTACCAGCTCGACTCGCAACGAGTCTCGGAGCTTGACGAAGACCATTTGGCTGAGGTCAGACGTCATCAAATCGGCTTCGTTTTTCAGTTCTTTCATCTGATTCCACGCCTGACAGCTTTTGAGAATGTCGAACTACCATTAACCTTGGCAGGTGTTGCACCCTCTCTTCGTAAACAAAAGGTAACAGATGCTCTTGCCGCCTTCGGTTTGCGTGATCGTGCTCGCCATCGCCCCGCTCAACTTTCAGGAGGACAACGTCAGCGTGTAGCCATTGCCCGGGCAACGATCATGGAACCAAAGATTATTCTCGCCGATGAACCGACAGGTAATCTGGACAGTAGCTCCGGGAGCGAAGTGATCAATATCTTGGAAGAGCTCAATCGCCTGGGCATAACTGTGATCATGGTTACTCATGATCACGCAATTGGTGCCAGGGCATCTCGTATCATCCGCATGGCAGATGGCCGTATCGAGAGTGACAGCCGTCATCGTTAGTGGAACCTATGCCTAGCCCACCAGAGTGATCTCATGAGAATAAGCGACATGTTCACCTTTAGCGTTTTTGCCGCCATTGGCAATCGTGGGAGAACAGCCCTCATGCTTTTGGCGGTGTCAATTGGCGTTGCCTCCGTGGTGCTGCTTGTTTCCCTCGGCGAAAGTGCCAGGCAGTATGTCAGCAATCAATTTTCCTCTCTTGGCAGCAATTTACTCATCGTTCTTCCCGGTCGTTCTGAAACCGTGGGTGGCCCCCCGCCCCTGTTGGGTATCACCCCAAGAGATCTGACTATTGATGACGCCGAAACCCTCGCACGTATCGCTGTTGTTCGCCGCTTTTCACCTCTGGTTGTCGGTGCAGCGCCCGTGTCTCATCGGCAAAAAGAACGTGAGGTGACAATCCTTGGAGCCAGTCGTGACATTTTTGCCATACGACGCATGGAAATCGGCCAAGGTGTCATATGGCCAGCAAATGATAATCGTTTTCAGGCTGTATGCGTGCTTGGCTCCAAGGTAAAGAGTGAGCTCTTCGGTAACGATAACGCCTTAGGCCAGAAGATTCGTATTGGCGATTACCGTTTTCAAGTGATTGGCGTCATGCGGCCGAAAGCAAGTTCCCTAGGCGATGATCTTGCCGACATGGCGATCATCCCTATTGCCTCGGCTCAAGCCCTTTTTGACACCTCTTCTCTGTTTCGTATTGTCGTCGAGGCAGAGAGTGAGGCAGAGATTGCCAAAGCCAAAGAGGCAATCATACGAACTATACGCGCCAGGCACGATGGTGAAGACGACATTACCGTCATCACCCAAGACGCAATCCTTGCCACCTTTGATAAAATTTTCAAGGCGATGACCTTGACGGTTGCTGGTATTGCGACAATCAGCCTGATTGTCGCCGGTATCATCATCATGAACGTCATGCTGGTGGCAGTCTCCAGCCGACGCGCAGAAATTGGCCTGCTTAAGGCCCTGGGAGCACCAAAGAGGCAGATTGTCTATCTTTTCTTGACCGAGGCAGGGGCAATCTCTATGGCTGGCGCCCTTTGTGGTCTTGGTTTGGGAGGCAGTATCCTCCGATTGCTTGCGTGGTTCTTGCCGCAATTCCCTATCTTCTTTGCACCGTGGTCCTCAATTGTTGCTTTCACCGTAGCTCTGTCCACAGGCCTTCTCTTTGGAATCCTTCCCGCCCAAAAGGCTGCAGACCTTGGAGCTGCCTATGCATTATCAAGGAGATGACACGCTGTGCGGCTGAATGATTTTTTCCTAATCACCTTCCTTTCGGTTCGTGAACAGCCGTTACGCAGCTTCTTGACTGCACTTGGAATCGCTGTAGGCATCAGCGCGGTCGTGCTTCTCACCTCTCTTGGCGAGGGTTTGCACCGCTTTGTCTTGTCTGAGTTTACTCAATTCGGTACCAATCTAATCGCCATCAATCCCGGTAAAAAATCTACCTTAGGGGTTTCTGGAGCAGTCATCAGCAACGTGCGGCCCTTAAGCATCGATGACGCCGATGCCTTGTCCATGCTCCCTGGAGTTATCAAGAGCCAACCGGTCATTCAGGGCAACGCAGCGGTTGAAGCGGGCAAGCGCCAACGTCGAACCACTGTTTTTGGGGTTGGATCTGACACACCAGAGGTCTGGCAACTCTCCGTTGCCGCTGGGCACTTCCTACCCAATGATCCTCCTCGTAACGCCCGTCCCTATGCCGTGCTGGGTAGTCGTCTCCGTAAAGAACTTTTCAAGCAAGAGCCATTCTTGGGTAAGCGACTGCGCATTGGCGGGGAGGTCTATCGGGTGATCGGCGGGATGGAGAGCAAGGGCCAGATGCTTGGTTTTGACCTTGATGATGCGGTCTATCTACCCATTGCCAAGGCGATGTCGATGTTCAATCGCGAAAGTCTTATGGAGATTGATCTCCTCTACGACAAGGATCATAGTGCTGAATCAATCACGATCGCGGCCAGCAAGATGCTAAAAAAACGTCATGGCAGTGAGGACTTTACCATCACTACTCAGGAACAGATGCTTGAGACCCTGGGCTCTGTGCTCAACATCCTGACCATCGCCGTCGGTGCCCTCGGCGGTATCTCATTGGTGGTCGGCGGGGTGGGAATTTTCACGATCATGACCATTGCTGTCAATGAGCGGCGGGCAGAGATAGGCCTTTTGTGCGCCTTAGGTGCCAGCAGGCAACTCGTTCGGCTTCTTTTCTTGGGAGAGGCTATTACCCTGTCACTGCTGGGCGGGCTTGCTGGCCTTATTCTAGGAGTAGGTTGTGCCTTAGGACTCGCACTCTTGGTTCCAGCTCTTCCGATTCATACTTCGTGGGGCTTTGTTGCCGCAGCGGAACTCATTGCCGTACTGGTAGGTCTTGGAGCCGGGGTCTTGCCAGCAAACAACGCAGCAAGCTTACCTCCGGTTGAGGCCCTGCGGGCGGAGTAAAATTTTCACCCACATCAATTTCTGAGTAGCAAAAGACAACAGGTCTTAATCTCATTCGGATTAAGACCTGTTGTTGACAAAGTTAACTGCGCCTCTCAGCTATCTCTTAATATTAATCAACTCATTCAGCATGTCATCGACGGTGGTAATAATCTTAGAATTGGCCTGAAAACCTCGTTGCACGGTAATCAATTTAACGAACTCCGTCCCCAAATCAACATTAGATTGCTCCAGGGCGTTAGGGGCAATAGAGCCTAAGCCGTTGGTGCCTGGGGTGCCGGTTACCGGGGCACCAGAGTCGGTGGTCTCTTTAAAAATGTTTCCTCCCTCTTTTCGTAGACCTCCCAGGTTACTGAAACTAGCCAAGGCGACCTGTGCTTTCTTCAAGACCTGACCATTAGAATAATGGCCGGTGATTACACCATCGACATCAGTCGAAACCGATTGCAGAAAACCCGAGGCGAAACCATCTTGATCTTGAAAGATGGTGGTCGAGCTGTTGGCATATTGGGTTGTTGCTAATGCCTCAGGAGCCTGACTTGTGGTGACAACATCACCCTGCTGACTGCCATCTTCAGTATTGACGTCAGCTGGGATGGCATCAAAAGCGGCAGCAGCTCCGAAAATATTTGGTCCACCATTATAACTAGTAATAGTGGCAGCTAAGGTACTTGGAGTGGCCACGGTATCGGCCACCCAATCGGTTAGAACCAGTCGCCCAGCGGCATCAATCGATGCAGAACACTTCATGTTTGCTTCGATGTCATTTAACATATCCTGTACGGTTGGCGGAGGTGTGGCGCCCGTATTGGGAACAGTGTACGAGTAGGGAGTGCTGCTTGCTCCATAGGTGAAATCAATTTGGTCCCCTGTGGCAAGTGGTGTCGCATTTCCTACGGCATACACACTTGAGAGAAGAGTAGCCGCCGTTATAGGTGTGGTGGTTCCTGCTGCACTGACGGCCCTGCCAGTAGAGACCACCATTTTTTTCGATGTTGTAATGTTAACTTGCGAGCCAAATGGATCGGCACCACTCGCTGTAGTATGTGAAAATTGTGTTACAAACATACTTGAGTCACCAATTGTGTTGTCGGATAATCGCAACCTGCCCTGTGAGTCAATAGTAGCTGTACACTTAAAATCTAATCCAATTTGGGTCAAAAAATCCTGGACATCCTTCGTCGTATCAATCGTATAAGTGATTGGCCCAATGGGGACAGATGTATTCTGGTATCCAGAATAGGTAAAAGTATCTCCATTTGCGAGCAACTTACCACTCGCATCCGCCACGTCCGCCCATTTGGTTGCCGATGTAATATAACCGGAGAGATCCCCTCCTGCTCCATTCACTCGGGCGCCATTGTCACTGACGAGAACTTGATGGATGGGTGTGACCACACTCTCATATCTACTGCCAAAATTAATACTGATTAAGTCATTTGTCCTTGTATCCCCGGTGAAATTGGCTGGCATTTGAAAATACGATGTCCCGGCCTCCAAATACAGTCGATTCTCGGCCAGGCTCGGATCAACTTTGCCATCAGGAGGAACCTTATAGCCATCAATCTGACTGATATTCCCCGAGGTATCAAATTGAATCGTTCCATACATAAGGGCCCCAGCACCTTTGTGATTTAAATAATTGTAGCGAGTGTCCGGGTTGTAAATAGCCTGCTCTGTTGTGTTGAGAACTCTCAAATCCTCAGTCGGGTCACAGGTTACTAGGAACTCCCATTGATTATCAACAGTTGTACGATCATAATAGACACTCAAGTCATGACTGGCCCCTTTTGCGTCGTAAATTTTTACGGCCGTCGTGTAATCATATTTATTGGAATCGATTGGATCTGTCGGATTAGCGGCGGCGAGATTTGTAGCGTTCCAACTGTTAAATAATCTATCCTCATTAACTTCGTTAAGTTTTCTGGAGTCGAGGTTAACAATAACATCAACCTTCGTCGTCGTTACTGGTGGTGTGTTTTTGCCAATGTTAATATCTCCGATCGTTCCTTGTCTCTCACCGGTAGCCGAATCGATCGTCCAACCCTGGGTATAGTAGCCGGCAGGATTAATCAAGTTGCCATTCTGGTCAAAACCAAATTCACCAGCTCGTGTATACATATCCGCTGCTGCATTATCAGGGGCTCTTAGCATAAAAAAACCTTGGCCGCCGATCGCCATATCGGTTGGCGAGGAGGAGCTTTCAAAAGAACCTTGGGCAAAAAGGCTGCTGATTGTGCTTAAGGTCACGCCACGGCCGACCTGCGCCCCACCGGAGGCGGTTGAAACAGATTGCGATAGAATATCCTGAAAGGTAGACCGACTGGACTTAAAGGCCACAGTGTTGACATTTGCTACGTTATCACCCAGCACGCCCATCGACTCGCCCATGGTGCTTAAACCGCTGATTCCTGCGTATAATGAACTTGAAATAGACATTGTATCCCCCTAAATTAAGACGTTTTATATAAGATTAAAAACTCTTCTGTCGGCACTTTTTCATTTAACGTCTTTATCTACTTAACCTTGACCACAGCCCCAACCCCGGCCACAATCTGACCATCGAGAGTTAAAGTTGCCGCGTTATTCTCATACCTGATGTCCGTCACCTTGCCTGTGCTACGATACTCTACTGCGAGCTCCTCTCCTGCCAGATTATACGCCTTAACCTCATAGTGATAGAGACCATCCTCCACCGGTTTACCATTCGAATCCATGCCGTCCCACTCGATTTCGTAGTTCCCTGCACCATGGCTGGCAATGTCCTGTTGTGACACCGGTTGATTCGCCTCGTTAAGAATTGTAACCTTCATAGTGCCGCGAGGCACATCATTCATAATGAAATCAGTTGCACTCGCCTTGCCATCGATAACACCCATGGCATTACCCACGACCTGTACCTGATTCCCCAACAAAGACATGAGTTGCAAATTATTTTGCGAAGTTTGATAATCAAGCAGCTTCTCCATGTTGTCACTCATTTTGGAGGTTGCTTCCATATTGCTGAACTGCGCTAGTTGGGAGGCCATCTCATAGCTATCCATGGGCTTCATTGGGTCCTGATACTGGAGCTGGGTGATGAACAGCTTCAAAAAATCATCCGTCTTCAAATCCTTCTTGCCAACCACACCTTCAGGTTGTACAAGGCCGGCACTATTGCTGCTGATTCCTGAAACTGCCATCCATCTCCTCCTTTATACAAATAGGCTGATACTGCCCTGCCGTAAGGTCGTTTGTTCTCCACGAATAAATCCGAGTGGGCTAACGCCTGGGACGGCTACACTCTCTTTGCCTTGTTGTGTTTTTATTTTCTCCCAGGCGGCGGCAAATCGTTGACCACTATCGCTTGACTGATTTTGTTGGTCGACTGAAACAGACATAGAGCCTAGAGAGAAGCCTCGTCGTTCAAGATTATCCTTGAACTCTTCCATGTTGGACTCCATCGCCTCTTTTACCTTTTGATTTTCCATAACAAAAGACGCCGACAAATGTCCCCCTCGTACCTGAAGATCAACTTTAACTTCCCCAAGCTCCTTCGGGTACAGGGTAAGGGTCAGGTGATGCTCGTTATTGCGTAACGCACGAAGCACCCCCTGTGAAATCTGGTCGACGGTAAGTTGCTGTAACTCTGGGGCAAAGTGCAGGCGAGGCACTTGTACTTTGACGGCATTTTCCCCCGGCACCGGGGCAGTCATCTTTGCCTCGCCCCCTCCGAAAAGGGTACCTTTTTCAGCCATGCCATCATTTTCTACGCCCAGGATATCTTGCTTGCCAACAGAGGCACTTCCATTTCCATCGGGCAACTCGTTATCTTGTTCGGTTGTAGCGGCAAAGGTCTGTACGTCATCATCACTCATCTGCCACTCAGCATCGATGACATCATTTCGATCCATAGTCTCACTAAACTTTTCTTTCAAACCCTTTGCCTGATCAACCATCTTCTGCAGCTCATCAAAAGCGGCCTTTACCGTCCCCTGAACAACCGGGCTCCAACAAACATCACTACTTTTGAAACCAGCTTGACTTAAGACTGTGTCTAAATCACTGATAAAACCTATTGGATTGGCTTTGGGCCGCGCCTCATCGACTGCGGCTACCGCCTGTTGTAAAAGCTCAGTTAAACGCTTTAGGCTCATCTCGACGGGGGCATCAACCTGCTCTGGGGGAAGATCCGTCAATGCCTTTTGCCACAGAGGCATTTTTTCTGGGAACATCTTTTCAATCTCTGCGGCTGGAACTCCTGCTTCCGTAAGCATTGCAGAAAGTTGTTCAAGATCCCAGTCGCTCAAGAGAAAAGTTTTATTTTGTTTTGTTTCAGTCAAATCATTTGCCGTAGCAATCGTGCCTTCAACTTGTAAAGAATCGTTAGGCAATGACAAACCACTTGTTTCAACGCTCGTGTCTCCTACCTGTGATGATACGCCCCGTAACGCATCCAGATAGGCTATCAAGTCGAGTTGATCGGCACCATTCACCCCTTTACTGTCGAGTGCTTTAATAGTTTCCGGAGCGACTCCAAGCTTACTCAGAAAGGTCTCAAGCAAGGGGAGGGAGGTTTCTGGTACAGTTACCTGCGTGGCCGCATCTAATTTTTTGAAGTTTTCAGCAAGGGCGGTAAAAAGATCGCTCAAAGGGAGTCCGCCGGCCTCTTTCATCTGTTTTCTAAGTGCATCGAGGCCGGTAGCATCCATACCGGCTTGGGCAGCAAGCTTTTCTAAGAGACCCAAGTCCTGCAATTGAAACGTCCACTCCCCTGCCTCTACGGCTTTACCAGGCTTTTGAGCCATGTCATTCAGCGTGCCCATAAGTTGCTGGAGCAAGGCTTCGATCGTAAGAGGCGTTTTGTCCTCCAGTTCTTTATTCTCTTGCTTAGAACGCATCGACTTTGCCGATTGAGTCGCAAATAATGACTCCTTATCACTCCTCTCATTCTTAAGTTCACGCTGCAGGTGCTGAGTGAACGAGGCGTCTTTGCCAACAGGAACTTGGGCCTTACTTGCTGCCCCGGAACCTGGCAAAATCTGTGTTATGGAGGGAGACATCAAAATATTAGCCACGGGATATCCTCGTTTGTATGTTTTTCGATTGCAAACTTTCTCGTCGAGCACACAGTTCTATCTGCCCCTCCATTAGAGCAACACATGTGCCAAGTTTGAGTAAAGACTCGGCGGGCACGGATTAACAACGAAAAACACCCGTTATTAAAGACGGTTATGGAGGTTACAATTCAAGAGACTTGCAGGAGTAAGCCAGAGAAACTTTCATGATAGTCGGCCGTTAGCGTGTGGCCAGGCAGAAAGTTCCTAGTGATATCACCAGGAGAAGAACCGAAGAATAGGCAAGAGTTGCCGTTAGGGAATCTGGCTGAGGGGTGTGGGGGGATAGGCCTTTGGGCACATACGTAATTCCCAAGCCGCTGGCAGAAATGGAAGGGCCATTCTGATCAGCTAAAAACTATGGTGAGCAGTACGGTTGAGGCGAGAATAGAAAGGCATCTCTGAACGGATCCTAAAAGTTACGCTAAGCGAGAAACCAGTCCCGCACATCAGCATATTAGTTGGTGCGCAACTACAAGATTTTATCGAAAACGGCATAGGCCTCCTGGATGATTGGCAGATCAGAGTCAAGGGCAAGATAGGAATTTCCGGACAACTCTTGCTGGATAAGATCATCACTTGAATGAAAGATGCCGGCCAGAGGCAACTGAGCATTAAGTACCGTCTGTTCAATTTTATCCATGAGTGTCGGCGGAACAGGGTTAGGTGCACGGTTGACAATCAACCACTTTTCATGAACCTTAAGATTTAAGGGCTTGACAATATCTGCAATACGTCCTGCAGTCATTACCCCGCGGGCCGAAGGATCGGATAGGACTAACAAATGATCGATGCTGGTAAGGTTTAAACGGCTCAAATGCTCCATCCCGGCCTCATTATCGACCAAGATGTATTGATAGTTATCGGCCAGATGATCCATGGCCATCGCCAAGAACTGGTTAGCGGCACAATAACATCCCGGCCCATCCGGTTGCCCCATGACCATCAGGTCGAAACCACTCTCTTCGATCAACGACTGGTGCATCTTCATCTCCATGAACTGATCGCGACTGATGTGAGCAGGGATCTCTCCCTTCATCTCCTTTCTGACCTGTCCAATCGTCAAACCAACCTGTAGGCCGAGCAATTCATTGAGGTTAGCATTTGGATCGGCATCAACCAGAAGCACTGGCGTCTTCTTTTTGTCCAGTAGATACTTAAGCAGCAAGGCGGAGGTAGTGGTTTTACCGGTACCTCCCTTCCCTGCCAAAGCGATGACTTTCGGCATGTTTTTCTCCCTAGATAAGGTTTGCAAAAAATCCCTGAGATAGCGTTCCCATCAGACAAAGACCAAAAAAAACCGACTGTACAGGAGGTGACTTACGTCATGGGGCCAACAGCCTTTTCAGTCGACAAACGGCGAGATGAAACTACTTCCACTATATCCACAACGCTCATAAATAAAAACAACAAATTTAGCCTTGCAACTTGTCCGGTAATTGGTATTTTATGCAGTTTTCTTTGACCCTCAGACAATTGTTTAGCAAAGCTGTCAGCAGTTTCGCATACAAAGGAGTTTAACCATGGATTACCGTTCTACCCTGAACCTACCCGATACGAAATTTAAGATGAAGGCAAGCCTTGCCCAGCGGGAGCCTGAATTTTTGCAGAAATGGGAAGAACAAGACCTCTACGCCAAGGTTCAATCCGCCACCCAGGGGAGACCGATGTATATCTTACATGACGGCCCCCCTTACGCCAATGGTCACATCCATATCGGTCATGCCTTAAACAAGATCTTAAAAGACATCATCCTCCGCTCCAAGCGCATGGCTGGATTTCATTGCCCCTTCGTACCGGGCTGGGATTGCCATGGCCTACCCATCGAACACAATGTCGACAAGGAGTTAGGCGGCAAAAAACGGGAGATTGACAAATTGACCTTCCGTGGTGCTTGCCGCCAATACGCCAGCAAGTGGGTCAAGACACAGGCCGATGAGTTTAAACGACTTGGCGTGCTTGGAGATTGGCATCACCCCTACTTAACCATCGATTATAGTTATGAGGCCGCTACCGCTCGAGAGTTCAACCGCTTCTTGACCTCAGGTGCCGTCGTGCGCAGCAAAAAACCGGTACACTGGTGTTCGTCATGCAGCACGGCGCTGGCTGAAGCCGAGGTTGACTACGCAGACCATACCTCATACTCGGTCTACGTTAAATTTCCTCTCCTTGAAGACCTGACTGAAATTGCCAGCAGCTTAGAGGGACAAAAGATCTCTGTCGTCATCTGGACGACTACCCCATGGACCTTGCCAGCAAACCTGGCGGTTGCCATGCACCCAAATTTTATCTACGCCGCAATTAAAGTCAACGACGAGGTGTTGATCATGGCCGAAGAGTTGGCATCCAAGGTGCTGGCTGATTTTGGTCTGAACGGTGAAGTACTGACAACTTTCTCGGCTAGTGTCCTTGAAGGAAAAAAATGCCGTCACCCCTTTATCGACCGAGATTCGTTGTTGGTATTGGCCGACTATGTCACCTTAGATACCGGCACCGGTTGCGTCCACACTGCCCCTGGTCATGGACGTGAAGATTACCTTACCGGACTGCGCTATGGACTCGAAATTTTAGCACCAGTCGATAGCCACGGCGTGTTCACCGAAGAGGCTGGTGTTTATGCTGGTTTAACGATAAACGAAGCCAATCCACTGATCTGCGAAAACCTTAATCAGGCTGGGCTCATGCTTGGTCAAGGCAAGGTTTCACATAGTTATCCACATTGTTGGCGTTGTAAAAAACCGGTAATTTTTCGGGCCACCGAACAGTGGTTTATCTCCATGGAAGAAAACGGGTTGCGTGACAAAGCCTTATCAGCCATTGGCCAAGTGACTTGGACGCCGCGATGGGGCCTCGATCGTATTTACGGCATGGTTGCCTCGCGCCCCGACTGGTGCCTCTCCCGTCAACGGGCCTGGGGGGTGCCAATTACCGCCATCTTGTGCGCCAAGTGTGGTGCCGTGCACAATACCGAGGCGATCAACAGTCGCATCGACAGCCTGTTCCGGCAGGAGGGTGCTGATGCCTGGTACTCCCGTGAGCTTTCAGCATTTCTTGGTGATGAAACGGTTTGCCGAAAATGCGGGGCATCTGAGTTTAGCAAGGAGGAGGATATTCTTGATGTCTGGTTCGACTCTGGCACCAGCCATGCTGCGGTCCTCGAGGAAAGAGAAGAGCTCTCCTCGCCAGCCGATCTCTATCTGGAAGGCAGCGACCAGCACCGTGGCTGGTTCCAGAGCTCGCTATTGGCATCTACTGGGACGCGTGGTGTTGCTCCCTATCGCGGTGTCTTAACCCATGGTTTCGTTGTTGATGAACGTGGTCGCAAGATGTCGAAAAGTGTCGGCAATGTTGTGGCACCTGAAAAAATCATCAAGCAGAATGGGGCGGAGATCCTTCGTCTTTGGGTGGCAGCAGAAGATTATCGGGATGACATCAAGATATCCGATAAGATTCTCAGTCATATTTCAGATGCCTATCGCAAAATCCGCAACACCATCCGTTACTTGCTGAGCAACTTGAATGATTTTGATCCAGCAACAGACCGGGTAGATTACAAAGCACTTTGCGAAATCGACCAATGGGCATTGTCACAACTGGAAGGCCTTCGGGCTAAAATAATCAACGCCTACGACACCTTTGAGTTTCACATTATATTTCAAAGTTTGCAGAATTTTTGCGCCGTTACCATGAGTGCCTTCTACCTGGATATCCAAAAAGACCGGCTCTACACCGCCGCACCAAAATCTCTTGAACGACGAGCCGCACAGACTGTGTTCTATGATTTGGTGGAGGGTATTTTACGACTGATGGCACCCGTATTGTCCTTTACTGCCGCCGAAGCCTGGGAGCATCTGCCAGCTGACACTAAGCGAGAGACTGATGTCGCCATTGCCGCCTTCCCAGCAGCTCATCCAGAACATCGCCAGCCTGAACTTGACAAAAAATGGGAGCGACTGATTAGCATCCGACGTGAGTTAACCCGTGCCTTGGAGCTTGCCCGCACAGCAAAAATCATCGGCCATTCCCTTGAGGCACAAGTAACGCTTGCCGTAACCGGTGAGTTAGCTGATTTTTTACATAACAACTGGACAACAATGAAAAATATCTCGATTGTCTCTGAACTCCTGCTTGCCGACAGCTTAACCGGCGACGTCTTTATCAGCGACCTTCCAGGATTGTCTGTCTCTGTCACTGCAGCGCCTGGCGAAAAGTGCGAGCGATGTTGGACGCGGAGTATCACAGTTGGCAACGACACTAAGCACCCGACTGCCTGCGGCCGCTGCGTAGACGTCTTGAAAGAGTTGGGAGCATAAATGCCAATGTTGGCAACGATTACCATCATTTTGGTCGTGCTCTGCGATCAGTTAACAAAGCTTTGGATTATTGGCAATTTTGATATGTTTCAATCCAGAGAGATCATCCCTGGATTGTTCAATCTGACCTACCTCACCAACCGGGGAGCAGCCTTTGGCTTTTTGAATGGCGACCATGGTTCTTGGCGTCACTTTTTTTTCATCGGGGTGGCACTGGTTGCCATGATCATGATGATCTTTCTTCTGCGACAGATGCAAAAGGAGGGCAAACACTTTGTGGTGTCTATTGCTCTGATTTTTGGTGGGGCAGTAGGCAACCTGATTGATCGTCTGCGCCTTGGTGCGGTAGTCGATTTTCTTGATGTTTATTGGCAAGGATATCACTGGCCAGCCTTCAACATAGCAGACTCGGCCATTACAGTTGGGGTGGGGATATTCTTGATTGCCCATCTCGTGCAATTTCGTCATGACAATAAGAGCGAAGTCGCACCAAAAAACAGCATAGGGAAAACATGACAACAGAAAAAATCGCCGTTCTCTTCCCTGGACAGGGATCGCAGTTTATTGGTATGGGTCGGGAGTTTGCCAAGGCAGATGCAGAGGCTATGACTATTTTTGAGATGGCTGACGCCATCTGCGGGAAGGACTTACAGACACTTTGCTTTGAGGGGCCGATTGAGAATTTGACTTTGGCTGTCAATCTGCAACCTGCTATCACCGCCGTCAACCTTGCCTGCTGGCAGGCAGTAAAAAAAGCAGGGGTTCCGGTCGATTTCGTAGCTGGACACAGCCTCGGCGAGTATGCCGCACTTCATGCCGCTAACGTCTTAAGTCTTGAGGACACCCTGCGCATGGTAGCCCATCGCGGCAGAATCATGAATCAGGCAGGAGAGAAAAACCCAGGAGGCATGGTCGCAATCCTTGGCCTAGGGCTGTCTGACGTGCAGAAGATTTTGACAAGCTTGGCTTGCCCAGAGTCAATCAGCATCGCCAACTACAATTCAGAGCAGCAGCTTGTCTTGTCTGGCAGTGCTGCCGCTCTGCAGCAGGCCACCGAGTTGGCCACCGCCCAAGGAGGTAAGGCAGTACCACTCAATGTGAGCATTGCCAATCACAGTCCGCTGATGTCCTCTGCCTTACCTGAATTCGCAGAGATTTTTGCCGGAGTTACCCTCTCCCCACCAAGCACGCCGATTTTCTTCAATGTCACCGCCAACACCGAAACGGATGTGGAACTCATTCGTACCATCATGGCGCAACAGATTGTCTCCATGGTACGTTGGTACGAGATCATCAACAATCTTATGGACCGTCAGGTGCGGACCTTTATCGAAGTTGGGCCCAAGAAAGTACTGACAGGGCTGATGAAGCGGATTCTGCCCAAGGACGGTGGGCACAGATGTTTCCAGATTGAGTCTCCGGAGACACTGGCCCAGTGCCTGGATAAACTATAGTTGTGTATCGATCATGCCAAGACTCTGACTGACGGCAACTGCCTTCTCCTGTTTTAGTTTTGGTATGATTTTAGCGACCTGATCGGTCTTCATGGCCCGAAAGATTTTGACAACTGCCGGATCGTCCATCGAGTCTAAGAGAGGTGCCACCTTCGAGGCGCTCATAGTACTGTAAATTTTTACCAAGTTCGTAAACTCCTGACTTTGGGCTCCCTTAATGGCTGCCAACTGGTCTTTTAACTCCTGTTGCAAACTGGTCAACTTGGCCAATTTTTCATCGAGCTCCTTTTTGACCTGTTCCTGCATCTGTTCTCGTTTGCTGATCTCTGTTTCTTTGGCAACGACGGCTGCCTCTCTCTCTTTTATATTAAAGGCATTCGCAACGTCTTCAGGAGTTATCGCCTTGACAGGTTGTTTATCCAAGGCATGCAGCACCGCACCACCGCTGGCTAAAAGCCCAAGTGCTGCCAATATCAGAAAAAATATCTTTATCTTCATTGTATTGCCTCCTTGCCAAAGCGCATCACCGCTTGTTCATCACTCTCGATCTGCTCCTTGCGAAGCACTTCCTGCCGCCAGACAACAAAATCTTTCTCTTTCAACCGCTCAACAACTTTGCGGGCCTTGACCTTCACTATCAAATCGGCACGCACAGTCTCAATCATCTCCTGTTGGGCTAAAATTGCGTTGTGCTGAAAGGCAATCTGGCGATTCTTCAAATGAATCGCCTCGGTATAGAAGCTGAACATGGCAGCACTCATGGTTTGTTGCTTTTTCACTTCCAACGTCGCAAACAAGGCTAAACGCTGTTCTTCCAAGTCAGCAAGATATTTTTTATGGTTCGCCAGCACAAAAAGCTCGTGAGCCAACTTCTGTTGAGCCTGATCCTCAAAATTTCGGCGCACCGAAAGCAGGGTTTCCAGTTTGTAGTGATAGGCCATGTCGAAGGCTCAATTTGATAACGATAAAGAGTGGTTGTGCAGCCGATGATCCCGAGGGCAGACACCCAGCGTGAAGCACTCCCTCAAAACGACAAACAGTTTTAGGCACCCATCAAGGCGCTTAAGGCGTTGCCGCTCTCAGCAAGAGACAATTTTTCATCCACCTGTTGTTTCAGGAAGGCATTTAGCCCGTCAATCATACTGATGGATTTATCGATCTTCGGATTACTGCCCTTAGCGTAGGCGCCGATATTGATCAAATCCTCTGATTTCCGATAAACCGCCAGTGTCTCCAGGAAACGATGTGCTCGATTCATGTGATCCCTCGGCATGACATCACTCATGCAGCGGCTAATACTGCCAAGGATTTCGATCGCCGGGTAATGACCGCGACTCGCCAAATCGCGTGACAAGACGATATGGCCGTCAACAATAGAACGCACTGCATCGGCAATAGGTTCATTCATGTCATCGCCTTCAACTAACACAGTATAAATTCCGGTAATGCTCCCCTGCCCTTTACAGGTTCCAGCCCGTTCGAGAAGTTTTGGCAGTTGAGAAAATACCGAAGGTGTATACCCCCTCGAGGTTGGCGGCTCGCCGATAGCCAAGCCGACCTCACGACTCGACATGGCGAACCGCGTCACCGAATCCATCATCATGATGACGTCACGACCCAAATCACGAAAATACTCGGCGATAGCCGTTGCGAGATATGCCCCCCTCATGCGCACCAATGGAGGCTGATCAGATGTGGCGACAATCACTACAGAACGGGCCAAGCCCTCTGGACCCAGATCCCGTTCGATGAAATCCTTCAGCTCCCTGCCACGCTCACCGATTAGGGCGATTACGCTGATGTCGGCAGCCGTGTGCTTGGCAATCATACCAAGCAAGGTACTCTTTCCGACCCCGGAACCTGCCATGATTGCGATGCGTTGCCCTCGGCCCAGGGTTAAGAGGCCATTGATGGCGCGCACCCCAACATCGACAGGTTCAGTGATCCGTTGGCGCTCCATCGGATTTAACGGCTCAGCATACAGGGGGTAGCTCGAATCAGCGAGGAGTGGACCCTTGCCATCTACCGGATTGCCTAAGCCGTCGATGATGCGGCCGAGCATGGCCTGAGATACTGGGACAGAGGCTTGGCCGCCAACTTGCTGAATGACACTGCCTGGCTCTACTCCGCGCATCTCGCCAAGCGGCATCAGCAATACCCGTCCTTCCCGAAAGCCTACGACCTCGGCAGGAATCTTGTTCTGACCACGAAAGGTGCTTATCTCGCAGATACTGCCCACCGGGATGCCGGGGCCATGGCTTTCGACCACCATGCCAATGACCTGGCTGACCCTGCCACGAACAGATATCATGTCAGTCGCTTCGACCGCGCTTAAGCAATGTTGGATATTCATCGGTTATTTTGCTGCGCTGACAGCCTTATGCAAAACAGCATCAATGGCCAAGAACACCTTTTCCTTACGGGACTCAAGACTAGCATCAATTTCGCCAAAGCCGGTATCAATATGACAGCCGCCGAGAGCAATCGACGGGTCTTCGACAAGTTCGATCTTCTTGTAGCCAGCTAAGAGTTCTGGTCGCTCCATGGCCACCTGCTTCAAGCGCACAAGGTCTTGAGCATGCAGGCGAATAACGAGACTCGAATTCTCTACCACATAGGCCAGTGCAGTCTTCAGGCAGACTTCAATCGCCTTGGGATTGATCGTCACCTCATGGAAAAGAACCCTGTCCACCATAGCCTTGACTAAGGAGAGGATGTCTGTTTCGTACTGCGCATAAAGTTTCTTTCTGTCTTGTTCAATCTCGGCAAGCAAGGTGTCAATCTGGGCAAATTTCGCCTGCTCTTGGGCGAGACATTCTGCTTTTCCTGCCGCAAATCCCTTGTCGAAGGCATCTTTTTCTATCTGTGCAACTCGCTCCTGAGCGGCTGCCAGCATTTCTTCAGTTTCGGCCTTCGTCGCCTCAACTGCTTGCTGCAAAAGTTTTTTTTCTTCCTCCAATGTGCTAAGGGCAGAGACCAGCTCCGCATCGTCCGATTGCCATAACGAAGCTAAGGAGTGAAATCCTCCCCCGCCGGACTCCCCTCCTCCCGGCCGCGTGATAAAAATTGCATTACCACTCCCTCCCAGCGAGGACTTAATCACCCTAGACGAATTCATCGTCACCGCCTCCAGCTGACAGCTGAATCTTACCTTCTTGCTCAAGACGCTTAGCGATCTTCAGGATAGCTTGCTGGGCGGTTTCGACATCCTTCAAGCGAGTCGGCCCCATAATCTCCATGTCTTCCTTCAACATCTCGACAGCACGTTGCGACATATTCTTGAATATCTTCTCTTGCAAGTCTGCCGCTGCCGTCTTCAGAGCTAACTTCAGGTCGTCAGTGCTTACCTCTTTCAGAATTGCCATAACCCCACGGTCGTCAACACCAATCAAGTCGTCGAAGACAAACATCAAACGCCGAATCTCATCAGCTAACTCCTCTCGCTGCTCTTCAACACCCTCAAGAATCGATGCCTCCAGGGCTCGATCGGCAGTATTCAGAATCTCTGCCACCACCTCGACGCCGCCTAAGCGTTGACCTTCAACACCCTCTACAGCAAGAAGCTCTTCCTGCAGAACTCGATCGATTTCAACCAATATCTCCGGACTGACCTTATCTAATTCACTCATCCGGATAATTACCTCAATGCGCTGATCTTCTTTCAACTCTCCTAAGATGACTGCCGCTTGGGATTGTTCAAGAACTGCCATGACCAGCGCGATAGTTTGTGGGTGTTCGTTTCGAAGAAAATTGACCAAGATGCGAGGATCAAGCTTTCTCGCCTTCTGGAACAGAGTCAAGCGCCAATCAGAGCGGATATCGTCGAGAATGGAATTGGCTTTATCCGATTGCAGGGCCTTTTTGAGCGCCGATTCCAAAAGATCATCACCAGAGAGGTACAAGCCCTCGCCACCCTCATCGGAGCGGAACTCCCGCAAAAGATTGGCGATATCATCTTTTTCAACATGATCAATTTTGGCCATCTGTTTACCGACCACGCGGATCTCGTCCTCTTCCAAGCGTTGGAACACCTTGGCGGTGAAATCCTCGCCAAGCGTCAATAAGAATATTGCCGCTTTTTCTGGCCCAGAGAGCTGGTCGTCACCACTCTTATCTCTTTTTGCCATCGATTATGCCTCTTGCCTTAACCAGCGGCGAACGAGGTCTGCCGCCCGGTCAGGGTCTGTCTGCGCAAGTTTATAAATCTTCTCCCTGTCTGTCATGCCCATGGGCTTCAAAGACAGATCCTCCTCAGGAAATCCCTCATCCGACAGCTTTTGCCCCCCACCAGGCTTACTGGCAAGCAGCGACTGACGTTGGTCTTCCAATTGTTTATTGGCAAGCAACCGGAAAAATGGTCGTACCACAAAAAGCACAAAACAAAGCGCCATGACCAGATAGATCATCGGTTGACCCAAGCGATCGAGAATCTGCTGCCATCGCTCCATCGGGTTTGTCTTCATTTCAGGCTCCGTCGAAACCGCAAAACTGGTACCGACCACTTCAAGTTGATCGCCTCGATCGGCATCAAAACCTACAGCATTTTTTGCCATTTTCTCGTACCACTTCAAGTCTTCAGGGCTTCTCTGTACATATTTTAGGTTTGTCACCCCGTCCTTGTCAACACTCTTCTCGTAAGTGCCATCAACCATCACAGCAACCGACAGCCTCTTGATCTTGCCAGAGGCACCGGTTGTTTTTTTGACGACCTTGCTGACTTCATAGTTTCGGGTGACATTATTGCGCGAACCACTTCCACCACCACTCGCGCCCCCTCCTCCAGCCTCATTAAAAGTGGCGAGATTACCTTTCACCCCAGGGATGCCCTCAGGAGATGAACCCGCCTGAGCGTTTCCCTCGTTAAGTAATTGCTCACTGCGTACAACCTGCCCCTCAGGATCAAAGGTCTCTTCCGTTGTTTCTGTCTGGTTAAAATCAAGTTCAACTGAGACCCGTGCTATAGCCTTGCCTACCCCAACCACCTGTTCGAACATGGTTTCCAATTTGTCGCGCAAGGACTTTTCGGTATTCTGTTGAAATTCAAGCTGACTATCAGACATCTGGCCAATTGCCCCTCCGTGTTTCCGGAAGAGAAGTCGACCAGCCGTGTCGACCACGGTGATATTTTCTGCAGTCAAACCCTGTACCGCACTTGCCACTAAATTGACGATAGCCTGAATCTGTTTTTGTTCAAGCTGGTTGTTGCCGCGCAACTTAACACTGACAGAAGCAGAGGGTGGTTTTTGGTCTTCAATAAATACCGACTCCGCAGGGGCGGCGATATGCACCCTTGCCTCAGCAACCTGTTGAAACTGTCGAATCGTCCTAGCTAGCTCCCCCTGTAAGGCACGCTGGTAGTTCATTTTTTGAACAAAATCGGTGGTGCCAAAACTGGTTTTATCAAAAATCTCAAAGCCAATGCCGCCACCTCTTGGTAAACCTTCGCCCGCCAAACTCAACCTGGTGTCGAGAACCTTATCTGCCGGCACCTTGACTACCGTGCCGTTCATATCCAACTCATAAGGGATGAGCAGTTCTTTCAGTTTAGCGGTAACTTCCGCAGCATCTTCTTGATTGAGAGATGAAAATAACACCTGATAACTCGTGGCCTTACCACCTGCAGTCAACATCAACATGCCGCCCATAACACCGACCACAACAACAACCGCCATAATTTTTTGGAGGGCAGTAAAGTCCTTGGTAACCGACAACATCTGTTGCAACATCTCTTTAGGGCTTGCCATGAAATGCCTCTTTATAAGGAAACAAGATAAGGGAGACAGGGGACAGGCTGTTACAAAGAAAGCAGCCTACCGATAAAAACATATATCTTACAATTGAAGGCGCATGATCTCATTATAGGCGTTGATCACCTTATTCTGAACTTTAGCCAGCATCCGAAAGGATATACTACTCTCCTCCATAGCAATCATCGTCTCATGGATATTGGAGTGTTGGCCGCTGACCAACCCTTCACTGAGCGTAGCTGACTCCTGTGCCTTTTGATTGACCGCAGCAATAGACTCTTGCAGGATATCACCGAAACCCGTGCCCTGTGCCTCTTTCGCCTTGAATGCTGGACTACTGCTAAGCTGGATTGGATTGAGCCCTATTGCCTTCATGATCACCCCTCTCGTCGATTATCGCTGTTAACGATTCGATCCGGTTATTTTAAACGGATCTGTTTTTGCCTAAAAATTCCCTTAACGACTAATCTCAAGCGAGCGTAATGCTATTGCCTTAATGGAATCCATGGCCGTCACATTGGCGTCAAAATCTCGGCGCGCGCTCATCAGGTCAACCATCTGCTCAGCAGTGTTGACATTTGGCATCTTGACGATACCATTAGCATCGGCATCTGGATGTGCAGGGTCGTAGACCTCCTTAAACGGCACCTTGTCTTCGACCACTTCAACAACCTCAACCTTGCGCAGCTTACTGTCTACCGAATCATAGGTCTGTTGAAAGGTATTGCCCTGCACTGGCTTAGCGCCAAAGATGACAGATTTTGCACGATACGGGCCACCTTCGATAGTACGGGTGGTATTCGCATTTGCTAAATTCATAGAGGCAACATTGATTCTGGTCCGCTCAGCCTTTAAAGCCGAACCGCTGATCTTCATGGCGGTTAAAAAGTCCATGGATTATTTCCCTCCCTCATCGATTGCAAGTTTCAATGACTCAAATTTACTTCCTAAAATTTTGGTGGTGACCTGAAACATCAATTGATTTTCCGCTAGTTTCTGCATCTCTTCATCGAGATCAACCGGTCGCTTCTCGTTGCTGAACTCCAAGCTCTCGCTCAGTGCTACCGGGTCAAGACCAAGATGGCGTTCATTGGTCTGAGCAAGTTTGCCACGTTGCAACATGGCATTTTTCATGACCGCGGCAAAGGAAAAGTCCTGCACGTTGTAGCCGGGGGTTTCTATATTGGCGACATTCGATTGGATAAGCCCCTGACGCTCCATCCTAGCGTCTAAGGCCAGACGGCTGCTTTGCACAACCCCACCGAAAAGTTTATTGGTAAATGGCATACGAATCCTCCTGAAATGGTATCACTCTGCAACCTGTCATGACAAACTGCAAAATTGATGCCGTTTTTCATGTGAGATCAAAGACAATAAAAAAAGAAGAAGAGGTCAGGCAGGGGGGAGGAAGAGATGGCGAGCACTGGCAATGAGGATGAAAGATGTGCAGCAGCGTGCCGTGCAGCCGTATTCTCCCGCTGAAAAATCCACGCTGCAGAGGGTCTGCACCTGTGAACGAGAGGGATTAAAGGGGTTATCGGAGATGCTTACACGCTATTTGCGATATTGCGCCTTTCGATAAAACAAGCACGGGCAATCACACCGCAAACGGCACGAAAAACGATGGCCGCGGGCTACAACACCATCCCTTGACTACGGTATTCGTTCAATTTATTGCGTAATGTCCGGACGCTAATACCTAATATCTTGGCGGCATGGGTCCGATTATTGTCGGTTTGTTGCAAGGCCTGACGAATCATTTGACGCTCTACCTCTTTCAGTGGCACCATCCGGCCATTGTCATCGGCAAAAATGGCCCTGTCTGACGCTGCGCTTACAATCCCAGGCTGTCCATCCTCGATATCGCAAGGTAAAGTTGCGACGTCCGCAGGCTCTTCCTCTTCATCCCAAAGGTCCCAAGGCTCGATGGAGGAACCTCGACTCAAGAGGACGGCACGCTCTATCATATTTTCCATTTCACGGACATTTCCTGGCCAGGAATAATCAAGCAGTCGCTGCCGGGAGCGACACGAGAGTGATTTTGCCAGTTTTTTGTACTGATTTGCATAGCGCCCGATAAAATAATCGGCCAGCAACAAGATGTCCTCTTGACGTTCTTTTAGCGCAGGTAAGCGTAAAGGGATAACATTCAAGCGATAGAACAGATCTTGGCGGAAGGTCCCTTGCTCGACAGCCTCACTCAAATTACAGTTGGTCGCCGCCAGAACATGGGCATCGAACTTCACTGGGGCCTTACCGCCCAAACGATCCACCTCTCCTTCCTGGAGAACACGCAGCAACTTGGCCTGCAGATGAATAGGTACCTCACCGATCTCATCAAGGAGCAAGGTGCCACCGTCAGCCAATTCAAACTTGCCTTTCTTAGTACTGATCGCACCAGTAAAGGCGCCCTTCTCATGACCGAACAATTCGCTCTCCAGAAGTCCATCCGGCAAGGCTGCGCAATTCAAAGCGACAAAAGGGCCATTGCAACGTTCACTCTCCTCGTGCAGCAGGCGGGCCAACACCTCCTTGCCAGTACCAGACTCACCTAGAATCAGGACCGTGGCAGTACTCGAGGCAACCGCCTTCGCCCTATCCACCACCTTAAGCCAAGCAGGGTCTCGCCCGATAATGACCCGTTGTTCCTTGACCTGTCGAGTCAGCGTGCTCGATAGCAGCAATGCACCATCACTGGCACCGTGCAACAACTGCCCAGATGCCAAAGCTCGTGACACGGTTTCCAGCATGACCTCCATAGGGAAGGGCTTAAGGATATAATCAAAAGCGCCCAAGCGCATGGCATGGATAGCAGAATCCACCGTCGCAAAACCAGTCATGATAATCACCGGCACTAGCGGACAAAGGATTTTAGCCTGCTTTAACAGCTCAAGTCCGTCCATTTCAGGCATCTTGATATCAGAGATAATCAGATCGACTGTTTGTCGATTAAGGATATCCAAAGCCATCCGTCCATTTTCGGCTACGCTTGCCGTTAAATCGACCTTCGTCAGGGCCTGAAAGAGATCGACCCTGATCCCTTGTTCATCATCGACCACCAAGATTTTCTTGCCGGAATGGTTCAAGTCTGTGGGTGAAGAATGTGAATTCATCTTATTCTGCCGCTCCCTTTCGCATAGCGGCCATCTCTGTGTCTAGTTGGTACTGGGTAATTCGTTCGTTCGCCATCTTCTTCCACAGGGAATTCTCCCCCTGAGCAGCGGCTTGATAATGAGTAAGCCCCCGTTTCTGATTGCCCAAGGAAAATAGTACGTCCCCCAAATAAAGATGGATTTGTTGAGCGACCTCACCTTTTTCCGGCAACCCTTTTGAGAGTCCCTTTGAGTAGGCGCTTTCTGCTTTAGCAAAGTCCTCTTTCAAACGCCAGCCATCGGCAATGCGAAGCCACCATCGCTGTTGCGCCTCTGGGTTAAGCCAACCGCCCTCGATTCCAGTTGCCAAAATAGTTTCTGCACCATCAAGCTTTCCCTCGCGCACCATGAGCCCCAAAGCTGCAACAGAAGATTCCAGGCGCTTTTCAGGGGGAGCAGGTTGCTTCAAGGTTTCAGCATAAAAGGCTTGAGTCTTATCGACTTGCCCCCGAGCCTCGCTTAGCTTGGCACTGAAATTCGCCACCTCTCCGGCCTCAGGTTTCCCTTGATAAACAGTGCTCAAATGGGTCAAAAGCCTATCTAATGCCTCATAATTCTTGGCCAACAAGTACACCTTAGCCCGACGGAAATAGAGATCCGTCTTCTCCTGATCGGTCATGGGCCACTTCAAAGCCAAGTAGTAAAAAGCCGCTGCTGGTTCATAGAGATTCAAGGTTTCGAGCGCTTGTCCCATCATTGCGTGAAACTTGGCGCTTGGCAGGCCCTTAATATGTCTATATTCTCCTGCATAAAGGTCATAAATCTGCTGATATTTTTTCTCTTTCAGTAAGGACTCTACCAGATAGAGAAGAATTTGACTCACCTCCTTGCTCGGTTCGGTGCCGGTCACAGCGGGCTCCGCACTGCGCAAGAAATTTCTTCCCACTTCATAGGCCTTATCGAGTTCACCCCTTGCTTGATAACGTCTGAAAATACCAAACCGAGCATCCTGAGCAATAGGATCGCGGTATAGCTTTTCAAGAACTGCCAGATAGGGCCGATCTCCTTCGCGGTCTTTAAGATCGTTATGGCGCTGCCATTTGGCCACAGTGATTTCCGGATCGTCGAGATACTGACTAATGCGCATGTTGCTCAGCATCACAGCTCGATCATCTCCCCCGCCCTCAGCAATAAGCTGTCGATATAATTTATGAGCGGATTGGTAATCGCCGACGACGAAATAGCTCTCTGCCAGTTCAAGCAAGACATCGCTTCGGTCGCCAACCATCCCTGCCAAAGTCAAATAATGGTAGAGCTGCTCCCTTCCGGCCTCACTCTTGCCCAAACGCATATTGGCGGTTCCGGCATAGCGCAGGATCTCTGGATCGGCCATCTGGAAATCTGGAGCCTCGCTCAGGATTTTCTGGTAAATGGCCAACGCCCCCTGATAATCCCCTGCGATTGATTTCAAATTACCGGTTCCAGCCTCTCCCATCCTCCGCACAGTGGCATCCGTTGACTCTCTCCATGAAGCAAAGACTTCCTCTGCATCATCGCCATGACCGGCCCTGAGCAAGGAATTCCGATACCAGCGCATCGCCTGAAGCACCAAAGGAGAATCTGGGTAGCGCTTCATGAAGAGTTTAAAGTAAGACTGAGCCTCACGATAATAGTGCATGGCCTGGTAGGTCTTGGCTATTTCGAAATAGGCCTCTGCTGCTCTGGGAGACTTTGGATAAAAATTCTTGTAGCGTCGAAACAGTTCCAGCACCTTATCCCAGTCAGCACTTTTTGCAGTCAAGGCCAGTTCTTTCTGCAGATTTGCTGCCTGCCATAGAGCAGACTCCCCCTTGCTGTTATCCGGATAATAGTATTGCACTAAATACAAAAGACGAGCTGCCTCCTGATTGTCACCAAGCTGCAGCATCTCTTGCGCATGCGACCATATCATATCCAAGGATGGTCGCTTGACGGAGATAGGCGGAGGCCCCTCCTTCTTATCTTCTTTCTTGCCTTCCTGCGCCTGCAGGTGGCTTGGCATCGTCAATAGTGGCACAAGCAACAGCAGGCAAGCAAAAAAAGCCTTGAAGAAATTACGCGAAGTTCGCATGATCAGCAGGTCTCATCCACAGATATTAACGGTAGGTGCCTCATTATTTATTCTGTCATGGTAACCAGGGGCTTAACCAGGTCATAGCGTTTCATTTTCTCAATTAAAGTGGTGCGATTGACATTCATGAGTTGGGCCGCCTGGTTCTTTACCCAATCGGTCTGATTGAGGGCCTGCACAATCAATTTTTTTTCATAATCCGCCACCGCTTGAGTCAGGAAAAAGCCCATCTCTGGAATTTCAAGCACGTCTTGCCGGCAAACCCCCTTAGCTTGAAGTATTTTTTCTGGCAAATCCGCCGATGTGATTTCATTACCCGCTGCCAGAATAACCATCCTCTCGATAATGTTCTCTAATTCTCTAACATTGCCAGGCCATGAATACCGCAGTAGGGAGCCAAGTGCGTCCTGTGAGATCCCGGTAATCCGCCGATTTTTGGACTCGTTGAACGAGTGGATGAAATGCTCGACCAGAGGCACAATATCGGACGAACGATCCCGCAATGGCGGTGCTTGTATCGGAATGACATTCAATCGATAATACAAATCTTCCCTAAACCTGCCGATCTTGACCTCTTCCTCGAGATTACGATTGGTAGCGGCGATAACCCGAAAATCGGAGATGATGGTCTGAGTGCCGCCAACCCTTTCAAATTGGCGCTCTTGCAGTACCCTGAGAAGCTTAACCTGGAGCATGGGGCTCATCTCCGATATCTCATCCAGAAACACCGTACCGCTGTCAGCCAATTCGAAACGCCCCTGCCGCGTACGGATGGCATGGGTAAAGGCACCTTTCTCATGCCCGAACAACTCGCTTTCCAGAAGCTCAGCCGGGATTGCTCCACAATTGATCGGCACAAAGGGGTTATTGCGCCGCGCACCTTGCGAATGGATGGCCCGAGCGATCAATTCCTTACCGGTCCCTGATTCACCATGGACCAGGATAGTTGTATCTGTATCGGTCACCTTGGCGATTAGAGAGAACAGTCGCTGCATGATGTCACAACTGCCAATAATTCCGGCATAGCTGTTTGGGGTCATTACGGTCATAAAAGAGTAAACGGCGCTTGATGGTTGAAGTGACAGGTGAGAGATTATTCCTCTATTAGCTTAGCAAAGGATATGCATTGACAATCAATTTTATACGCCCTTTCCAGTACAATATCCATAAAAAACATGGAAAGAGGTCGTGACGCAGGAGATAGGCACTGCGGCATCAGCAGAAAACTCTACATAACCGCCGACACGGTTTCAAGCCTTTCCTCTGTTTTCCGGAATAAAAGACAGGCAAACATCGGTCCTCCATCCCTTATTGGTTGGGCGCGGGCAGTTCCTGTTCTCTTGCTTGTATCGTCCCATTTCCCTCTTTTGATACTATCAACAGGTTATCGGTTTACGATTCAACATTATGAGGGTATGTTATCGTTTTTGTAACTATCCTGCTTCTGATATAAGAAGGAATCTGTTCTTGAAACCGTAACTATCCAGCAGCGACCACATATGGAACGAATCCTCGCAAAAGCACCCATTGTCGACTTTTCTAAAGTCAGTAAAATCTATCCGCCGGATGTTATTGCCCTGCGCGATCTCTCTTTCTCTGTCATGCCCGGCGACACCCTTTTCCTCACCGGGATGAGTGGTGCCGGCAAGAGCAGCATCCTGAAACTGATTTGTGCCATTGAACACCCAAGCAAGGGTATTGTCGAGGTTGCGGGGCACGACTTGAGCCGTGCTTCTACCACCCAGCTCCAGTCGATCCGCCAGCAGATGGGGGTTGCCTATCAGGATTTCAAGCTTCTTCCCAGGCACTCTGTTGCCCACAATATCGCCATGCCCATGGAGGTGACCTACACCCCGCCAAAGACTATCCGCGATCGGATAAGTTACCTGCTTGACTCCTTGAACCTGACGCCCAAGAAGGACGTTCGGGTGGATAAACTTTCCAGGGGCGAGCAGCAACGAGTCGCCATTGCCCGCGCCGCCGCCAATTACCCGCCGCTCATTTTGCTCGACGAGCCCACCGGTAACCTCGATCCGACCACTACCAAATTGGTGGTCGATCTGTTTGAACAACTACGACGGGCTGGCACGACTCTAATCATCGCCACCCACGACCTCTCGCTGTACCAAGACTCACCCCACCAAGTCCTTGAGCTCTCCCAAGGGAAAATCAAGTCTCATCACCCAGCAAATACTTTCAGCAAGGTTTCTGATCACAAGCCAGACGGTCAAAGGGTGCGATTGCAGAGCGCGCCAGATGCACGAAGGCGACCTGCGAACTATGCCCCTATTCGTGAGAAGTCCACTGGAAAAGCAGATGGGGTTTCGCCTGATCCCTTATCCGCCGAGAGTACGTCAGGAGAAGCATGATGAAAGCAATGGCTATCATTACTCAAACAGTCCGTAACCTCAGCCAAACTATCGGCTCCCAGGTTATGACTTTGACTACGGTCAGTCTCTCGGTGTTGATCTTCTCCTTCTTCTTCCTGGTTTTTCTCAACTTGCAGCGCTCAGGAGTTCAACTTGGCGAGTATATTAAGTTGATCGTCTACCTCGACAAGGAACCCTCCGCAACCGAAAAGCCACTCCTTGAAAAACAGATAAAAAGCTTTGCTCCAGTTGAAAAGGTTGTCTTTAAATCCCAGCAGGATGCCTTTCAACAGCTACGCAGTCAACTTGGCCCGGACAGCGACCTGTTGACCGATCTCAAGCCGGACTTTCTCCCCCCCTCCCTTGAGGTCTATCCGGCCAGAAATCTAAGCGCCTTAGGAAACATCAAGCAGTTCTCCGACTTCCTGGCTACCCTTCCCGGGGCCCAAAAGGTGCAATATGGCAGGGAGTGGATCGAACGTTTGGCAGGGTTCACCCAACTGGTTCGGCTGATTGTCTACTTGAGCGGCGGGTTGCTGATTTTAACCTCGACATTTATGGTTTCCAGCACTATCCGACTGACGGTGGTTACCCGACAGACAGAGTTGGAAATCCTCCGGCTCCTTGGTGCCGAGTCGCTCTACATCAAAGCTCCACTTTTCCTGGAGGGCCTGATGCAAGGCATTCTTGGGTCAGGTCTCGGGCTCTTTTGCCTGCACGTTATTTATTCCTGGGTACAACGACGCTTTAACGGCCAAAGCCTGCTGGATATTGTCGCCTTCAGTTTTTTGCCAACCAGTATGGTTGTCATGATTTTTGCGGCCAGTATCCTCCTCTGTACCGTGGGCAGCTTAATCTCTATCCGCAAATTTCTCCGCGTCTGACCAGCATGGCATTTTGCTCCTCTTCTCTTCGCTTTTCCCCTTTTGGCTTTGTTAACAAGACGAGCGGCATCGTCACCTTGGCCTTGTCCTTTGCCTGTCCGATGCTGGTTATGGCACAACAGACGCCCTTATCGTCAAGCAGCAGCCAACTCAATCTGGTGCAAAAGCAGATTGAATCACACAGGGAAATGATCGAAGAATCAAAAATTAAAGCGCTTAACCTCGAACAAGAATTAAACCGAATTGCCAGCGAGATAGAAAAAGGGCAGGAGACACTGCGCGATTTGAATGTCAATTTGCACCGACTGGAAGGCGTCATTGAGACAAAAGAAGCCGAGACAACGAAAATTCAAAGGCAAAAAGAGAGCATTGCCGACCACGTCAAAAAACGATTAGCAGCCTTTTACCAAACCGGTGAAGTCGGCATCATTAACGCTCTTTTTTCGGCAAGTAATCTCGGTGAGTTACTGAATCTGCAAGAGTATGTCCAAGCACTCTTTCGTTATGACCAGAAAGTCTTGCAAGGGTACCGAGAACAAATCCGCATGCTGGACAAAGCAAAGGGGGATTTAACCGGCGCTAAAGAAGAACTGCAAGGCCTGATTGGGCAAATGCAGGCAGGGGAAGCGGCTCTCATCAAAAGTCGCAGTGAACGAGACGCCCTCCTCGCTCAGGCCCGTGCCGAGCAAGAGCTCTATCGTCAGGCCTTAAAAGAACTTGAGAGTGCGGCGGGAAAACTTGTCAAAACCATTAACAATGCACGTGCCCTTGAGATAAAGAATAGCAAGCAAAAAAAGACGGCTTTTCAGTCTAAAATAATAACTAGCAGCAGTCTGACCACAAAATTTTCCGCCCACCGCGGCAAGATCCTGCCTCCTGCACCGGGCCAGATCATCAGGGTATTTGGCCTCTACAAAGACCAATTCGGCAACGAACTACATGCGGATGGTATCGATTTAGCTCTGCCGGCACAAACTGATGTCGTGGCCATGCACGCGGGACGCATCATTTATGCCGATGAGATGCCGGGCTACGGTAAACTTGTGATCATTGACCACGGCGAGCAGTACTACAGCCTGGTCTCTGGCCTTGCTTCACTTGACATCAAGAAGGACGACGAAGTCAACACCGGGGACATCATCGGTATCTTTGGAGAACCAACAGGCCTTGTGAATCCAGGTCTTCACGTCGAAATCCGCCATGGTTCTACCCCAGTGGATCCACTCCTCTGGCTGGACTCCAAACAAATGGAGTCCACTAAGACACAGGCCGCCAACGAGCAATAAGCATGAAGGCCAGGAGATGTTTGTTTCGTCTGTGCCACTATTGTCGACCTGGTGCAGTCATGGTAGAATAAGATCCTCTGAGTGGAAGTTTTCCCAGTCACCCACCTTCAGATATTTATTTGGCAAAACACTCTTCCAACTGCCGCTCAACACGCAATCATCTCTCATTCGCAAAGGACACCATGCCCCAACCCTCAACCTTTCATGATTCGTCAAACAAAACGGTCAGTAGCTATCCCAGCAATTCTATCACCATAGTCTGCGGCACAGCTAAACTGTTACGGCTCCTCAATCCATGTTCCGTTATCAACAGACGCTGGAAAGTAACAACGGTTCTTCTTCTGTGTACCATGCTTTCCCTCTTGCCTGAGAAAGGCATGGCCAAAGAACAAAACACCTATAAGAGCCTGGAGACCTTTGCCAATGTCTTGAGCATCTTGGAGAACAACTACGTTCAGGAAATCGACACCGAAGAGGTGGTACAAGGGGCAATCAAAGGGATGTTAGACGTTCTTGATCCACACTCGTCCTACATGAAACCGGAGAGCTTCAAGGATTTACAGATTGAGACCAAGGGTAGTTTCAGCGGCATTGGTATCGAAATCACCCAAAAAGATGGCGCCTTGGTGATTGTCTCCCCCATTGAGGGCACCCCGGCCTTCAAGAAAGGGATACAGGCAGGTGATCGGATCATCAAAATCGACAACCAGTTTACCAAAGATTTGAGTCTGGCTGAAGCTGTGGATCTCTTGCGTGGTTCAAAGGGCAGCGAGGTGACGATATCCATTATCCGTAAGGGTTGGACAGAGGTGCAGGAGTTCATCCTTGTTCGTGATGAAATTCCACTTTATAGCGTCAAGGCCAAGCTCCTTGAACCTGGATACGCTTACATACGAATTACCAATTTTCAGGCTAAAACCACTGCCGATGCCCGCGCAGAGATCAACAAAATGGCAGAAAATGGTAAAATAGCCGGTCTCATCCTCGACCTCAGAAATAATCCTGGTGGTCTGCTTGATCAGGCGGTCAGTATTTCCGACCTCTTCTTGAGCCAGGGCATGATCGTCTACACCAATGGCCGCCTCAAGGAGCAGAATATGGAATACCTGGCTCATCCAGGTGGGCCGGAATACCACTTTCCTATGGTTGTCTTGGTTAATGGCGGTAGCGCTTCGGCCTCCGAGATCGTCGCCGGCGCCCTTCAGGATCATAAACGGGCCTTGATCCTCGGCGAACAGACCTTCGGTAAAGGTTCAGTTCAGACGATTTTCCCCTTGAGTAATGGTGCCGGCTTGCGGGTTACCACCGCCCGTTATTACACCCCGAACGGCACCTCGATCCAGGCTAAGGGCATTACCCCAGATCTGATTGTGCCGTTACAAACCATCCCAGATGAAACCGCAGCCCTTTCAGACCCGTCAATGATCAAAGAGAAGGACCTAAGCCACCACATCAAAAATGGCAATGAGTTGAAAGAGAAAGACAGTAAAGAGAGTAGTGAAAGCAAAGAGGGCAAGAAAAAAGAGGCGAGTGATTTAGAAAAGCAGATGAAAAATGACAATCAGCTGCAAACCGCACTGCTGCTGCTGAAGGGAGGTCTCTTGTTTGGCGGTCTGAAGCAGTAGTTAATGATTTTCGATCCACACCCTTCGGCTTTTACCCCGGGAGCAGAAGTCGAAACGGAGATGGCAAACAGATAGCCAGCATGTCACATTGACTCTTTCAACGCCTCGACGACGTCGCTCTTCATGGTGAAGCTGTGAGCCACATCAGGATAGGCCTTGGTCTTGACTTCGTGTTTGTAGTCGGTCACCGCCTCTTTAATCTGGGTGGCGAGGTGACTGTATTTTTTGACAAAACTAGGGATATGCTTCTCAAACATACCCAACATATCGTGGGTGACCAACACCTGGCCATCACAACCAACCCCAGCCCCAATGCCAATAGTCGGAATGCCGATCGTCTTGGTAATCATCTCGGCGAGCGTCGCCGGGACGCACTCCAGCACCAGGGCAAATACCCCCGCCACCTCCAAGGCTTGGGCATCAGCCAACTGCTTACGGGCCGAATCAAGATCCTTCCCTTGTACCTTATAGCCACCTAGTTGCCCGGCAGTCTGTGGGGTCAGGC
Source organism: Desulfobulbaceae bacterium (assembly GCA_028718985.1). GTDB lineage: Bacteria > Desulfobacterota > Desulfobulbia > Desulfobulbales > VMSU01 > VMSU01. The sequence continues at coordinate 9,022 of JAQUKQ010000013.1, read as the reverse complement.
CGATATGACCGATCACCGGAATGCCGGCCTGCACCAGCGCGCTCACTGTCGGGCAGACTTCCTGCCCGCCCTCTAATTTCACCGCATCACACCCAGCCTCTTTCATGAAGCGCCCGGCATTAGCAATAGCATCGGGAATGGAAACCTGATAGGACATGAAAGGCATATCACCTACCACCAAGCTAGAGGGAGCGCCTCGACGGACCGCTTTGGCATGATGAATCATTTCGTCCATGGTGACCGGTACGGTAGAGTCATAGCCAAGTAGCACCATTCCCAAAGAATCGCCCACCAACAGCATGTCAATCCCTGCCACTTCCAGGAGCCTTGCAAAGCTCGCATCATAGGCAGTCAGCATGGTGATTTTCTCACCAGTGGCTTTCATGGCCCGAATCTCGGCAACGGTCAGTTTCTTGGTCATGGGAACTCCCCTCTTAAAAATATGGTTGCTAACCGTAAAAAAAAGCGTTTCAAAGCACTTTACGTGTAAGGCGTGCGCAGGTTATTCCAAACAGTACATCCCGCTCAATCAAACAGCCCCAATACCTCTGCCGGCGGCGTTCCGGCAAAAGGCCTGCCAAAGTGTTCGTACGCAGCAGAAGTTGCCATTCTCCCTCGAGGGGTGCGCAGCAAAAAGCCGGACTGGATAAGAAACGGTTCGTAGACATCTTCCAAGGTGTTACGCTCTTCGCAGACCGAAGTGGCCAAGGTGTCGAGACCCAAAGGACCACCTTGAAATTTATCGATAATTGTCAGTAAAATCCGCCGGTCCATATCATCTAATCCCAACTCATCAACCTTCAAAAGTTCCAGGGCTTGCCTTGCCACCTCTCGGGTAATCCGGCCATCGGCCTTCACCTGGGCATAATCCCTGACCCGTTTTAACAGGCGATTAGCAATTCTTGGCGTCCCGCGTGAACGACGACCAAGTTCGGCTGCGCCATCTTTTTCCATCGGGATGGAGAGCATGCGTGCCGATCGCTCGACGATCGCCACCAGTTCTTGGGGTTGGTAAAACTCTAAGCGAAGCAGGATACCGAAACGATCACGCAAGGGAGGGGTCAAGAGTCCGGTACGGGTGGTGGCACCAACCAGGGTAAAATGAGGGAGGTTCATCTTCACCGATTTAGCTCCCGGCCCTTGACCAATCATCAGATCGAGCTGGAAATCCTCCATGGCGGGATAGAGAATCTCTTCTATGACATGATTTAAGCGATGGATTTCATCAATAAAGAGAACATCACCCTCCTGCAGGCTGGTCAGGATGGCAGCCAGGTCGCCGGCCTTTTCAATAACCGGACCGGAGGTGACCTTGATATTGGCGCCCATTTCGTGAGCGATAATGTAGGCGAGAGTAGTCTTTCCAAGCCCTGGAAAACCATGAAAGAGGATGTGATCTAACGACTCTTTGCGGGTGCGGGCTGCCGAGATGGCAATATTAAGGTTGTCCTTGAGCTGTTCCTGGCCGATATACTGAGCTAGTGTCTGGGGCCGCAGTGAAACTTCGACCGCCAGGTCATCACGTCGCGGCGTCGAGCTGACGATACGCTCCTCCTGCTTCATGCCAAAGACCTCAATGTCAAGCGCAGGATCTCTTCAATCGGCGGAGCGGGTTGACCTTCGGCTTGGGCTTGCAGGACGCGGCGTAAGGCTTCTTTGGCCTGAGCCGGCGGATAGCCGAGATTGGTAAGCGCAGAAACCACGTCATTTGCTACCTGGTCAACTTTATCAATTACAGCCCGTGACTCATGAACCGGCGTCTCCTCATTTGCAAAGGCTTGGATCTTGTCCTTCAGCTCCAGGCAGAGTCGTTCGGCCGTCTTCTTGCCGATGCCTGGTAACGCCGTCAATCGATGCAGATCATCGGCCATGACGGCATGGGCAATTTCACTTGGCGAAGCGACAGCCAAGATGTTCATAGCGACCTTTGGCCCGACGCCTGACACACCGAGCAAAACAATGAACATATCCTTCTCGAGGGGGTCGACAAAGCCGAAGAGTTCAATTGCATCCTCTCTGACCTTGGTGTAGATGTGCAGAAAGACCTCGTCGCCAAGTTCCGGCAGGTATTTCAAGCCGGAAGCACAAAAGGCGACATCGTAACCTACCCCACAAGCCTCGATAACTACACGATTGGTTGCAATATAGATAAGCGTGCCGCGCAAGCTAGCGATCATAGCAGAAGTTCATCCCGTAGGTGATTGGTCAAACAGAGGGCAATGGCAAGACCATCGGCGGCATCCTCACTGGGCGAGGCCGACAAGTTAAGCAGTAGACGCACCATGTGTTGCACTTGGGCCTTACTGGCCTGGCCGTAACCGGCAACGGCCTGCTTGACTTGCTTGGCCGTGAATTCACGCACCATAAGATGCTTGTTAAGCAGTGCCATGAGAATAGCGCCGCGCGCCTGACCAAGTTTGAGAGCCGAGCTGGCATTCTTGGCAAAGAAGATATCTTCTACTGCTGCTAAACCTGGCTGATAGCAATCGATCACCTCCAAGACCCCATCGTGAATCTCTTTGAGCCGATCAGGGAAGGAGTAGGTTGCAGTCGATTTAATCACCCCACAGGCAACAAACGAGACAACATGGCCCTGCCGCTCAACGACTCCGTACCCGGTAATCCGTGAACCTGGATCAATGCCAAGGATACGTGAGGTGCCAGCGGAGGGAGTTGGGAGGCTCTTCAGGAGATGCTCTCCATCAACTCATCCGAGATATCGAAGTTGGCATAAACATTTTGGACATCGTCATTGTCTTCCAGCATTTCAATCATGTTGAGGACACGGCGGGCCACCTTCTCTTCGGTTATCTCAATAGTGTTTTGCGGGATCATATCGATCGCGGAAGACTCCATCGGAACCTCCGCTTGCTCGAGAGCTTGGCTCACCGCATCAAAATCCGTCGGTGAGGTGGTTATCTTGAAGATGTCATCCTCTTCGATCACATCCTCGGCTCCTGCATCCAAGGCCAACTCCATCAATTTATCTTCAGTGATGTTGGCTTTATCCACCATGATCACACCCTTCTTGTCGAACATGAAACCGACGCAGCCAGACTCCCCCATATTACCGCCGCTTTTGCTAAAGGCATAGCGCACTTCTGAAACGGTACGATTGCGGTTATCGGTCATGCAATCAACAAGCACCGCCACGCCGCTCGGTCCATAACCCTCATAAAGGATCTCTTCATAGACGACACCATCAAGACCACCGGTGCCTTTTTTGATTGCCCGATCGATATTGTCCTTGGGCATATTAACCGCCTTAGCGGCTAAAACAGCAGAACGCAGACGGGGATTACCTGTAGGATCGCCACCGCCCATCTTGGCAGCAACCATGATCTCTTTGATCAATTTGGTAAATATCTTGCCGCGCTTAGCATCAACAGCACCTTTTTTTCGCTTGATGGTACTCCATTTTGAATGTCCAGACATCTCTCTCTCCTTGCTGTAATCGAATCAAAAAAGTCAAATCGTATTCTATAAAAGCTACACCGCACAGCTCCTGTACCGTGCAACAGTAGCGTTTCGGTTTATAAATTACCGGTCATTGCTCTTGTCAACCACTTGTGTCCCGCCAATTAAGTTCCCCTTATAGCCCATGCCAAGTACAAAGATTTCACGGCTCTCCTGCCTCGAGCTTTTAGGCTTGACAATCTTCGCCTTCTGAAAACATCGCCGCACCTCATCAAAAAACTCTTTGCAATCTTCACCGTCGAAAACCTTACAATAGAAAACGCCGTCTTTGGCCAAGAACTTACGGGCCAAATCAAAGGCCCGTCTGCTCAGTTCCAATGATTTCTGTTGATCAGACCACTTATTCCCGGTGGTCTGAGGCGCCATGTCACTCAACACCACATGGAAATCGGCAGCAAAGGCGGTGATGGCCGCTGATGTTTCATCGGTCATGATATCACCACGGATAAACTCAATACGTGCCTTTCCATCTTCTACCCGCCGCTTGCCGTTTTGCAGGTCGACCCCAATCACCAGACCCTGAGGGCCAACCATCTTGGCGGAATAGAGCGACCAGCTGCCAGGATAGCACCCAATGTCGAGAACCCTTCCGCCCCGATTCAAAAAACCATGCTTGAGATTTGCCTCTTCAAGCTTATAAACTGAGCGAGCAGGGTAGCCCTCTTTCTGTGCTTTTTTGAAATAATAGTCCTGTACTTCCTTCACTGCCGCCGCCTCTGTTGAATGATAAGGGTTTGAAAAGTAGTTTATTTACGACTAATTGACAACTGAAATTGTGGCCTAACACAGGATGAGGGTCAGAACTGGACGGCGATTTTCAGGTAATCGATTGCCCCACACGCAAAAAAAGCCATGGCAACTATGCCATGGCTTTTTTTGCGTGTGCCTCTACAAATCAATTTCACTATTTTCCCCAAACGTGCAAAGCCTCGCCATAGACAACTGACCTTGAAAGGCTGAGATCTGATGACACTTTGCTCACAGAGGCCTTAAGCGACAAGCCAGATTCGGTCTTATACCACTCGAGTAACCCGCGCAGATCAAGCTCTTCCATCGGGGTCCCCAAGATTTCTGCCCCCTGCACAAGGACGACGAATTCTCCGCGAATTTCCTCTGCCGCCAACGCGGTCAACACCTCGGAGATCGTACCACGCAGACAACGCTCATAGATCTTGGTCAACTCCTTGCACACCACAATCAGTCGGTCACCGAGAACGGCAAGGCAGTCTTCAAGACTTTGCTGCAGGCGATGCGGTGACTCATAGAAAACCAGAAGAGCCGATTGTGCGACAAGTGACTGTAGCACCTTTTTACGTTCTGCTTTCTTGGCTGGCAGGAAACCGCAGAACAAAAAATGATCGGCCTTGACACCAGCCATACTGATAGCAGTTGTTACGGCCGATGGCCCGGGAATTGGCGTGACAACAATGCCTTGCGTTTGTGCTTCGTTGACCAAAATAAAACCAGGGTCAGAAATGCAGGGCACCCCAGCATCGGACACCAAGGCGACATCACTGCCAGCAAGCAGCATCTCGATAATCTTTTTTGTCTTCTCGGCCTCTTTTTCTCGATAGTAACTGGTCTGTGGGGTGTTGATCCCGAAGTGGGTGAGAAGTTTGCGGGTATGGCGGGTATCCTCGCAGGCAATAAGCGACACCTCAGCCAAAACTCGTAAGGCCCGCATGGTGATGTCCTCCAGGTTGCCTATCGGGGTAGCAACGACATAGAGAACCCCACTGCCAGATTGTGGTTTTCGACTATCGGTTAGAGTCAACAAGGACATTCGCCCCTCAAAGCACCGACGAAAGGGGGAGTGTCACCGTAAAGCAGGTGTCTCCGGGAACACTGGAGTACAGAAGAGTCCCTCCCATGTCTGTAACTGTTTTTTTCGCCAGAAAGAGCCCAACTCCCAACGCGCCTTCTCTGGTTGAGAAAAACGGTTCAAAAATCTGGGAGGCATGTTCCTGCGACACACCATGCCCCGAGTCGCGCACCTCAATGACCAAAAAATCATCAGTGTGCCTTGCCGTCAAGGAGAGTGCTGGCGAAACTAAGTCTCGCATGGCCTTTGCTGCGTTATCGAGCAGCACAAAACAAATAGTATGCAGCTCAAGAAAACGCTTCGTGAAGAGAGGGAGATCATCTGACAGGAGCACCGATTTAGTCACCCGATGCTTGAAAAAACTATCCGCCGCTAATATCTCAAGTTCCATTTCAACGATCGTGGCCAACGAGACTGCCCTGCCCTCTTCTAACTCATAGAGTTGGCTCAACGGCAAGACTCGAGAGACAATGCGTTGGCTGGTTTCGACCTTCTCCTCCATCTGATTGACCATCACCACCCTTTTCCGAAACAGTTCACGTAAGGAAAGCAGGCTACAATCAGTTCTCGGGCAGAGGCTCTCTGCGTCTAGCAATATCTTTTCTGCCTGCAGGAACATGGTGTGAAACAACGTGGCCTGCAAGGAAAAAGCCTGATTCACCCCATTGAGATTATGAATAACACCCCGCAGCAGTCTGCCGACACAGGCATCTTGATACTGAGCAAAAAAAGCCGATTCCCAATCCATTCCGGTATGATCCCTAAACGTTTTTCAATTAGCAGGCACGTAATCGGGGCAACTCACATGCTGTTTTCATCACACGTAACCCCTTCGCCGAACCTTACGGCAATGGGGCATGAATTTCAACTGGGAATGTTCTAGAATAGAAATCATATCGCTTAAAAGCCTACATTCTTATGACAACAGCCGCGATATTGTTTTATCTGTCCGCAATTTTCTGTGGACAAAGATTTTTTGAGGGATAACTATGGCCGGACATTTTGCCTGGTTTTCCTATGGAACCATTCTTAAATCACAGGCCCCAATGTCACATAAAATATCATCAGAACCTACACGCCGGTAGCGACATGAGTGGCAAGAAGTGGTGTGGCGGGATAGTTACCTCATAGAGATAATGGCCAAACAGTCGACAAGAAAAAAAGGTTCCCCTGGCAAGACCACGGCGAAATCTAAAACCGTCAAAAAAACTGCCTTAGCCGACAGGGCCCTCTCTCATGGCAAGCGAATATGTTGGCTGTTCGTGGAGTGCATCGCCCTTGGGATCATCGCGCTCGTTGCTGTCATTACGACCTTAGGCAGAGCGACGGAGCGCTTTGCCGGGGTTGACTTGTGGGGCAGCCTGGTACCCTTTGCCGGAGCAGTGTTGGTCTTGACCGTGGTTATTTACCTGGCTTTGCGGTTATGGATACGAATGCGCAACTGCGCAATAATCCAATCGACACGTCTCCCCCTTCCTGCCCTTATGGCCACAGTCCTTGCGCTGTATGTCTCTTGGCTTGCCAGCGGGGAGGGTTTTCGCGACAATCTGGAACAGATGCGCAGCTTAGTAGGTGGTAGAAGACAAGCAGAAACAAGCACCCTCTCGCATCAAGTCTACGCCGCCTACCGCCGTTCCGATCTTACTCAAATGCAGGTACTTCTCGAACGAGCCAAACCATATGAGGCGATCATTCAAGAAGCTGCCGACATCTATCATGTAGATGCTGAGATCCTGCTTGGTCTTGGCGCAACGGAATCATCTTTTATGCCACGCGACAGCAAGGACGGAGGACGCGGCCTCTTTCAGATCACCTCCCCTCCAAAGGCTGCTTTACAAGATGTTGGTAAACACCTTGAAGGGCAAAAACTTGATTGGCGCAATCCCAGACATAATGCCCTCATCGCCGCCGCTACCTGGCACTATTACCTCGAAGAGATGCAGGGAGACCTCTTCCTTGCTCTGCTTGCTTATAATATTGGCCCGAAGAATGGAGGGCTGCTCTCCATCATGCGCCAATACGGGGCAAAGGATTTCGTCACCATTCAGCCCTACCTGCAAAACCTCCCCCGTGATTACCCCATCCGGGTGTTGACAGCAGCCCTTGCCTTTCGCCTTTATAAAGCCGAAGAACAGCTGCCTCGTTATGAGGAAACCGGCAACGCCAGACGCATTCAAGCGGTCGGCATCCCAGGACTGGATGCAGGATAAACCACGCAACAAATGGAGTTCCGTGTGGCAGGCACCACTTTTTGTGCCCTCATTGATGACATCGCGAGTGTCCTTGATGATAATTCGTTATTGACCAAGAGCGCAGTCAAGAAAACAGCTGACATTTTGGCTGCCGTCAATCCCCTTCCGTGACTAAAAAGACACTAAATGAACGAGGACGTTCCATGGCAAAAATCATTCTAGCAACTGGCGGTGCGAGGAGCGGCAAGAGTGCTTACGCGCAAAATTTTGCGGAGTCGCTCCCTGGCAGCAAGGCCTTTATTGCCACCTGCCCTGCCCCTACCGGCGACGACGAGGAGATGCTGATACGGGTTGAACGACATCGCCAAGACCGTTTAGGGGCTGACTGGCTGACCATAGAGGAGGAAGTTGATCTGAAGAGCGTGCTGGAAGGCAACCTGCAGGTAGAAACCATGCTCATCGACTGCCTGACCTTATGGATCAGCAATCTCATGTATGCCTACCCACAAATTGATGAGAAGGCAATAACCGAACGTGTCGAGCAGCTTATTGCCGCCTGCCGTAATCGTTCTGGCACGGTCATTTTTGTTACTAACGAGGTGGGCTGCGGTATCGTGCCGGAGCATGCCTCGGCTCGCAAATTTCGTGACTTAAGTGGTCGCTGTAATCAGATCATCGCCAAGGTGGCAGACGAGGTGATCTTCTTCTCCTGCGGCTTACCCCTTTTCCTGAAGCAGAGTCCGGCCTGACATCATGTGCCCATGACAATTACTCTCAGCAAGAACCTTTTGAATTTCTAAAGAGATAGCGTCTTTCATGACACAGGCCTGTTGGGGCGTTTTATAGCCCCCTCGCTCACAGAGAGTGATGATCCTTTGGCCAGACGATTAAGCACATCAGGAGACCCACTTTCGATACCGAGCAAGAGCGAGTTCATCCCGGCCTCTGCCAGGCATTCGATAACCTCCTCATCCAAGTCGTCAGGGCGGGTTTCCATGCCGAAATGTCTTCGCAGTGGCCGCAAAAGGTCTAGCAGCTGTAAGGGCGGACAGGATGATATCGGATACCCTCGGTGTGCCGCGAACCGTTATCAGTAGTGAAGAATCAGTCGATAAATCGAGCATCTGCCCCTTCGGCAGCGAACACTTCTGCAACCACCGGCGAAGAGTTGAACTGGTATGACATCTGCCGTTATAGGTGTTCAACATCATCGCCAAATCATAAAGCGCACCTTTGGCAAGCGAGGGTACCTGACGGTCTGGGAAATAGTCATGAATGAGCAAGAGACCTCCCTCCTGTAAGAGGGATGCCGCCTTACAGAGCAACTCTTCCGCCTCGTTCTCTCCATAGACGTGCAGAAAATTACTCAGGACAATTAAGCCGTAGCGCTTCGCTAAGGAAATGACTCGAAAATCGGCCTCGACAAAGGTAATACCCTGCCAATCTTCAAGACTTGGATACAATTTGCTGGCAGCGGCCAAGACTTCGGGTAAATCAACAAGATCGATTTGGGGCGGCGTTGGCGACTGGT
>JAQUKQ010000012.1 GCA_028718985.1 Desulfobulbaceae bacterium | reverse complement strand
CATTAGCATCAATCGGAATAAAAGCGGGGACATCAACCTCTCTCAACTGTTTACCCCTCGTGTCTCTGCCCCACCCGCCCAACATATAGAAAGCCCCTCTTGGAAGATCAGTTCTCCTGCGGTGGCAATCAATGATATCGACTTCACCTTAGAGGATTTGAGTACAGAGGTTCCAGTCTCCTACAAGGTGTCTGATATCGATGTCAGTTCAGAGGTTACGATCAATACCGGAGCCAAAACCGACATCTTGGCAAAAGAGCTTTCTCTCGAGCTGACTGATTCACGCCTTGGCATCTTAGAAAACAAGGAACCTCTTTTTGAAACAAAACATTTTCTGCTTCAGGGAGGAGAGGTAGACTTTGGGGCTCATACGCTTGTTATTCCGTCCATAAAAGTTCGTGACGGCCACCTCGATATTAACCGTGATCATGATGGCACCCTCTCTCTGCGAAAAATTTTCACTGCACAAAACACCAAGGCGACTGCCCATGACGAGAAGAAGGGGGCAGCCAGCAGTGCCCCTCCATGGAAATATGGGGTTAAAAAATTCGATTTGCGTGACTTTGGCTCAACCATTACCGACCAAAAGGCAACCTCTCATGAACCTCTTGTTCAGGTTAAAGACCTAGCGCTACAGGCAGGCGATATTGATGACTCCTCACCCATGGACGTTGTGCTAAGTTTTGCGCTCAAGTCAGGCGGTAAGGTGACCTTAAACGGCAAGGTAAATCCAACTGTGCCCTCGGTTGATGCCAAAATCAAGGTGAGCAAATTACTGCTCCACCCCCTTCAACCATATCTTGAACCATACATTACACTGACACTGCAATCGGCCTCGGTATCGACTGAAGGGGCGTTGCGCTACGGCATCCCAAAAGACGTTTCGGAAATCAGCTATGATGGAGATTTCATTCTCGACACCTTGCGCCTCAGCGAGGCAAATTCCAAAGAGACCTATTTGGGCTGGGATGCTCTGCAGATCCCCAAGCTCAAACTCAATCTTTCCCCCAACAATTTTCAGGCGAAAGAGATACGCCTCAAGAAACCTCTAGGGCAATTGATCATTGCTGAAGACCAGAGCGTCAACTTGGCGAAGATCATCAAAAAGCAACCTCCCGAAAAGTCAGGGAAAACACAAAAAAAAGAGCAGGGTAAAAAACCAAAAGATAATGCCAGCACCTTCCCTTTCACGATTGGCAAGGTAGTTGTCGAAGACGGCAAGGTGGCCTTTGCTGACTTGAGTCTTACCCCCAAGTTCACGACCCGGATCCACCACCTCAAAGGAGTGGCCAGCAGCCTCTCTTCCTCAAAAGATTCTCTGTCTGAAATTCAGCTTGACGGAGGTGTTGACCAGTATGGCTATGTCAAGGTGAGCGGGGTGCTGAACCTTAGCGACATCAAGCGTTCCGCCGACATCAACATGACATTCAACAATGTTGAATTGACAAATGTTACACCGTATTCAGGAAAATTTGCCGGCCGCTATATCAAATCGGGGAAGCTTTTCATGGATCTGAATTACAAAATTCAAGACAACAAGATGCGAGGGGACAATAAAATTATTCTCGAAAATCTGGCATTGGGAGAGCACGTCGACAGTCCTGAAGCGGTTAATCTGCCCTTGGATCTCGCCATAGCCCTATTGAAAGACACCAGTGGAAAAATCGATATTGGATTGCCGGTCAGTGGAGACCTTAACGACCCTCAATTCAGCCTCGGACCTCTTATTTGGAAGGCATTCTCAGGCCTTATCGTTAAGGCGGTCACATCACCCTTCCGGGCCTTGGGATCTCTTTTCGGCAATGCAAAGGAGAAATTTGATGCCGTCTCGTTTGAGGCGGGCCGGGCAGAACTCTTGCCTCCCGAAAAGGAGAAATTGAAAAAACTTGTTGATGTGCTGCAAAAACGACCGCAGTTGCGATTAGTCCTGCAAGGACAATACAGCCCTGGAACTGATGGAGATGAGTTTAAGCAAAACAGTTTGCGGCGGGCGACAGCAATTCTTACCGGAGAAAAAATTGCTGATGGGGAGGTTCCTGCACCTCTCGATCTTGCCGATAATGACACTCGCCGTGCCCTGGAGAAAATTTATGCAGAACGTTTCGGCGCCCCCGCACTCAAAGAACTCAATCAGGCGATTTTGCAGGGAACTATTAAGGCTCGCCCGGCCAATAAACCGAAATTGTCGGAGAAAAAGGCAGGTGATCAGAATGGCTTTATGAAGGTTTTTCAGGCGGCAAAACTCTATCGATTGATCCCTGGGGCGAAAAGCCCGGAACAATCAGCTCTGATGACAGAAGAAATTTACGCCAGATTATTCGAAAGCGAACCAGTCTCGAAACAGGATCTCCTGCAACTCGCTGAAAAGAGAGTAAAGACCGTCAGTGCAGAACTGGAAAACGGCTATGGACTGCCGTCCAACAGAATTACGACCATAGATCCTGTTGAGAAGACAAACAAAGAGGGATTATCGGTCAAACTCTCCCTGGACGCGATGGCTGTTCCTCAATGATTATGAACAATGGCAATGTCGGTCTTTCAAAAAAATGAGCCCGCACCGTTACCACAAACTTACATTAATGCTGCATAAGCAATAACGGCCTACTTTTTTGCTATCCTTTACTCGGAAGAAAAGTCAGCATCGAGCCATTCCCGTGGCTTTCGGTCGGCGCTTGTTGCAAGCAGGTTTGGTCATGCTGGCTGCGTTTGTCATTGTGGTTGGACTACTCCGCTGGTTGCCACCGCCAATGTCATCCTTGATGCTGCAGCGATGGGTCAGCGCCCTCATTGATCACGATTCCTCTTTCCATCTGCAGTATCGATGGGTGAGTTTGGCCAACATCTCACCGCGCATGGCATTGGCCGTCGTGGCCGCAGAAGATCAGAAATTTCCCGATCATCATGGTTTCGATTTGCAGGCCATCAACCTCGCCCTGCGAGATAACGAACATCGTGAACTGCCTCGTGGGGCCAGCACAATCTCGCAGCAAGTGGCAAAAAATCTCTTTTTATGGCCGGGAAGAAGTCTACTGCGAAAAGGAGTGGAGGCGGCGTGTACAGTTTTACTGGAGGGTCTGTGGCCGAAACGGCGAATCCTGGAAGTCTATCTCAATATCGTTGAATTCGGGCCCGGTATCTTTGGGGTGGGGGCAGCAAGTGCAAATTACTTTGGCAAATCACCCAAGAACCTACAAGAGTCGGAGGCTGCGCGTCTGGCGGCGGTCCTGCCGAATCCGCACCAACTTCATGCCGGGCAGCCTACGGCCTATGTCTTGAAACGAAGTTCCGCCATTAAACGCCAAATGGCGTTGTTAGGTGGAAGCGACTATCTGGAGAAGGTCCTTAATCCCTGAACTGCGACCACCGTTGCGAACGGTGGTCGCCCATCCAAACTATGCATAGTTGTTCTTGGTACGGCTTGAAAAATATGCTACTTGGGCATCTTCGCCATAATCTCATCCCGCAGCTTACGCATTTTCAACGAAATGTCCTGCAGTTGTTGAACCGTTGTTTCTGGAGTCCAACGTGACTCAAAATAGGCAAACGATAAATCGTGTAGCTCTTTCCTCTTGTCCTTCGTCTCTTTTAAAAAGGCACGAAATTTCTCAAGCGATGCGGCGGTCTCTTCCGAAGAGGCATTCATCATCAAAGGCATCATCCCCATGCCGCCCATGCCCATCGGCATCATTGATGCGCCCATCATGGGCATATTCATCATCTTGCCGCCCGTCATTCCCCCTGTCCGTGGAGAATCGAACATCATGTTGATCATGTTTGGCATCATCGCCTGTCCCATGCCCATCATGCCCATATCACCCTTTTCGGGTGTGGCAGACGCTGCCTGAATAGCTGACCCATCAACACTGGCCGCATTCCCCGGCACAGTTTCCGCCCATGCCCCTCCGGCACCAATTAACAGAGCTACTACCGTGATAGAGATCATCTTCTTCATTTTTTCACCCTCCCTTTAAGACTTATTGCTCTTTTGTGAGCGACATCATGACATGCCACGAAATCACTCATCTTTGTAAGCAAGGAACGCCAAACACGCTCCCTCTCCTGGTCGTCAAAGGTGAATTTGCCTCAGCAATTTCCCTCTCTTTCTCATTATAGCAGATAATTTACTGTAATAAAAATTAGAAATTTAACAGATAGATCTCTTTCGGCTCAACCCAAGAGAAAGGGGTTGCTTTCTCGGTTGGAGATAGCTATTGATTGCTTATCACTAGGGGCTTACGGCAAGGGATCGTCGTTGCCTCCCTTCAAAAGATCATCTCGCAACACGACATTTCTACCCACAGGCTGCAAATGACAGACAAATCCGCAAGCGATCAAATTTCTCTGGGCTTGGGTACCGACAAAAGGCAAGGCCAGCTCGGCACCTTTCTTGGTGTTTTCACCCCCACTATTCTCACCATCCTCGGGGTGATCATGTACCTGCGTTTTGGTTGGGTGGTCGGCCAGGTTGGTCTCTCTACCACCTTGATCATCGTCTTGCTGGCCAATTCCATCACCATCGCCACCGCTTTCAGTCTGTCAGCGGTGGCTACAAACAGCCGGGTTGGTGTCGGCGGGGCCTACTATATCATCTCTCGCAGCTTAGGGGTTGAGATCGGCGGCGCCATCGGTTTGCCCCTGTTCCTGTCACAAGCGTTGTCCGTCACGCTTTATGCCTTTGGTCTTGCCGAATCATTGCGAATAGTCTGGCCCGAAATACATGTCCCCACGGCTGCTTTTGTGATCATTATTCTGGTAGGCCTCCTCTCTTTTAAAGGTGCCATGATTGCACTCAAGGCGCAGATACCGGTGATGTTGATGATTGGCATTTCAATTCTTGCCCTGGCCGGCGGCACTTTTTTGAATCCGCATGTAACCACCCTCCCCTCGCCGCAAGAGATTCCTCCGGCTGCAAGTTTTTGGGGAGTTTTTGCCGTATTTTTTCCGGCAGTGACCGGCATCATGGCAGGACTCAGTCTCTCGGGTGATCTCGCCGATACACGTCGCGCGATCCCTCGTGGCACTTTACTTGCCGCCTTAACCGGACTCTTGGTCTATTTATTGCTGCCAATATTGCTCCATTTTGGTGCAGACCGAGCCACCCTGCTGACTGAACCTCTCGTCTGGACAAAAATCTCTCTACTCGGCCCCTGGCTTGTTCTGCCTGGATTATGGGGAGCTATCTTCTCCTCCGCTGTTGGTTCGATGCTCGGCGCACCTCGGACGCTGCAGGCCTTATCGTTAGATCGCTTGACACCGCTCCGTTTAGCAGGAAAAGTGCGGGGCGGAGAGGAGCCTGTCCTTGGCATGGCAGTCACCGTGAGTCTTAGCCTGCTTGCCGTATTCTTAGGCGATCTCAATACCGTGGCCACGGTCGTCACCATGTTTTTCCTCAGTGTCTACGGCATTATCAACTTGGTTGCCACCCTGGAATATCTTTCAGGCAATCCTTCCTGGCGCCCTACCCTTGAGGTGCATTGGTCTATCAGTCTGCTCGGTGCCTTTGGCTGCTTCGGGGTCATGGTCTTGATTCACTGGCCTTCCACAATTGCGGCTCTTGCCATCGAATTCATCCTCTGGCTTTGGTTCAGACGGCAAACACGGCTTTCATCCTGGGGTGACCTTCGTCGTGATCTTTACGAATCGCTTATTCGCTGGGCGCTTATTCGTCTATCACGCCATCCGTTGACGGCCCGTAACTGGCGGCCACATCTCTTGGTCTTTGTCCGTGATATCGAGCAGAGACTTAATCTGGTGCGATTTGCCTCTTGGTTCAGTGAAGACCGTGGGGTTGTAACGGTGAGCGAAATGGTCATCGGCGACGTCTTGACTACTGATATGGATTACACAGAACGCCAAAGTTTTCTGCAAAACGTACTTGATCGGGAAGGCATTGTCGCCTTTGGCGAGGTCAATGTGGTGCAAGATGTTGAACGGGGTATTCTGGCTGTCTCCCAGGCAAATGGCATGGCGGGCCTTGAAAGCAATACGATCATGCTGGGTTTCCCGGAGGACCAGGAACGACTCGCCATTTTCTTAAAAACACTACGCAGCCTGCAGCGTCTGAAACGCAGTCTCGTGATTGGTAAAATCGAACGGTTGCGCGCGCCACGGGAGGGAGTGCCGAGGATTATCCATGTTTGGTGGGGAGGGTTAAAAAGAAACAGCGACCTGATGTTGCTTCTCTCATATTTGCTCACCTGTAATTCGGAGTGGCGTGATGCACGCATCCGCATTCTCAGTATCGCATCAAACGAGTTGATGAAAGCTCATACCGAACAAGCCCTTGCCTGTTTGATTCCTCAAATCCGCATTGATGCCGACATCGAGGTGACGGTACGTGGCGGTAAAGAAAACATTCAAGACATTATCCGGCAGAAAAGTTTTGCTGCGGATGTGGTTTTTTTAGGGCTTGCAACACCAGAGGAAGGCAAAGAAGAAGAGTATGCTCTCCGTCTGCAGAACCTGGTCGAATTTTTGCCCACCTGTTTTTTGGTGAACAACGGCAGCCTCTTTATCGGTGAATTAATCACCCCAGATGAGAGTGCGGCAACTGTGCAAGAAAAGCCTCCTGCAGACGATGCCGTTCCTCAAGCTGAGAGCAACAGAGAGCCTGCATAGCAAGCACATGGAGCTCTCCAAGAGGGAAAATCGATCTCCTCTGTTGCTGAGGGAGGAAGGGCAGATAAGGAAGAATCGAAGAGCCGCAAGTTCTCTTTTTCCCAAAGCAAAAAAATCCCATCATTTGACCTGAGTCAATGAATAAGTGTCTCTTTGATTCTATGCTCAAGGGCAAATATTCGTCATTTTTGCGTCGCACCTCAACACCAGCTGCAAACAAATTCGGCAAAATAAGAATTGGCGATTGCTCGTTAGCCCAGCACTTTAATCAAGGAGATTACCATGCCAAATAACACCTCTCACAACAAAACGTATTCCATCGTCCCAGGCCCGAAGATGGGCATGGTAACGCCAGATTTTTTGGAGGCCATCGCGCGGGTGGCCAGGCGGCACAATGTCCCTCTACTCAAATTTACCGAGGCTCAACGCCTGGCCTTTATCGGCCAGACCCCGGAGGAGACGGAGCTTATTTGGCAAGAACTTGGGCACAGCACTGGCCCCAAAAAACCGGTTGGCATTCACTATATCAAGGCATGTCCAGGGAAGACATGGTGTAAATACGGCGTGCAGGACTCATTGAGCTTGGGGGCAAAAATCGAGGGTGCCCTCCTCAACCTCGCACTGCCAGCTAAAACCAAAGTAGGGATCTCGGGCTGCTCGATGAACTGCTGCGAAGGATTCATCCGCGATATCGGTATTTTCGGAAGAAAAAATGGCTGGACGCTGGTTTTTGGTGGTAATGGTGCAGGCCGCCCTCGTTTCGGCGACATTATCAGTGAAGATCTGACAGATGAGCAACTGCTGATTGTCATGGAGAAGGCGTTAAAATATTACAGCGCTCACGCCCGCAAACGTGAACGGACTGCACGGTTCATGGATCGGACGCCCTTGTCGGCCCTGCAAAATGCGCTAGCAGCTTCCTGACCCTCCTATGCCGCAAACCGACAACATGCATCCAAGGATGCAGCGGGAGAGAAAAACGATTCAAGCAATGATTGGCCTCTTCTGCCAGCATCATCATGGCGAAAGAAAAGAGACACTGTGTAACGAGTGCCAGGAACTGCAGGAGTATGCCTTGTTGCGCCTGAGACACTGCCCTTTCCAGGAGGGGAAAACTAGCTGCGGCAACTGCTTGCGGCACTGCTATAAACCGGACATGCGAGACAGAGTCCGCAACCTCATGCGTTTTTCTGGACCAAAAATGCTGTGGGTGCATCCTATTTTAGCTATATTTCATCTGTTTGACGGTCTTAGGAAAAGTCCCAAGGGAAGAAAAAAGTACAATGTCGACAGCAAGTAGCCCTATTGATCTCATTGATGACGTTCGGCTATCTTGGCAAACATCTGTACAAGTCCTGAGCAGAGTGTGAAGAGGGATTTAATATGGAGGTTTTGCGGGCAGCACTCATCAAAAAAAATGGTTAGTGCGGAATCGATGTCATCTTCCGGGGCCTGGTAGCAGATTAGCAGCGGAATTTTTGGCAACGGGTAGAGGATAAGGGCAATATCGGCCTGATACCAATCGATCTCTTGACCCATGAAGAGATCAATCAAATCTCCAAGCAGTTCTTTATTTTCATCGGCCAATTTGCGGAGTGGCGTTTCACAACGGCTGTTGAAGAGACCCTGCCACTCGATCCCGCCGTTAATCTCCCGAAATGAAATCCATCTGCCGGTAATATCTTGATGCGTCTTATTGGTGATATAGGCGAGCAACGGAGCCTGTACCCATGGAATAATGTGGCACTCGGAGGCAATGTTACCATGAGGGTCAACGGCAAAATCCTTCCCCAAGGAATTGATCAGCAAGTGGCTGCCTCTCATGCTGCCACCGACAAGAGGGGCCACTTGCGACAGATCAAGGTCCATCATCTTCGCCTTCAGTCTGTCCATGAACTCCGCTGGCAGGACCTCCATTGACTCCGAGCGCTGCGCGCCGTGAAGTGCCGCCCCCTTTGCCGATTCGACGAACGGACAATTGTGGATCGTTTTATTGCCTGCTACCACTGCTGCCGCAAACGCCAAGCAGGAAGGCAACAGGCAGCGTCCACAATTTGTCTTTGGCAATATTTTGTAAATAGCTAGTGGGGTTGTAGGGAAATCAGTCACAATCAATACCAACAAGTTTCAAAAACCTTCAGCAAACGCAGAAAGAGCAACCCGTATCGCTGCCACCGCGATGCAGAGGGCGAGCAACAGGCGAAGGCTTGAGACCGGTAAACGACGGCTCAACAGACTCCCTATCTGAGCTGCAGGTAGCACGGTAACGACGATGGGCAGCGCCAGCCACCAAGCGATCTGCCCGGTGAAGGCTTTGCCGAGAAATCCGGCCAGGGATGCAAGGAAAACAATACCCAGATTGCTACCGATGGCAATCCGGGTAGGGACCTGCAGAAATGAGGTCATGAGCGGGATAAGAATAAAGGAGCCACCCTGCCCTACCAGGCCGCCAAGCAGACCGATCGTGCCGGCGGCCAACACCGCTCTCGGTCGACTGAACGTCATAAGTGTCAGATCGGGGGTATCGTAATCGGCGCTGGTTGGTAGCAGAAGTAAAACAGCGGCAGTCAGTGCCAGTAAAGCGAAGATGGCAAGAAGGATATGGTTAGCGAGATGCTTGGCACCGGCACCACCAATGAGGGCAGCACAGAAGATCGTGCCCCCCATCCACAGTGTAAGCTCCCCCGAGACAAAATGAAAACGGCGGTGCGCTACCACACCTGAGAGACAAGCTGCCAACCCCTGGACGATCGTAAGGCCTGCCACCACTTGCATGGAGAGAGGAGCAAAGCCTAACACCGGTGGGATGTAGAGCAAGAGCGGCGCCATGACGATGCCACCGCCGATGCCAAGCAGTCCCGACAGAAACCCGCTCAGCATGCCAAGCA
Source organism: Desulfobulbaceae bacterium (assembly GCA_028718985.1). Classification (GTDB taxonomy): domain Bacteria; phylum Desulfobacterota; class Desulfobulbia; order Desulfobulbales; family VMSU01; genus VMSU01. Next base: position 37,398 of record JAQUKQ010000012.1, on the reverse strand, counting down.
GTCCCAAAAGGATCGCGAGGCTCATGCACTAGACCAAGTCAAGACCTACAGCACTATCCACCACCTCACCTATTATTCTTGCCGCTGAGACTCCTGCTGCATGCAGGGCATTGATAAGCGCCCCAGCCTGGGCAACAGGCACCGCAAGTACCAGACCGCCAGATGTCTGCGGATCGTAGAGCAATTCATCCTCGGCACTAGGCAGGGTAATTTGCTGCCCGAAATTCTGCGCGGCAACCATTGCACGGTTTGCTTTGTTACTACCGGTAGTTTGACCCTTGCGATACATGTCGAGCGCCCCAGCAAAAAAGAGCAACTCCTTATGCTGCACGATCACTCTCTTGTTGCAGCCCTGCGCCATCTCAAGAAGATGCCCCAGGATCCCAAAGCCGGTAATGTCGGTGCAGGCATGCAGATCGAAGGTGAGTGCCGTTTGCATAGCCGGGCCATTCAAGGAGGCAAGGATGGGCAGCACTTGACGCTCCAGTTCGGCAAAGGGGAACTTCCCTGAACGCACCGCATTGAACAACACCCCGGAGCCAAGGGGTTTAGTCAGAATAAGGGCGTCACCGGCTCGTGCTCCGGCATTGGTGATGATACGATCCGGATGAACAACTCCATTGACGCAGAGTCCGTATTTTGGTTCCTCGTCATCCACCGTATGACCGCCAACCAGACACGCGCCAGACTCAACCACCTTGTCATGACCGCCGCGTAAAATATCCCGTAATATCCCCATGTCCAACTGTTTCGAGGGGAACATCACCACATTCAAGGCCGTCACTGGTCTCCCGCCCATGGAGTAGACATCGGAGATAGAGTTGGCAGCAGAGATCTGCCCAAACCAGTAGGGGTTATCAACCGGAGGAGTGATGAAATCCACCGTGTTGATCATCGCGATCTCGCTGGAAAGGCGATAGACTGCCGCATCGTCGGAGGTTTCGATACCGACAAGAAGGTTAGGATCGTTTGGGGGAGTAAGTCCTTTAAGTGCTTCCGACAGAGCCGTCGGACCGATTTTCGCCGCTCAACCGCAGGTGCGGGCAAGACCAGTGAGCGTCTTCTTTTTGAAGATCTGCATGGAATATCCTCCTTAACAAATTGGTATCAGACTTAATGGAACTATTTATTACTCAGCCAAGTATCGTACAGTTCGGCGTTAAATCCTACGATAAACGTCTCTCTCACTCGCAGTGTAGGGGCTCGCAAATTACCGCTAGGACCTATAACCTGCTGCAGGATTGTGGTCTTGTCATCACTTTGCGGATTCCAGTGCTGCACCTTTTTCCCTTTGACCGTTGTGATCGACACTGCCTCTTTGAGCAGATCCCAAGCCTGTTCGGTATCAATTCTTGTTGCTCGTGCATCGACCACCGTGCTGACAGCTAGTTTTTTAGCGTCAAGAACCTCTTGCGCGTAGGTGCAGGACTTTCATCCCTTGCGCAGATATGCCCAATCGATTTTCATACTTTCCCCTCTTTGAAGTTTTGGCAACGGCTCCATCACTCTCGAGGTTTGAGCCGCTTCGAGGCGCCAGTGAATTCATGTCTTATGTGCCACAACAATAGCCTTTCTTGATAAGATGCGATAGTATATTTTTGGTCTCATTTCAGCAGCACTCAATCTTGCAGCAAGCAAGGCTCCATTGCCAGACAGTGGTGGCTTGCCGACATACGCTCCGTTCACTAAAAGTTGGAACGATACTCTTTTTCGATAAATTGGACATCTGCCTGCTTCACTCCTTTTCAGCACTGACCCATCAACCTGTCTTGCAACGACCATGCGGCTTCGCTCAATAATCTCTAGCCTTACCTCACTCGCCTTTTTGTTGTCAGTTGTCGGCGGTTACTTTTACTACTCCAGGGTAAAATTGACGCTTATTAACGACGCAAATCAACTGGCCAGCTACAAGATTACCGACAGTAAGGGGCGCTTCACAACATTCATTGCCGAGCAACTGAAACCGGTGCAAGCCATGGCAGGGTTAAAAGAGATCAGGCAGGTTATGGGGGAGAATAACACGGCAACCCTGCAGGACGTCAACAAGATACTCGATCTCTTCAAGGTGACGCTTGAGGCAGATGTCTGTTACCTGATGGACAAAAAGGGGTTGACGCTTGCCTCCAGCAACCGCTTCGATGACGACTCCTTTGTCGGCAAATCCTTTGCCTTTCGCCCCTATTTTCAAGAGGCAATCCGCGGCACCTCCGCTATCTATATGGCATTGGGTGTCGAAAGTTCCAGGCGTGGCGTCTACTACAGCTATCCTGTGATGGACGCAATGGATCTGCCCATCGGGGTTGTCGTTATCAAGGCCTCGGTCGAAAAGATTGAGGACGAATTTACCCGGACGATTTCACCGGATGAAACCCTGCTGTTGACGGACCCGCATGGCATCATCTTTATCACCAGCAATAAAGATTGGCTCTTTCATGCCTTGTGGAAACTGTCGGATAGGGACAAAAGAGATGTTGCCGCTTCCCGACAATTCGGTCGCGGACCATGGCAAGAGATCGGATTTCGTAGTTCATCCGACGTAAATCGCCTGTTCGATGCCACAGGCAACGAACTTCTGTTTTTCGAGCAGCACTTCGAACCATTTACTGACTGGAAGATCATCTACCTTCGCAAACTCCCCTCCACCAGTGCCACGCTGTTGGCTGCCTTTCGGCAGCCAACCGGCATCATGATCTTGACCTTTTTTCTGTTCGTTACCTTTGCGGTGGTCACTCTCTACCGTAAGGCAAGCCTTGAGATCCACCGGCGCAAAGAGGCCGAACGCGCCCTAAGCGCTAGTGAAGCCCGTTTCAGGAGCCTCTATCTGCACACGCCAGCCCTTCTTCACTCCATCGACTCGAGTGGCAAGATCTTGAGCATCAGCGATTATTGGAGCGAAATACTTGGCTACAGCAGAGAGGAGGTGCTTGGCAAACAATTGACCGATTTTATGACGCAAGAGTCAAAAGAGAGGGCCGAACAAACTGTCATCCCGCATTTTTTCAGGACCGGATTTTGTAAGGATGTTTCATACAATTTCATCAAGAAAAATGGCGAGATCATCGACGTGATCTTGTCTGCCATCGCCGAGTATGATGACTACGGCGGCATTAACCGCTCTCTGGCAGTCATGGTAGATATCACTGAGCTCAAAGCTGTCGAAAAGAAATTGAAGGAGGCAAGTGAAGAGCTGAACCGCTACTCGCAGGACTTAGCACGGCAGGTCCGTGAGAGAACAACCGAAATATCAAATATCCTGCAATACACCCCAGCGGTCGTCTATTTAAAGGATACCGAGGGTCGATACCTGCTGATCAACTCCCGCTTTGAAAAACTCTTTAAGGTTCACCTGGAGAAGGTACGCGGCAAAAGGGATATGGATTTTCTTGATCAGGAGACAGCACGCCAATTTGAACAAAATGATAAGCAGGTGCTACACACGCTCGACCCGTTACAGGTTGAAGAACAAATCTTGCAGGAGGACGGCCATCACACCTACATTTCAGTGAAGTTTCCCCTCTTTGACGATGATGACAATGTCATCGGCGTCGGCGGCATCTCAACCGATATTACCGAACTCAAAGATGCGCAAAACAAACTTCGACAGATGTCGACCAATATCGTCTCCAGCCAAGAACGGGAACGTGCCGCCATCGCCCGTGAACTGCATGACGAATTGGGACAGGCCTTAACCGCCTTGCGCATGGACGCCGTCTGGCTCGCCAAAAAGATGCAGGGTCAAGAGGGCGATGCCGCTCTTCGCGCCCATGAAATGAGCGAGTTGATCGACAAGACAATCGATGAAGTGCGGAATATGGCTGTACGATTGCGTCCTGGGGTGTTAGATGATTTAGGCTTGATTGCTGCCTTGGAATGGCTGGTCGACGATTTCGAGAGACGCTTTTCTATCCCCTGCACCTTTCGGCACCAAAATGTCCCGGAGATCAGTGATGTGGCCTCTACCGCCATCTATCGCATCACCCAGGAGGCACTTACCAATGCCGCAAGACATGCCGACGCATCGCATGTCGAGGTCAATCTGTCGGTCGAAAGCCTTGAATTGTACTTAACGATTCAGGATGACGGCAAGGGGTTTGACCCCACGCTCGTCGGCGAAGCTGAGGGGCTTGGTCTTGCCGGCATCAGGGAAAGAGCAAGTTTGATTGGCGCCTCTGTTGCTATCCGGTCTGGCGAGGGAAACGGTTCACACATTGAGGTCCGATTCTTATTGGACCATGTCCACATCACTCTCTCTGAGGAATCATAGATGATTACTGTGTTGATTGCCGATGACCATAGTCTTGTTCGAGCCGGTCTGCGACGAATCATTGAGGAATCCAATGAGATTCGGGTGATTGCCGAAGCGGAAGACGGCCGTCAGGCCATGAACAAAATCAAAGAGACCCCACCTGATGTCGCGGTCATTGACATCTCAATGCCTGGTATGGATGGGTTGGAACTCATTGGGCACATTGTCGATTACCTGCCGGAACTGCCGATAATCGTGCTGACCATGCACGAAGAAGATCAGTATGTCATCCGGGCCATTAAAGCCGGTGCCAGAGGGTACGTCACCAAACGGTCTGCCCCTGAGCATATCTCGGCCGCAATCAAAAAAGTGCACAACGGAGGCAGATACCTGACCCAAACGGCATCCGAGGCCCTCGCCATTCACATGGCCACGACTCAGAAAGATCACCGTTCACTCCTGGATGGTCTGTCGAATAGAGAGGTGCAGGTACTCCGTCGCTTAGCCCTTGGTCAGACAAACCACGAAATCGCTGATTCGTACAACATCAGCGTGAAGACTGTCGACACCTACCGCCTTCGCCTGCTCAAGAAACTGAATCTGCGCAACAACGCGGATCTGTCGCGCTTCGCCATCCAACACAACCTTATTCAAATCTGATCACATCCCCCTTTTTTACGGCAACAGCCAGATTGCCGCAGGAAAGGGTGTATTCGCCTTTAATCGAAAGAAATCTACTTTTCGAAACCCAAAGAAACACTACGCGATTTCGACCCTGTTTCTCCCCTTATCCTTAGCTCTGTAGAGGGCGGTGTCGACACGTTTGTTAAAGCTGAAGATGTCATCATCTGCCGTGAGTTCTGTCACTCCAAAACTGCACGTTATACCCTCCAAGCCCTTGACTCTGAGTTCTTCTATCTGAACCCTGCAATTTTCGGCAAATTGTTCCGCCTGTTCAAGCGTGGTATGGGGCAGGAGTATTATGAACTCCTCTCCCCCCCATCGCGCGAACCAGTCATTTTTTCTGATGTATTTGGATATATGGGCAGTAAGTTCTTTTAAGACAATATCCCCAACATGATGACCAAAGGTGTCGTTTATGTTTTTGAAATGATCGATATCAAGCATCACGAGCGAAAGAGGAAGGTTGTAGCGTCTGGCTCTGCTCAGTTCTACCAGCAGCATTTCATCAAATTTTCCTCTGTTGAATATGCCCGTAAGGGGATCGATAGTGGCCTGAAGCTTCAGAAGTTGATTCGCCTTGTTTAGCGCGTCCTGGGCCTCCTTGATGAAGGTTATGTCCATGAAAGATGTCACAGATGAAACGACCTGATTGTTTTCAATGACAGGTGCGGAAATAACAGATACAGGGAGGTATGTCCCATCCTTCCTGATGAATGTTTCATCCTGGGAAAAATACCTGCCTCCTGTATTGATAACTTTGTGTATAGGACATTCCTCCCAGGATTGAAGGGAGCCGTCTGGTTTGCAGTAATGGATAACATCATGAATATTCTTATCAGCAAGTTCTGCCTGGGTCCATCCAAGAAGTGATTCAGCCTCAGGATTCATAAAGATAATCTTGCCACCTTCATCGAGGACATAAACGCCTTCGCCCAGTGACGAGGTGATGTCCCGCAGCTCCTTTTCGTTTCTTCTGAGCCGGTCTGTGTTTGTCACATTCTGGATGGCCACCGCCGCCTGGTTGGCGATATGCTGATAGATATCCATCTCCTGCTGCGAAAAATCACGGCGCACGAAGGTGTGGCCGATCAGCACGCCGATGACCTCGTCCTGCATCATCATTGGCACGGCTATGGCGGAAAGTATCCCTTTTTCGTTGACAATGGGGGGAGCTTCGAAGCGAGTCTCCAGGGTAAAATCAAACACTGTTTCTACCCTTTTGCTATTTACCGCCAAGTAGGATAGACCTTGCCCTTCGATCAGGCTGAACTTGCCGATCATGGACTCTGAAAACCCAAGACAGTCACGCACGGTCAACCTTTTTTTGTCTTCGGACAACAGCAACAACGATGAAAAATCAAGATCGAGCAGCTCCTTAGAGGCCAAGACAAAGCTACGATACAGACCTTCAATGTTCGTGGCTGAGGTCGTCTCTCGCGAGATGGCGAGCAATTTTTCAAGATCAAGGGCATATTTGCGGCTTATTTCCTCAATCTTCTTAAGTGTCGAGATGTCGCGGGCTGAATGGATGGAGCCTACCAGGGTTCCGTCAGGTGCATGAAGAGGCGAGACATTGACCAGGAAATGGCCGCCAAGCCGCGGCTCGTAGATCTCCTGGGAGCGGGCCTGGCCGTCTGCCAAGAGCCGGGCATGGGGGCAGTGGTCGGGCGGCGTCTTGGTGCCATGGACTGCTTCATAGCAGGTCATCCCTATGGAGTTGACCGAGGTGACACCCAAGGCGTCTGCCATAGCCTTATTGGCCTTGATAATCCGGTGCTTTGAGTCAAGGATCATGACCGGGTCGCTAATCGCGTCGAAAGTCCGTTCCCATTCTTCCTTGGCATATCGCAGGTCGTTTTCGATCTGCTTAAGCTCGGTGACATCTTGCACGGTACCGATTGACCGGAGCGGCTTGCCATCGGCACCGTGAACGGTCTCGCACTGCTCTCGCACATATTTGATCTTACTGTCTGAAAGCAGGAGACGATGCTCGATGACGTAGGGGGTACGGGTGACCAGTGAGTTGGTATAAACGGCATTCACCATTTCGCGGTCATCTGGATGGACCACATTCAGGAAAGCGTCGTAGGAGGCACCGAATTCGGCCGAATCGATCTCAAAAATTCGGTAGATTTCAGCCGACCAGACGAGAGTGTTGGTGAGCAGATCAAGCTCCCAACTCCCGATATGGGCAATCCGCTGAGCGGCATTGAGCCTTTCCTCGCTCCGGCGTAAAGCATTCGCCGCTTCCTTGCGGAGTGTGATGTCTTCCTTGATTGCCACGAAATGGGTAATGGCCCCGGCATCGTCAGTGATGGCGGCCACAGTGGCCGACTCCCAATAAAGCTCACCGCCCTTCTTTTTGTTGCAAAACTCCCCGTGAAACGTCTCCCCTCCTAGAATGGTCGCCCACAAGCGATCATATTCTTCCTGGGGGGTATTCCCCGATTGCAGAATCCGGGGGTTATGGCCGACCACTTCCTCAGCAGAATAGCCGGTAAGCTCGCAGAACTTCGGGTTGACATATTCGATGACGCCTGTGGGGTCGGTAATGACGATCGAGGTGGGGCTTTGCTCAACAACGCAGGACAGCATGCGCAGCGTCGCTTCTTTTCTTTTAAGCTCGGTGATGTCTTCTACCACCTCGATTGCCGCCTCGACCGAGCCATCGGCCGCCAGCAGCGGCGATGAGACAATCCGATAATGGCGCATCCCGGAGGGGGTCGGGGTCTCGGTAACCGCTTCATGCACCATGCCATCTTGCATCGTGATGAGTGTCGGGCAATAAATGCAAGGTGCATCCCGAGGCGGGGTGTTGAAGCTTTGATAGCAGAGAGGCTTCGTTTCAGAATCGATATGGGGAAACCATTGCCGCATCCGTCGATTCAACGATTTGATGCACAGATCCGGTCCGATGACTGCGATGCCGATCTCAGCATTTTCATGCACGGCCCGCAACAGCTCTTCATTTCTTCTCAACCCCTCGTTTGCCGTTTGAAGTTCCACGGTGCGGGACAGAACCTCTTGCTCCAGGCCGTTGCGTGCCTCTTCCACCAGTTTTTTGGCGCGGACCAGTCGCCGGTTCAGCTTGAGCACATGCAGGGTCAGGAATACCATGATGAGTAGTGCGATAAAGGCCAGAGCAAGCCAATGCCAATAGAGCCTGAGCACCTGGGTCAAGGTTATCTTCCCATAGTCTTGGTAAGGCGGAAGATGAAGCTCCCGCAGCAGCCCATGCACAGGCTCGTATTTGAGCGGGATCGTCCAGCCCGTTATTTTCCCTGCCTGTGCCGCCGGACTATCATGTGGCATATTGAACAACGCCATCGCCACCTGCTCGGCAAGTTCAAGATCGGTATGCGCCACCGCAGCCAGTGGCCATTCGGGATAGAGCCTCGTACTGAGCACAAACGGGAATCCCTGTGCTTGTCGTTGATTCAAAATGCGAAAGTCACTGAGTGCTATTTTTCCTTTCTCGGCCAGCCGTTCGAGGGTGTCGGTGCGTACCGTTCCCACGTCCGCCTTGCCATCCCGGACGGCATAGACCACGTCGTCGTGGGTGGTTCCGGTAAACTGCAGGCGACCAAAATCTCGGTACGGATTGAGACCACTACTTTGCAGCTCCCGCCACGCCACCTGCCAACCCCCCAGCGAGGTCTTATCGACGGCCAGGAAAGACTTGCCTCGCAGTTCCGCCAGGCTATGAAGATCACTGCGGTCGGCCCGACAAAAAATAACCCCGCCAAACACTGATGTCCCGCCACGTGGACCCGCGTTCTGCACAGTTGCGATTCGGGTCGCGCCATAGAGTGCTTCCAGGCCGACGTAGATCGATGAGTTGGCCAGCACGAAGTCCACCTCGCCACGCGCCACTGCCGGGGCAAGTTCGGCAAAACCGAGAGGAATGATGGTAAAGGAGTGCTGCGGGATAGTACGGGTCAGATATTCAGCGGTGGGGTCCCACATCCTGCGTGCGGTTTCATCGCCGTGATGGGCGAGGACGCCGATCTTCACCGGCGGAAATTCAGCCGCAAACAGGGCATGCTTCTGTAAAAAACCGCCGAAGATAAGGAAAAGCAGACAGGCGATGGTGAATAACATTCTTTTAGACATGGCATCTTCATGACGTAATTGGCATAACGTGTCGAAAGGTCATGAACGTCAATCCCTAGCGACTGCGGCAGGATGGGCTAGATCCTCAACCCCTCCAGAGGATTATTCTGAGGGGGTATATGTAATCTTACGATGCTGCCTTATAAAATTTCAAATAAATTTTATAAGTAAATTCTCAGGATTTTCCTTGAGGCATAATGAATTTCCGAAAATCATTCACCGTTTCAATGAGATACGAGACAAGCCCATAACAACACAATTCTTCGCCAAATCGTTGCTTGTTCAAGCAACGATTTGGCCGCAGCCGGATTCCCGGCAACAATCTCTCTCTCGCAAGAGAAATAACAAAATTGGCATCCGGTAATGTTCAGGTAATCTCCAGTGCCTCTTGGCTGATCATCTCCCTCCCATTTCTTCAAGTCAACGATCATATCCGCCACTTGAGTTGGGCCTTACAAGGACACACCAAGCTCTTATTTTGTACATGTCGTTTATTCGTCTCCCTGTATTCCGGCTATAACCAGGCTCACATATCCAGACGTCCTTTCCGACGACTAATTTTGTAAGAAATTTTCCTACGCAACAATCAGAATTCCAGGACTATTATTACAGACCTTTTGGGCCTATTGTGACAATAACTGAAAATGGCTATCGCGCCATAAATCATCAATACAAACAGGAGGAATACCGTATGAAACTGGATCGTTGCCTTAAATTTCTCGTTATCACAGTCGTTGCCCTGACAATCCCACACATGGCACAGGCAGAGGAAATTTTAATTAAATTCAGCCACGTTGTGGCCCAACAAACACCGAAAGGCCAAGCGGCAGAGTATTTCAAGAAACTTGCCGAGGAGCGAACCGCAGGTCGCGTAAAGGTCGAGGTCTACCCCAACAGCCAACTCTTTAAAGACAAGGAGGAGATGGAGGCTCTGCAAATGGGATCGGTGCAGATGCTGGCCCCTTCATTGGCAAAATTTGGCCCCTTGGGCCTCAAAGAGTTCGAGGCCTTCGACCTGCCATTTATCTTTGATGATTTCGATGACCTGCACAAGGTCACTCAAGGGCCGGTCGGAGTCAAGCTGCTCAAAAAACTTGAGACAAAGGGCTTGATTGGCTTGGGCTACTGGGATAACGGCTTCAAGGTCATGAGCGCTAATAAACCAATTCGAAACGTCGAAGACTTCAAAGGTCTGAAGATGCGGATCCAATCGTCCAAGGTGCTTGACTCTGAAATGCGTTCCGTCGGTGCTATCCCACAGGTTATGGCCTTCTCCGAAGTCTATCAAGCCCTGCAAACCGGCGTTGTCGACGGCACTGAAAATCCCCCTTCAAATCTCTATACCCAGAAGATGCATGAGGTTCAGAAATATGTCACTGTTTCCAGGCACGGGTATCTTGGCTATGCAGTGCTTGTTAATAAGAAATTCTGGCAGGGCCTGCCAGACGACATCCGCACGACTTTGGAAGGCTGCATGAAAGAGGCCACCGATTTTGCCAACAGTATCGCTAAAGAGGATAATGCGAAGGCCCTGGCTGCCGTTAAGGATTCCGGTCGCTCCGAGATCATCACCCTGACTCCAGAAGAGCGTGCTGCTTGGAGAAAGGCGATGAACAAAGCCCACCTAGACAACATGAGCCGGATCGGCGCAGACATTGTCAAAGAGATCTACGCGGAAACCGGCTACAAGCCGTGATCGAGACATCGTAGACATATGTGAAGCCGCTACCCCCCTGTAGCGGCTTTTTTTGACCTATTTTCAGGAGATATCCCCATGATGAAATATCTCGACCACCTTGAGGAATGGATCATCACCTTCCTCATTGGCGCGGCGACTGTGATTATCTTTGTTGCCGTTGTCCATCGCTACGCCTCCGGCTTGCCGATCCCTGGCTTACAGGACTGGCTGTTGACCATCAACATGAGTTGGGCCCAAGAGCTCTGCATCTACATGTTTGTCTGGATGGCCAAATTCGGTGCTGCCTATGGGGTGCGAACCGGTATTCACGTGGGGGTTGATGTCCTGATCAACCGTCTCCCAGAGAAATGGTGCAAGGCCTCGGTGATGATCGGGTTGTTCAGTGGGGCCTTCTTTACTTGCATCATCGCCATCTTAGGGATTCGCTTCGTCTGGGAAAACGGGATGCACTACTTCATGGTCAGCAAGTTTGGCATGGAGATTGGGGATTTGTATGAGGGCCCGATCACCCCCGATCTGGAGTGGCCCACCTGGATTGTCTACCTTGCCATTCCGCTTGGCTCATCCCTGATGTGCTTTCGTTTTCTCCAGGTTGCCTGGACCTTTGCCAAAACAGGAGAGCTGCCAAAACATGACCACTCGCATGTCGAAGGCTTGGAGGAGGAAGTTGTCAACGCCACAGAGGCATTGGAGGAGTACGAAGAAAACAAATTTAGCGAATACAGATATGCAGGGGGTGTAAAATGAGCGCACATGCTGAAGTCCAAGAGCGTATGACCCCCAAACAGGCGGCAACCTGGCTGTTTATCATTCTCATTTCCCTTGCCGTTATTGCATCATTTGGCAGCGCCGGGATCGTCTTTGCCGTGTTGATCGGCCTGATGCTCACCGGCATGCCGATCTCTATCTCGCTTGGTCTTACCGTCTTGACCTTCCTCTTTTTCATGTCGCAGGTGCCGGTAGAGACCGTCGCCATGAAGCTGTTTACCGGCATTGAAAAGTTTGAGATTATGGCGATCCCCTTCTTCATCGTGGCCGGGAATTTTCTGACCCATGGCGGCGTAGCAAAACGGATGATCAACTTTGCCACCTCGATGATCGGTCATTGGCATGGCGGTCTTGGTCTGGCCGGGGTCATGGCCTGCGCCCTGTTCGCTGCCGTTTCCGGCTCCAGCCCGGCAACAGTTGTAGCGATAGGCTCCATCCTGCTGCCAGCCATGGTCAAGGCAGGCTTTCCACGCCGATTCGGGGCCGGTGTTATCACCACCTCGGGATCACTGGGCATTTTGATCCCGCCCTCCATCGTCATGGTCATCTATGCGGTTGCAACCAACTCCTCTGTTGGCGCACTCTTCATGGCCGGAGTGGTTCCGGGCATCATTCTCGCCACCCTGTTAGGTTCAGTCACTTGGTATCGTGCCCGTAAGAACAACTATCCTCGCCTGCCGAAAGCAACCTTCAAGGCACGGCTCAAGGCCTTCAGGGAGAGCGTTTGGGGATTGTTGCTGATTGCGATCGTGCTGGGCGGCATCTACAGCGGCATGTTCACCCCCACCGAAGCAGCTGCCATGAGTGCGGTTTACGCCTTTATCGTTGCCGTCTTCGTCTACAAGGATATGCCGCTCAGTCGAATCCCCAAGGTACTGCTTGATTCCGCCAACATGTCGGCCATGCTGCTCTATATCATCACCAATGCCGTGCTCTTCTCGTACCTGATGACCTCGGAACAGATCCCGCAGATCATGGCCGACTGGATCATCGGTCACCATCTCGGCATGGTCGCCTTCCTGGCCGTCACTAACGTCCTCTTGCTACTTGCAGGCAACGTCATGGAGCCCTCATCGATTATCCTGATCCTGGCACCGATCCTGTTCCCGGTGGCAATGCAGCTGGGGGTCGATCCGATCCACTTCGGCATTCTGATGACGGTCAACATGGAGGTTGGCATGTGCCACCCACCTGTCGGGCTCAATCTGTACGTGGCAAGTGGCATCACCAAGATGGGAATTTCCGAACTTACCATGTCGGTCCTGCCTTGGCTGATTTCCATGATCGGCTTCATGTTGCTGATCACCTATGTGCCGATTGTATCTCTCTGGTTGCCGCACCTGCTCGGCTACTAATGCCATCTTGCAATAACGATAGTGCGGTTCGTTCTCCCAACGAACCGCAATCCCCGACCAAAAAAACACAGGGAAGAGATGATGCCTGAAAATCTATATCAGTTTGAATATGACGAGTTCGGCAACACCAAGGCGATAAAGGTGACTGGCCGTGGTATGGCCGTGATGGCCAATAATTTCACCAGCAAAGGCACCTCCTTCTCTGAAGCGGAACGTCGTGAACTGCACCTCTCAGGGTTGCTCCCACCTGCCGAGCGCTCCCTGCAGAGCCAGGTGCAAAACTCACTCAGCATCTTTTACAATAAGGCAAGTGATATAGAAAAATTCATCTATGTGCGCTCACTCTACGACCGCAATGCCACGCTGGCGCACGCCCTGATCGCCAAGGACCTTGAACACTTGATGCCCATCATCTACACACCAACAGTTGGCATTGCCTGCCAAAAATACTCTTCCATGTTCCGTAAGGCGAACGGCTTGCACTTTTATCCGGGCAACATCGATCAAGCCGAAGAGATCCTTTTGCAGTACGACACCAGTGACATCAGAGTAGCGGTGGTGACAGACAACCAAGGGATTCTCGGCATAGGAGATCAAGGGGCTGGCGGCATTGCTATCTGCCTCGGCAAGCTAATGCTCTACACCCAAGGGGCTGGAATCGCCCCCTGGCACTGTCTGCCAATCTCGCTTGACGTTGGCACCAACAACAAACAACTGCTCGACGATCCGGATTATCTTGGTTGGCGCCACCATCGTCTTGAAGGCGATGACTACATCAATTTCGTACAGCGTTTCGCCAAAGCCTTCAAGAAGGTATGCCCAAATGCCCTCTGTCAGTGGGAGGACTTTTCCAAGCAAAATGCCTTCGCCATCCGTGATGCCTACCTCCACGACCTGATCTCCTTTAATGATGACATTCAGGGAACCGGGGCCATCACTCTGGCGGCAATTTTGACCGCCATGAAAATCAAAAAAGAGCTCTTGCGAGATCAGATCTTTCTGGTGCATGGCGCAGGAGCAGGTGGAGTTGGAGTTGCCGAGCAAATAGAAGCGGCCCTGCTGGCTGAAGGCCTGAATGAAAAAGAGGCAAGAGCAAGAATTTTCGCCCTCGACAGCCGTGGCATCCTGACCACCGATCGGCGGATGGAGCCGTACAAAGTTAAATTCGCCAAGGATCATCAATCTCTGCCATGGCTGAAAAACAAGGAGGATAACACCCTCCTGAATGCTGTGATCAACGAGAAGATAACTGTTCTGATTGGCACTTCCGGGCAGGCAGGATGCTTTACCGAGGAAGTTGTCAAAGCGGCGATGGCCAATACCGACAGGCCAATCATCCTGCCCTTGAGTAACCCAACACCCTATGCTGAGGCCTTGCCGGAAGACATCTCCCGCTGGACAGAAGGGAAAGCCCTCATCGCCACTGGCAGCCCGTTTTCCCCTGTCAACGGCGTGCGCATCGGTCAGTGCAACAACGTCTTTATTTTCCCCGGGGTTGGACTTGGCATCCTTGCCTCCGGCAGCAGAGAGGTATTACCCTCCTTCTTTACGGCCGCCGCTCGAGCGGTCACCGACATGGTATCCCCGGAAGACTTGGAGAAAGGCGTATTGACACCACCAGTGAGTGAGTTACGCAAGGTGTGCAAACAGGTTGCAGTACAGGTCGGGATAAGAGCAATGACTGACAAGGTAAGCGGCCTCTGCGTCTTCAATAAATTCCAACACGATAACGATCCGAGCCGTTTGGCAACCATTGTCGAAAAAATGCAGTGGCAGCCACACTACTTACCGCTGATCGCTCAATAACAATTTTTTATTGTCCTGCCGCTTGATTTTTGCAGGGGGAAGTTCTACCTATACGCACCTTTTGCAGCTTCCCTGCAGGTAGGGTATGTCGTTGCTATCAAACTTTGCTTGACACCGTGCCTGCAAGCGGTAATCTTGCGCTGCCCGCTGCCCTTCAGCATCGAGAATTTTCGAGGCGATCAGGGCGGTTCACGGAGACGGCGCACGCATCACCCTGAGTGAGCGGCAATCTGTGGCACTGCTGAGTAACCACGGTTTTCCAAAAGAAAATTACGTTACGGCACCCCTTGTCATGTCTCTCCTATCCCCTGTTGAGGTGAAAATGTCCTGGTTTCTTAGCGTGTTTCAATCGTCAATCGGCAAAAAATATATCATGGCCCTCTCTGGGGCCTGCCTGTCATTTTTTTTGATGGCACATCTGGCCGGGAACACATTCTCCTTCTTGGGCAAAGAGGCATATAACTCCTATGCCGCCCACCTTCACTCGCTGGGCGGATTCATTCACGTGCTTGAGGCTTGCCTGGCCCTTGTCTTTCTGGCCCATATCCTCACCGCCATCCTTCTCTTTATTGACAATCTCAGTGCCCGACCTACCCGTTACGCCGTCTCTGCAACAGATCGAAGTTGGAGTGCCTCCACCATGCCTTACACCGGTGCGCTAATCCTGATCTTTCTGGTCGTGCATCTCCTTAATTTTCACTTTGCCAGCAAGATGATTTCGACCGCTGATCAGGTAAAAACCGTTCTCGGTAATCCGCCACTCGGGTTTTTCTATCTTGTGGCGTTAAGCGGACTCACCTTGCATATCAGTCATGGTTTCTGGAGCCTGTTCCAGTCGTTTGGAGCCAACCACCCCCAATACAATCGATTCTTGCAACGCGGCGGCCTCTCTATGGCTGTCATTCTCGGCGCTCTTTTCATGTTGATTCCCCTCCTGGCCTTGACTACGGACGGTTTTCTTCAATAAAACAAGACCCGTTGCGACGGGGGTAAACCCATCCACCAAAGGATACCATGCAACTCGATCACCGCATCCCCTCGGGGCCCTTGACTGAAAAGTGGGACCGCTTTCGTTTTGAAACCAAGCTTGTCAATCCCGCCAACAAGCGTAAATTCGACATTATCGTGGTCGGCACCGGTCTGGCCGGGGCATCTGCATCGGCGACACTTGGCGAGCTTGGCTACAACGTTAAAACCTTCTGCATCCAGGACAGTCCCAGACGTGCCCACAGCATAGCGGCTCAGGGAGGTATCAACGCCGCCAAAAATTATCCAAACGATGGGGACAGCATCTGGCGGCTCTTTTATGACACCGTTAAGGGCGGAGACTTCCGGGCTCGAGAGGCCAATGTCTATCGCCTTGCCCAGATCAGCAATCAGATCATTGACCAATGCGTGGCGCAAGGGGTGCCCTTCGCACGGGAATACGGTGGCCTGCTTACTAATCGTTCCTTCGGTGGTGCCCAGGTGTCGCGAACATTTTACGCCAGAGGCCAAACTGGCCAACAACTTCTGCTTGGTGCCTACAGTGCCCTCATGCGGCAGGTCAAGGCCGGTAAAGTGACACTATTTCCCCGCTCAGAGATGATGGATCTCGTGGTAATCGACGGTCAGGCCAGGGGAATCGTCACCCGCAATTTGATCACAGGAGCCATTGAGTCGCACACTGCTCATGCCGTGGTATTAGCTACCGGTGGCTATGGCAATGCCTACTACCTCTCTACCAACGCCATGGCCTCCAATGTCACTGCCACCTGGCGCGCCTACAAACGAGGGGCATGTTTTGCCAACCCCTGTTTCGTGCAGATCCATCCGACATGCATCCCAGTGCACGGCACCTACCAGTCGAAGCTGACTCTGATGAGTGAGAGCCTGCGGAACGATGGCCGGGTTTGGGTACCAAGTAAAAAGGGAGATCAAAGACGCCCCGCCGAAATCCCTGAATCGGAAAGAGACTTCTACCTTGAGAAGAAGTACCCCAGCTTCGGTAATCTGGTACCACGTGACGTTGCCTCTCGTAACGCTAAGGAACAGTGTGATGCCGGCAAGGGCGTTGGTGAAACAGGGCTGGCGGTCTATCTCGATTTTGCCGATGCCATCAAGCGGCTTGGCGAAGAGTCCATTCGTCGGAAATACGGCAATCTCTTCCACATGTATGAAAAGATCACCGGCCAAGACCCAATCAAGGAACCAATGACCATCTACCCTGCTGTCCACTACACCATGGGTGGCCTTTGGGTCGATTACCATCTGATGAGCACTGTCCCGGGACTCTATGTCCTGGGCGAGGCCAACTTCTCCGATCATGGTGCCAACCGCCTGGGTGCCAGCGCCCTTATGCAGGGCTTAGCCGATGGCTATTTCGTTTTACCCGCTACCATTGGTGCTCACTTTGCGACGGCTACACTGCCGAAAATCGACACCAACCATGTCGCTTTCACTGAAGCCAAGAAGACAGTGCATGAGCGTATTCAGACCCTGCTGTCGATTAACGGCAAACGAACAGCCGATGACTTCCACCGCGAACTTGGCCATTTACTCTGGGATCATTGTGGTATGGCCCGTAACGAGGCCGGACTCAAGAAGGCCTTGCACAATCTGCCGGAGCTGAAAAAAAAATTCTGGTCAGATCTCAAAGTGACGGGGAGCGGAGCAGAGCTGAACCAAACCCTGGAAAGGGCCGGACGAGTTGCCGACTTCATTGAATTTGCCGAGATCATGATCCTCGATGCCCTGGCACGAGAGGAGTCGTGCGGCTGTCACTTCCGTGAAGAGAGCCAAACCGAGGAACATGAGGCCAAACGCCAGGACGACACCTTCTCTCACGTCTCGGCCTGGCAATATCAAGGCGAAGGGCAGACGCCCCTTCTACACAAAGAGCCTTTGGTCTTTGACAATGTTAAGCTCAGTCAAAGGAGCTACAAATGAGTCTCATTAACCTTACTTTAAGAATCTGGAGACAGTCCGGACCCGAGGCGCAAGGGGCCTTCCACACCTACGAATCAGGGCCGATCTCAACCTCCATGTCTTTTCTTGAAATGCTCGATGTCTTAAACGAGCGCCTCATCCTGAGTGGTGAGGAAGCGGTGGCCTTCGACCATGATTGCCGGGAAGGTATCTGCGGCATGTGCGGCTCGGTGGTTAATGGCAAACCGCATGGCCCGGAGCAGAAGACCACCCTTTGCCAACTCCATATGCGTCACTTCAAAGACGGCGACACCTTAGTCATTGAACCATTCCGGTCCCGAGCCTTCAAGCTGGTCAAGGACCTGATTGTCGATCGCAGTGCCTTCGACGCCATCATTGCCGAAGGCGGATATGTCTCAGTCAACACCGGCGGCACCCCAGACGCCAATACCATCCCGATACCAAATCCCACCGCCGAACAGGCCCTCGACGCGGCAGAGTGCATCGGTTGCGGTGCCTGCGTCGCAGCCTGCCCGAACGCCTCGGCCATGCTCTTTGTCGGGGCCAAGGTCTCGCACCTCAGTCTGCTGCCGCAAGGACAACCGGAACGGAATCAGCGCGCCTTGGCGATGGTAAAGAAAATGGACAAACTTGGTTTTGGCAACTGCGGCAATGAGAAACGCTGCGAAAAGGCCTGCCCCAAGGGCATATCAATCAGCAATATTGCACGTCTGAACAGGGAGTTTATGAAGGCAGTGTTGTTCTCGAACGAAAAGTAACCATTTGCCTATTTGCCTGAACCGCACACCAGGCATCCATTGCGGAGAGAAAGGGCTTTGACTTCTGAAGTTTGCTGACCTATGATGGGTATGTAACTCCCCATGTTTTTTTGACATGACGGATCAAAAGAATGGGGATGCCCCTACCGGCAATTGATGGTCATGAATCAACCGAGCGAACCGAGTCTTTCCGATGAAATACATCAAAAAAGATACCATAACCCCTTTGGCACTCACCCTCTGGGTATGCATCATCGGAATCTTCCTCCTTTGGCAAGAGATGGAGACTCGCAAAGAAGAAAAACTGTTAGCAAATTCCACCGCCTCCGGCTTTTTCCACGAAATCTTGATCTCCCGCCTTTGGAATGCCTCTCACGGCGGGGTCTACGTGCCAATCACCCCTACGACACAGCCCAACAAATACCTCCCCCTGAAAAACCGTGATCTGATCGCTGACAACGGACTCCACCTCACCAAAGTCAACCCTTCATACATGACCAGGCAACTTTCCGAAATTGCTGGAAGAAATAAGAACGGCATTCAGTTTCACATTACCAGCCTTAAACCAATCAGGCCTGAAAACAAGCCCACGGACTGGGAAACAAAGTGGCTCAAAACTTTCGAGCAGGGCGCCAAGGAGCAAGGTGAGTTTTTCAAGGTTGGCAATGTAACGTGGTTTCGCTACATGGCACCCCTGATCACCGAGATCGACTGTCTCAAGTGTCACGCGCAACAGGGGTACAAGGAGGGAGACATCCGAGGTGGCATCAGCGTCTCTCTTCCCTATCCTGCTAACTCGCGGACCAGTCTCTATGTCAGCTCAGGCGCAGTGGCCTTCTTCGGACTTTTGCTCATTTTCACCGGCGGGACCCTTTATGAGAAGAAGAAGCGCCTGTTTAATGCCACCTTCAACAGCACCATTCCGACTTGCGTAACCGACAAAAACTTCACCATTCTCATGGCAAATAAATCGTATTGGAGTGAATTTGGCCCACTCTCCGACCACAAGCCATCGATCAAATGTTATGAACACCGTCCAAGCCAAGCGTGCCATACCGAAAGTTGTCTACTCACTCGGATCATGAACGGATCAAGCAAGGAAATCATCGAAACAAACAGAGAAACAGCAGGGGGATCCCGTTGTTTTCTTGTTACCGCCAGACCACTGCTCGACGATAAGAATAACCCGATTGGCGTTATTGAAAGTTTTCAGGATATCACATCTCGCAAGCGGGTGGAGAGAGACTTAGAGGAGTCAAACCGTCAACTTGAGGTGCAAAGCACTACTGATAGTTTGACTGGCATTGCCAACCGAAGATATTTTGACCAGGTGCTGACCAAGGAGCGTGCCCGGCATGCCCGCTCTGGAAAAGAGTTGTCACTGATCTTGTTGGATATCGACCTTTTCAAGCGATACAACGACTGCTATGGTCATGTCAAAGGCGACGAATGTCTGCGCCAGGTTGCTCAGATAATAGCCGAATGCGCTACCCGTCCCGCTGATTTAGCCGCACGCTATGGTGGCGAAGAATTTGCCTGCATCCTGCCGGAAACCGATAGCATGGGTGCAATTGCCATCGCCGAGAGGATCCGCAAAAACATCATCGCCTGCGCTATCCCCCACCAAGACTCAAACATCGCAGACTTCGTCACCGCAAGTATAGGTGTCATTACTGACCGTTGCTCGGCAGATGACTCCTGCTCCGATATCGTCGCCAAAGCAGACAAACTCCTCTACCAGGCCAAAGCCGCCGGCCGCAATCGAATAGAATGTGATGGCTACAATAAAGCCGAGGGGGTCAACAATGAACACCTTGTCCAACTGACCTGGAAAGACAGCTTTTGTTGCGGCAACTCGGTGATCGACCAACAACATAAGTCTCTCTTTCATCTTGCCAACGAACTCCTTGACAAGGTCCTCTCTGGCCACCCTTCTCCTGAGATTTTCGCGGCCATGAGCAGCCTCCTCGACGAAGTCAAACAGCACTTCCACGAGGAAGAAGAGATCCTCAAGGCCATTCGATTTCCTGGCACAAGTCATCACATCGCCGAACACGCCAGGCTGCTTGAGAGAGGGATGAAGTTGACACAGGACTTCGAAAACTCCACGCTCTCGGTTGGTGATGTTTTCCAGTTTCTAGTAAACAAGGTTGTGATGCTGCATATACTGGGAACGGACAGGGAGTATTTCCCATTCACCAAAGCGGCTGAACAAGCTGAAACGGAAGGGTAGTCTGTTAGGCGGAAGGCTGCCACTCGGCGATAATCTCGCCATTGACATCGAACTTACAGGCATTCATGAAGGGATTGTGATAAAAGAGAAACCACGCCTTCTCCTCCATCGCCTGTTTGATCAGCTCCTGCTTGCGGCTAATCACCTCCAAGGGGAAGTTGTCGTAGGCCATCACCCACAGGGGGTTGAACTGAACGTGGGTAGGGAGCAGGTCGCCAAGATGGACGGCGCGCTCCCCTTTCGACTCTATAAAGAGCGCTTGATGGCCACGGGTATGGCCACCGGTGTGGCGAAGAGTGATGCCAGAACTAACAGTGGCGTTGCCGTCCACTAACGAAATAATGCCGCTGGCGGCCAAGGTGTCGAAATTGATTGGCCAGTAGGTGGCGGCTGAGCGACTGTTGGGGTGCCGAATATCTTCCCATTCGCTTGCCTGAAGAAGATGGCGGGCATTGGGGAAGGTCAGTTCAGGCACTCCTTCAGGGTTAGACATGACAACGCCACCGGCATGGTCCCAGTCTCCATGGGTAAGTATCACAGCGTCAATCTCAGCACGCTGAATGCCATGGGAGGCGAGCTCTGCTACCAGATCCCAGTCTCGCTGTACCCGGAATATTTTCCGCTGTTTGTCGTTCAGTTTATTGCCGAAACCAGACTCAACCAGGATTCGGATGTCCGGCCCCTTGATCAACATGGGGGAAGCGAGGAGGCGGATATAGTTCTCCTGATCAACCGGATAGCGTTTTGACCAAATGATCTTTGGCACCGGCCCGAACATGGTGCCACCATCCAAGGCGAACGCTCCACCATTCAGCCAGAATATCTCATACTCACCTACCCTCAACCCCCCTTGCATCATCGTCGTCTGTTTATTTCTTGGTCGGGAAACGGAGGTGGTTGAAGGTTTCGGTGATCTCTTCCAATGTGGTTGGATCATCAATGGTGGATGGCATCCTGTAGTCTTTGCCGTTGGCGATAGCCCGCATGGTCCCCCGAAGAATTTTGCCGGATCTCGTCTTAGGCAGGCGCGGGACAACCGCCGTTGTCTTGTAGCAGGCAATCGGCCCGATCTGGTTTCTGACCATCTGGATCAGATCCTTCTCAATCTGTTCGGCATCCTGGACCGCTCCGGCCTTCAACACCACCAGGCCGACCGGCAGTTGTCCCTTAAGGGTATCGTCAGCCCCTACCACCGCACATTCGGCAACGGCCGGATGTGTAGCGATTACTTCCTCCATAGCTCCCGTCGAGAGTCGATGCCCGGCAATGTTGATCACGTCATCGATCCGACCCATGATAAAGAGATACCCGTCCTCATCCTTATACCCTCCATCACTGGTCAGATAATAACCTGAGAAACGGCTGGTATACGAACTGATGAATTTATCGTCGGCCTGCCAGAGACTGGCCAACGTGCCAGGAGGCAGAGGCAGCTTGATCACCACATCACCATCGTGATTCGCTGGCAGCTCATTGCCATCATTATCCAAAATCTTGACATCGTAGCCCGGCACAGCCTTGGTGGGCGAACCGGGTTTAATCGGGAAATGCTCTATGCCTAGACAGTTAGAGGCAATCGGCCAACCGGTCTCGGTCTGCCACCAGTGGTCGATTACCGGACGATCGAGAAGAGCACAGGCCCAATGGTAGGTGTCTGGGTCAAGACGCTCCCCAGCTAAAAAAAGACATTCGAAGTGGTCGAGATGATATTTTTTAAAGAAGACCCCTTCCGGATCTTCTTTCTTGATGGCTCTAAAAGCGGTCGGCGCGGTGAACAGCACCTTAACCTTATGCTGTTCAATAACCCGCCAGAAGGCCCCAGGGTCGGGTGTGCCGACCGGCTTGCCTTCATACAGCACTGTCGTGCAACCCATCAGCAGTGGGGCGTAGACAATATAGGAGTGCCCAACGACCCAGCCCACGTCAGAGGCAGCCCAAAAGATGTCGCCAGCCTTAACATTGTAAATATACTTCATACTCCAGTGCAGAGCCACTGCATGGCCTCCGTTGTCACGAATCACGCCTTTGGGCATGCCGGTGGTACCAGAGGTGTAGAGTATATAGAGTGGATCGGTGGCCTTCACCGGCACACAATCCACCGGTGCCGCCTGCGACTCAATCTCCTGCCAGTCCAGATCCCGCCCGTCGATCATGGAGGCCTCAACAAAGGGTCGCTGGAAGAGGACACAGCGTTCAGCGCGGTGCTCGGCAAGCTCGATTGCCCGGTCCAGAAGCGGCTTATAGGCGATGACCTTCTTGCCCTCCATCGAACCTGAGGCCGAGATAATCACCTTCGGTTTAGCATGATCGATGCGTAAAGCCAGTTCATTGGCGGCAAACCCGCCGAAGACGACAGAGTGGATAGCGCCGAGACGGGCACAAGCGAGCATGGCAACAACTGCCTCGGGTATCATCGGCATATAGATGATTACCGTATCACCCTTGCCCACCCCTAAACCGCGGAGAGCGCCGCTGAAGCGGGCAACACGGTCCAGCATTTGACGATAGGTGATGTGCTTGACCGTGTTGGTAACCGGAGAGTCATAAATGAGTGCCACCTGGTCGCCCAAGCCGTCACGAACATGCCGGTCCAAGGCGTTAAAACAGGTATTGATTTCTCCATTGGGAAACCAGCGATAAAAAGGAGGACGCGAGTCGTCAAGGATTCGATCGCATTTCTTATACCAATCAATGGCTTCAGCGGCCTCCTTCCAAAAGGCCACCGGCTCTTCAATGCTTTTGCGAAAGATCTCGTCATAACTGCCCATTTACACCCTCCTGCTGAGAAAGTTGAGTTAGGAACGTTCGGGAAACTCGATTCGAGTTTTTTTGCCACTCGAACACGGCATGAATGAGTTTCCCCAAGGTCTCATTTGTGGTACTTTTCGGTTACTCTAATAAAAAGATTTACATCTGTAAACATACCTAGTTTCTTTTTTGTTGATATTGATCTAGACCCTTTTGAGAGTTTGTCGTTCACTGGCTAAAAAGAGGTGAGACGAACCAATGGTCTCGCCGGTGATTCGGTCATCCTGCGACAGCTAACCAACTGCAATATCGATAGATATATGAAACAGTGCGATTTCACTGTTCGCGGGAAGCCTCCTTTTTTTGACACACAGGATGGTCGAGCAGGTTATCGTTCAGCGCTTTTTTCTTCCGTTCGACAATGCATATTTTTTCTGTTGTGAGTAGGTGGATTTACGGATATGTTGTGCCTGCACGTCACGTGATGAAAAAGAGGAGAAGAGCACAGACTATGAAAATCCACGAATTCCAAACCAAAGAGCTGTTGCGAGGCTTTGGTGTCACGGTCCCTGCTGGGGCTCTGGCAGTAAACCCCCAGCAAGCGGTGGAGGTTGCAGAAAGACTTGGCGGCTGGCCGGTGCTGCTCAAGGCTCAGATCCATGCCGGCGGTCGCGGCAAGGCAGGCGGGATCAAGATAGTGCACGATCCGTCCGGAGTCCACGAGATGGCAAGCCAACTGCTGTCCATGACCTTGGTCACCCCGCAGACCGGCCCGCAAGGCCAGAAGGTCGGCAAGCTCCTTGTGGAGTCCGGGGTAGATATTGAACAAGAACTCTACCTTGGCATGATGGTTGACCGGGTCAGGGCAACCATCACAATCCTGGCCAGTCTGTCAGGCGGGATGAACATTGAAGAGGTCGCCGCCGCTACACCAGAAAAGGTTATCAAGATCTTTGTCAACCCCCTGCTCGGCCTGCAACCGTTCCACTGCCGACAGGTGGTTTACGGCCTTGGTCTGCAGCCAGCTCTTGCTAAAGAGTGTACCAAGCTGCTTGGCAACCTCTACCGGATGTTTCTCGACTGTGATTGCGAAACCCTGGAGATCAACCCCTTGGCGATTAGCAAGGCGGGAGAGCTTGTTGCCTTGGACGCCAAGGCAGAATTTGACGACAACGCCCTGTTCCGGCATCAGCACCTCCTAGAATACCGTGACAGCAGTGAAGAGTCCCCCTTGGAGGTCGAAGCAGCTCGTTTCGGCCTTAACTACATCAACCTGTCAGGTAATGTCGGCAACATGGTCAATGGTGCGGGTCTGGCCATGGCCACCATGGACATCATCAAACAGGCCGGCGCCGAACCCGCCAATTTTCTCGATGTCGGTGGTGGTGCCAGTGCTGAGATGGTCGAGAATGGCTTGCGCATAATCTTAAGCGACCCTAAGGTTCGCGGCGTGCTGATCAACATCTTTGGCGGCATCCTCCGCTGTGACGTCCTGGCCGAGGGCGTTGTGCAGGCTGCCCGTAAAATCGGCATCACGCTGCCGGTGGTTATCCGCATGGAAGGCACTAATGTCCTTGAGGGACGTCGAATCTTTGCCGAGTCAGGGCTTAATCTGATCACAGCGAAAGACCTGCATGACGCAGCGAGCAAGGTCGCCGCTATGGTAGCGGAGGAGAAGAGATGAGCATCTTCGTCAACCGCGAAACGCGGGTTGTTGTGCAGGGCATCACTGGTCGTGAGGGGGCATTTCATACCAGTCAGTGTCTGGCCTATGGTACGCAGATAGTGGCTGGTGTAACGCCTGGCAAGGGTGGACAGAACGCAAACGGCATACAGATATTTAACAGCGTTCACCGAGCCGTCATCACGACTGCCGCTAATTGCAGCTTGATCTTCGTTCCACCAACCTTTGCCGCCGATGCTATCCTTGAAGCGGCTGATGCGGGCATTGAACTTATCATAGCTATCACCGAGGGTATCCCTGTTCTCGACATGATGCGCGTCAAAAATTACCTGGCTGGCAAACCTGTGCGGCTGATCGGTGCCAATTGCCCAGGCATCATCTCCCCAGGACAGTGCAAGATCGGCATCATGCCTGGTTCTATCCATCTGGCAGGGGGTCCGGTTGGTGTGGTTTCCCGCTCCGGCACCTTGACCTATGAAGTGGTTCACCAGCTCAGCAGTCAAGGAATCGGCCAGACTACCTGCCTGGGGATCGGTGGTGACCCTATCGTCGGCACCGATTTCATCGATTGCCTGACCGCTTTCGAGAACGACCCAGAAACTCGGGCCATCGTCATGGTGGGCGAGATTGGCGGTAGCGCCGAAGAAGAGGCCGCGGCCTTTATCCGCGAGCGAGTTAGTAAGCCGGTAGTAGGTTTCATCGCCGGCCTTACCGCACCCCCAGGGCGTCGTATGGGACATGCCGGAGCAATCGTCTGCGGCTCCAGCGGCACTGCCCAGGCCAAGCTCAAGACCCTCACTGATGCCGGAGTGCATGTCTGCCGTGACCTCACCTCACTTGGCAGCTATTGCTCCAAGGTTTTTGCAGATGCATTGTAGATTTCTCTATGACCTTCGTTCCTTATAAAGGAAGCTCATTATGACAACCGACACCACACACAAAAATCGGGTTCTGATTGGCAAGGCGGGGCTGGACGGCCACGACCGCGGGGCAAAGGTCATTGCCCGTGCCCTGCGCGATCATGGCTTCGAGGTAATCTACACTGGTATCAGGCGAACCCCTGAGGAGATCGCAGCTGCCGCCATTCAAGAGGACGTAGCCGCAGTTGGTCTTTCCTCCCTCTCCGGGGCTCACCTGCGGCTTTTTCCTGCCGTGGTCGAAGCCTTGCGTCAGGCAGGAGCCAGTGACATCCCGGTTCTCGGCGGCGGCGTTATCCCCCGTGAAGATGTCCCTCTGCTCATTGAGGCCGGTATCACCGAGATTTTCACCCCCGGCACTTCAGTCGCGACAATTGTCAAGGCCTTTACCGAGGCCTGTGCGACACACCGGAGCGGCAGAACCCTGTGACAAGCGCTGCAATAGCCTCACTGCTTGAACGGGTGCATGCCCGTGATCCTCGTGCCATATCACGAGCGATCTCTCTGGTCGAAGACAACCATCCACAAGCCGACCTCATCATGTCTTCTTTGGCAAAAGAGCCAATCGAAAAGATGATGGTAATCGGCATTACCGGGCCGCCTGGGGCAGGCAAGTCTACCCTCACCGGCCAGCTGATCTCCCGTTTCCGTGCAGAGGGGCAGCGGCTAGGCATCATCGCTATAGATCCATCGTCGCCTATTTCGGGTGGAGCTATCCTAGGAGACCGTGTGCGCATGATGCAACATGCCTTAGATCCAGACGTCCTGGTTCGTTCGATGGCGACCAGGGGCAGGCTCGGGGGGTTGTGCGCCGCTGCTGGGGCAACTGTGCGTATCATGGCAAATGGTGGCTGCTCGGTGATCATCATTGAGACAGTGGGTGTCGGCCAATCTGAGATGGACATCATACGACTGGCCGATCTCACTTTGCTCGTCCTGGCACCTGGCTTGGGTGACGACATCCAGGCCATGAAGGCAGGTCTTCTTGAGGTGGCGGATCTTTTAGTCGTCAACAAGGCCGATTGCCCTGGTTCCGAATCACTGGCGCTCGATCTGGAGAGCGTGGCTCCTGATCGCAGTCGAGTCTGTCAAACTGATGCGCTGACCGGCAGGGGTGTTGTTGAGCTCTCTTCACGCCTTGCCAGCCTTGATGCGGAACATCGTGCCGATGGCACCCGAACGGATCGACGCGTCCAGGCTCAAGAGCGCGAAATCGTCGACTTGGCTATCGAGCTGTTACGCCCTCGTCTTGATCTTGCCGTGTCTGCCTTACACTCAGAACCGTCTACCAATCCAAGACATCTTGCCCACGAACTGCTTTTGCGCTTGGGGATTCCAGACGCCTGATAACGATAGGTTACTGACTCTAAGTTTTATTCAAAGGAATTTTTCCAGCAGGCATTCGTAATGAGACCGCGAGGGCAATCGAGCAGCGACGAGAGCGTACATCAGTCCTCCGACGAGCAGCGGGAGCTCCGTCGACAAAAGTATCGTTTTGAATGCGAACTGGAAAGAGAAGCGCAAGCAATATGACAAGAGCATATCCCTGAAGATGGTGACCACAGATGAGTAAACACCCGAAATTGATGGACTGGGAAGAAAAAATTCTCCAAAAAAGCCTTGAGCGATTCCCTGAGCGTCAACCGCAGTTTACCAACCATGGCGGCAGCGAAATCCCCCGCTTGGCTGTGCCAGTGGAGATTGACGATGCCTATCTCCATGACTTGGGTTTCCCTGGATCATATCCATACACGCGTGGTGTACAGCCTACCATGTACCGTGGCAAGCTGTGGACCATGCGTCAGTATGCCGGGTTTTCCACTGCCGCTGAGTCAAATCAGCGCTATCGTTTTCTGCTCGACCAGGGGACTACCGGCCTCTCGGTTGCCTTTGACCTGCCCACTCAGATTGGCTATGACTCAGACCACCCGATGGCTGCCGGTGAAGTCGGTAAAGTCGGGGTGGCGATCGATTCCCTGGCTGACATGGAGATCCTTTTTGACCAGATCCCCTTGGATAAGGTCTCAACCTCGATGACCATCAACGCCCCCTCGGCTATTCTGCTCGCCATGTACGTTGCCGTAGCAGAGAAGCAGGGTGTTCCATCCGCCAAAATCCAGGGCACCATCCAGAACGATATCCTCAAAGAGTATGTGGCCCGTGGCACTTACATCTTCCCCCCCAGACCAAGCCTGCGTTTGATTACCGATATTTTTCAGTGGTGCGCCACAGAAACGCCGGGCTTTAACACCATCTCGATCTCCGGCTATCACATCCGTGAAGCTGGCTCCACAGCGGCTCAGGAAATGGCCTTCACCCTGGCAAATGGCTGTGCCTATGTGCAAGCCGCCCTCGATGTGGGGCTCGATGTCGATCTCTTTGCCCGACGGCTCTCTTTTTTCTTCAACGCCTCGTCAGACCTTCTCGAAGAGGTTGCCAAATTCCGGGCAGCACGCAGACTCTGGGCCAGAATCATGAAGGAGCGCTTCCATGCTCGTCACCCGGCAAGCCTTATGCTGCGTTTCCACACCCAGACCGCCGGCAGCAGCCTCACCGCGCAACAGATCGACAACAACATCGTACGAGTTACCCTGCAGGCCCTTGCTGCCGTCCTAGGCGGCACACAATCGCTCCATACCAACTCACGCGATGAAGCGCTCTCTCTGCCTACTGAGGATTCAGTCCGTACCGCACTCCGCACCCAACAGATCATCGCCCATGAATCAGGTGTGGCGGATACAGTCGACCCCTTGGCCGGTTCCTATTTCATTGAAGCAGCGACTGACCGTATCGAGGCTGAGGCTATGGCGCTGATCGCCAAAATTGATCAGGCCGGTGGCGTTGTCAGTTGTATTGAAGATGGCTTTATTCAGCGGCAGATCGAAAACAGCGCCTATGCCTTCCAGCGTCAGGTCGAAAACGGTGAACGAGTCGTTGTCGGGGTCAATCGCTTTCAAACAGATGAGGAGGCTAGCCCTCCCCTGCTTCGCCTCGACCCGGCAGTGGAAACAGACCAGGTCTCTCGCTTGAAAGCAGTACGCGCAAA
The DNA here is from genome assembly GCA_028718985.1 of Desulfobulbaceae bacterium. Taxonomy (GTDB): domain Bacteria; phylum Desulfobacterota; class Desulfobulbia; order Desulfobulbales; family VMSU01; genus VMSU01. Next base: position 8,413 of record JAQUKQ010000012.1, on the reverse strand, counting down.
ACGTGATCAGAGCACAGTTGACAGCACCCTCCGCATCCTAGGAGCTGCCGCCGCAGGCAAAACTAATTTGATGCCGATCATTCTAGAGGCGGTAAAGTCCTACGCCACTCTAGGTGAAATCTGCCAAGTCTTGCGCAACAATTTTGGAGAATATCGGGACCGGGGGCATCTGTGATGATAAGCAACATTGACCACTTGGGGTTGGCAGTTCACTCCATTGCCACTGCACGAGTTTTTTACGAAGAGGTTTTAGGACTCACCTGCGAGGCCGAGGAAGAAGTAGCATCGCAACAGGTTCGTACCGCTTTTTTTACGGTAGGCCAAACTCACATAGAACTTTTGGAACCGACTGACCCAACGAGTCCCATCGCCAAATTTCTTGAAAATCGAGGCGAAGGCATTCACCACATTGCCTATCGCACCGACGATATTGAAGCCCAACTCGCCACAGCTCGCAGGCAAGGCTTGCGATTGATTCATGAGTCGCCGATCATCGGTGCGGGTGGTAAACGGGTTGCTTTCCTTCATCCAAAAGGTACCGCCGGGGTACTTACCGAATTCTGCGAATAGGAGAATCATCGTGCAAAGGTACGCTCAAGACACTTTAGAAAAACTTGAAGCCATGCGACAAAAGGCTTTTTTAGGCGGTGGCAGCAAGAGAATTGACGACCAACATCATAAAGGCAAACTGACCGCCCGGGAGCGCATCGACTTGCTGCTGGATGAAGACTCCTTCGAGGAGTTCGATCTGCTCATGACCGGCAAGGCCAAGGCTGAAGCTGGAACTCAAGAGTTTCCCGGTGATGGGGTCATCACTGGTCATGGGACGATTGATGGCCGCGAGGTCTTTGTCTTCAGCCAGGATTTCACCATCATGGGTGGCTCCCTTGGCGAGGCTCACTCCCAGAAGATCTGCAAGATCATGGATCACGCCGTACGCGTTGGGGCGCCGATCATCGGCTTGAACGACTCGGGTGGGGCCAGGATTCAGGAAGGTGTCGAATCGCTGGCCGCCTATGGCGAGATCTTCAGCCGCAACGTCATGGCCAGTGGCGTCGTACCGCAAATTTCCTGTGTCATGGGGCCATGCGCCGGCGGTGCGGTCTACAGTCCGGCCATCACCGATTTCACTTTTATGGTGGATCACACCTCCTACATGTTCGTCACCGGCCCTAATGTCGTAAAAACCGTCACCCACCAGGATATCACCGCCGAGGATTTAGGCGGTGCAGCTGTCCATAACCAAAAAAGTGGTGTGGCGCATTTTGCTCAACCTAACGACATTCTTTGCCTGCGCGAAGTACGGCGTCTCGTTAACTACCTGCCTTCTAACAATCGGCAACGGGCTCCAATTCTAGACCTGAGTGACCCCATAGAACGAATCGATCCGGCTCTCGACTACCTGGTCCCGGCCAATCCTAATCAAACCTACGACATGAAAATTCTGATCACTAGCATTTTGGATGGTGCCGAATTCATGGAGATCCAGCCGCATTTTGCCAAGAACATCATCTGTGGGTTTGGCAGACTCGGTGGCCAAACAATCGGTCTGATCGCCAACCAACCAGCGGTATTGGCCGGGGTCCTCGACAGTCTGGCATCGGTGAAGGCTGCCCGCTTCGTCCGCTTCTGCGATGCCTTTAACATCCCCCTCGTTTGTTTGGAAGACGTCCCAGGTTTCATGCCCGGCCCAGAGCAGGAACATGGTGGCATCATCCGCCATGGCGCCAAACTTCTCTATGCCTTCGTTGAGGCGACGGTACCCCGGATTACGGTAATTATCCGCAAGGGCTACGGTGGTGCCTATGTGGTCATGAACTCAAAGCACATCCGCTGCGACATCAATTTCGCCTGGCCAACGGCAGAAATCGCCGTACTCGGCCCCAAAGGTGCGGCCGAGATCATCTATCGCAAAGAGATCAACGAGTCTGCCAATCCAGCAGAGACCCTGCGTCGCAAGACCGACGAGTATCGGCAGATGCATGCTAACCCATTTTTAGCTGCCAAGCAGGGCTTTATCGATGACGTCATTGCCCCACGTGACACCAGGCATCGTCTCATCCGCAGCCTCCAATTTTTGGAAAGCAAGCACGTTGACCAACCGCCAAGAAAGCATGGAAACATCCCCCTGTGATACGATTCTTTGCCACTCTTAACGGGCAACCACCAGCCAGGACACCTGAATATGTTTGATAAAATTCTCATTGCCAACCGTGGCGAAATTGCAATCCGGATCATCAGAACCTGCAAGCGACTCGGCATCAAGACCGTTGCCGTCTATTCAGACATTGACTCTCGCTCCCTACACATACGAGAGGCGGACGAAGCAGTATTTCTTGGCCCATCGGCCTCTTCGTCCTCGTATCTGGTCAAGAGTAAGCTCATCGCGGCCGCCCTAGAACATAAGTGCCAAGCCGTTCATCCCGGGTACGGCTTTCTCTCCGAAAGCTCAAGCTTTGTCGCCGAGGTCATTGCAGCAGGCCTCGTCTTTATCGGACCATCGGCCGAGGTAGTGGCTACCATGGGAGACAAAATAGCCGCTAAAAACATGGCGATCAAGGCAGGCGTCCCTGTAGTGCCTGGATACAATCAAGCCCTGGCCGATATGCAGACCATCAAAGAGAAGGCAGCCGAGATCGGCTATCCGGTGCTGTTTAAACCCGCCGCAGGTGGAGGCGGTCGTGGCATGCGTATTGTCCACAGCCAAGATCAACTGGAAGCAGCCTTACAGTCGGCCCAGGACGAAACCCGCAAGGCCTTTGGTGATGACCGCATGTTTCTTGAACGGTTTATTGGCAATCCGCGTCATATTGAAGTGCAGATCATGGCTGATCAACACGGACGGGTAGTCTCTCTTGGTGAAAGAGAGTGCTCCATTCAGCGTCGCTACCAAAAAGTGATCGAGGAATCCCCCTCGCCAGTGGTAGACCAAACACTCCGCCAGCAACTCGGTGATCGGGCCTGTGCCCTGGCACGAGAAGCGGGTTACAGCAATGCAGGCACGGTCGAGTTCATTCTCGACCAAAACGGCGATTTTTTCTTCATGGAGATGAACACCCGCTTGCAAGTCGAACACCCGGTTACCGAGATGGTGACCGGTCTCGATCTCGTCGAGTTGCAGTTGCGAGTGGCGGCAGGTGAACCGTTGCCGATCACTCAGGAAGAGGTAAAGCTTAACGGTTGGTCCTTCGAAGCCAGGATCTGCGCTGAAGATCCTGCCCGCAGCTTTTTACCATCCACCGGCCTGGTCACCCGGTATGCCAGGCTGCGTGGCGAGAATATCAGACTGGACAGCGGTATTGAGGCAGGAAGTTGTGTCAGTGTTTTTTACGATTCGCTGCTGGCCAAGGTGATCAGTTGGGGCCAGACAAGGGAGGAGGCGCGCTGTTCCCTGGTGCAGGCCCTTAACCGTTACCATGTTGAAGGGGTCATTACCAATGTCGATTTTGCAAATGCCATCCTTAACCACCCGGCTTTTATTGCGGCAGAGATGACCACCGGTTTCATCGAACAGCATTTCGATGAGGGGATTGCTAAAATTGCACCTCCGAAGGAACGAATCGAGGCCATGGTGATCGCAGCAACCATGGTCTACCACAATCGAGAAAATCTGATGCGAAAGTCACTGAAACCACTGACCACCAAGGTGGGCTCCTCTGCCAAACCAAAAGAGAGCTACAGCTACGTGGTCAAAGGAGACGAAGACATTTTCACCGTTGAGTTCCAGGGCGACCCAACGGCACGTCTGTGGACATTTAGGGTCAATGAAACCGAGTACCGTGTGATTTCACCTGAGTTTGAGTTTTTCCGTCGGCGCTTACGCCTTGAGATCGACAATCAGAGCCAATATTTCCGTCTGCAATACAGGCACAATTTCATCTGGGCGGCCTTCTGCGGCAGCAGCCGAATCTTTGAGATCTACACGCCACGCGAATGGGAACTGGCCCACCACATGCCCAAAGAGACAAGCATGGTACGCCAAAACGAGTTGACGTCACCGTTGCCCGGCATGGTGGTCAGCGTCCTTGCAAAATCCGGAGATCGTGTCTACCGCGGTCAGGATCTGGTAGTTATCGAGTCGATGAAGATGGAGAGCGGCGTGTCGTCGCCTTGTGATGGGACAATTGAGGAGATCCGGACAAAACCCGGTGTAGCCGTAGAAACCGGTGACATCCTGATTACGTTTACGAGTTGAGCGGCGGTGAGCACAGGACTTCACCTGTTACCCTGCCAAGTTCATCAAGCTGATATGGTTTAACGATCGCGGCACAAAAGCCATAGTGCTGATATTTTGCCATAATCGGATCATTAGAATAGCCGCTGGAGACGATAACCTTTGCCTGAGGGCTTCTTGACAATATTTCCTTGACGGCCTCTTCACCGCCCATCCCACCGGGAACTGTCAAATCCATGATCGTCAAATCAAATGGTGACGTGGAGGCTAACTCATCACTAAACAATCTGATAGCCTCCGCCCCGTCAGACGCGAGAATGACTTCATGGCCTAGATAATTGAGCATGGATTTTGCCACATTGCGCACAATCTCCTCATCGTCCATGAATAAAATTTTCGCCTGTTGCCCTGCTTGTGTTTCGAGGGGGAGCTTTTCTGGCCGCGTCAGAGGATTGTTTGACGCGGGAAGCGTAATCGTAAAGGTCGTCCCCTCGCCGGGAGTTGATGTAGCCGTGATGTGGCCATGGTGCTTCCTGATTATCGAATGACAGATAGCCAGCCCTAAACCGCTGCCGGTACTCTTCGTTGAAAAATAGGGATCGAACATTTTTTCAATGACATCCGGCGCGATACCAACACCCGTGTCAGTAATTGCAATTGCAACATACTTCCCTGTTAGAGAGAGTTCGGGCTCAGCATTCCCCTCGATATTTTCGCAGACAATACTGATCATCCCGCCATCAGGCATAGCATGATCCGCATTGATAACGATGTTTTGAATGACTTGACTGATTTGACCTTTGTCGATATCGACCAGCCAGAGATCGTCAGGAAAGGTGTATCGAACGACGACATTTTTCCCGTGCAGGACAAAATCGGCGGAGTCCTTCACCACTTCCTGAAGCGAAGCAGTCTTTTTAACCGGTTCCCCACCCTTAGAGAAGGTTAGCAACTGTTGGGTTAGGTCTTTTGCTCGCAGTGACGCCTTCTCGGCTGCCAGCAGTAAATGTTGAGTCTGCTCATGAATGCTCGTGTCGAGCCTGGCCAGATTGATATTTCCCAAGATTGCGGCCAAGATATTATTGAAATCGTGGGCAATACCACCCGCCAAAACTCCTACCGATTCGAGTTTCTTCGCCTTGAGGTTTTCCTCCTCTAGTCTACTCTGACGGCTAATATCTCTAAAGACAATGACCACGCCAATGGTGTTACTGCCCGTGTCTCGAATCGGTGCCCCGCTATCGGCAATCAGCAGCTCACCTCCATGTTTGTTGACAAGTATTGTTTGCTCTTCCAAGGAAAAAATCTGCCCACTATTGAGAGCCGTTGTGACGGGATTTGGGTAGTGCTCCCGGTTTTTTGTCAATAACTGAAACACCTCATCAAAAGGCCTGCCAACGGCCTCTTCCTGTGACCAGCCGGTGAGATCCTCAGCGACCTTATTGATCAAAACAATTTGGCCGGAAACATCTGTGGTTATGACGCCGTCACCGATACTTCGCAGGGTCACAGCAAGACGCTCTTGCTCGGCAGCAAGTTTTTCCTCGGCAAGTTTTCGTTGTGTGATATCGGTGCAAACCCCACCGACGGCATAGATTATATCGTTATCCCGCAAGGGAAATTTAGATGTTAAAAAGGTATGCTCCCCATCGTGCAAGAGGATGGTCTCTTCAAATTCGATGGGGGTGTTTTTGGCCTTCACTTCATTGTCCTGAAATTGAAAAAGCGCCGCAATCGCCCCCGGGAAAACATCGAAATCATTTTTCCCTATAATCTCCGCATTGCTGATGCGCGCCAGTCGCTCATACTCTCGATTGATGAGAATGTAATTCCCCTCGACATCCTTCAAATACATCGGCAGGGTCGTGTTATCCAATATCGCTTGCAGGTATCCTTTGCTCTCCTTCAGTGAGTATTCGACATGCTTCCGCTCTGCTATCTCCTCAGAGAGACGTATATTGATCTCTTCTAATTCTGTTGTTCGTTTTGCAATCATCCCTTCAAGGTTGTTTCGATACCTTTCAACTTCGAAATGCACCTTTTGAAAGCGATGAAAATAGATGCCAAAGGCAAAAATAACAACGAAGGTTGTCGAGTTGATGGCACCACTAAAGGGTGATATCTGTTTCCAGAGGAGACTTTGATGGCAAAGCAGGAGAAGCTGTTTCAGTAAATGACCGACAGAACGAGAAACGGCAAAAAAAACAATGGCCAGGGTCAGCAGGAAGATGTAGTGCCGGAAGATATCGTTAGGTTTTTTAAGAGTCCACTCCCTGGCTAAAACCGCGCACCATACGGCAAGGACAAAGGTCACAACAGAACCCGCAATATCAATGGCAATAACAGGAGTCCATGGAATAATCATGGCTGTAATCTCCATTTTCGCAAGGCAAGCAGCAGGAAGACAAGGGCTGGGACAAGAATGAGATGATCAAGTCTGGTGAGATAGAAATACGCGTCTGAAAAACTTGTCATCGAAAAGGAACTCACCTCCCCGCCGACCTGAATAAATTTTTCTGGACTGACAACTTCATGCAGCCAATGGCCGGAAAAGGTAAGAAGATTCCAGGCGATAATGAGCCAAAGAAACGCTTTGAATTCAAACCAACCCTCACCTTTCATCTGCAGAAAACGCAAATGAAACAACAAAAATCCCATCCCAAACACGAAGAGGACATGGCCAATCTGATGCGAGACCAACCCTTCAGACCCCCCGTGGGCCTGCACGGCCCAGGCGGGGCTAGTTGATATCAGGAATACCGCCAAAGCGCTTATGGTAACATGAAAGTGTTGGCTCTTCATTCTGATGCAAAACGCAGTAATGATTCAACTCCTGTCGAAGAAAGAAAATCTCTAGGGAGCAGTGACTACTGAGCAGTATCGCCGACGGAGCTGCCCCGCCGCTGCACTACCTTTATTTAATCGTTCTGCAGTAAAAATAGCAAGAAAAACACTAATTGGTGTCCATCCCAACACTCCCCGTTTTGGCGTAATGCTGAGCGTAACAGCCTAAGAACTCCATCAATGCGGCTATCCGGGAAGGTACTTTCGCTGTTTCGTGCCGCGGCAAACAATAGGCCACCGTATGTCACCTGTCATGAATGAATCACATCGCGAAAAGCCACAAGGGACCAACTACAAAAGCGAGGAACGCTGCAGACAACAGAGAATTTAATCTGCAGGCAGACGAACAAAGAGGAAAAAACATCGGCCCACTTCCTACTATTTTCAAACCGGGAGATTTGCTAATTTGTTAGGAAGCGGGCCGAATCTTGATTTTTATCATTGCTAATAAAAGTCCTGGCCTACGCAGCATTTTCGCTTGGACTTTTGTGGTAGCCTTTCCAGCAACATGCCGTTAAGGGAAAAATTATGGAGATTGAACCACTGTCTTCGTTCGAGAGGGATGTCTACGGGGCCTATGAAGGTTCATGATATCATCCAGTTATAACTCCCCAGCAAGGGTGGTAGGCTGCTATTAAAGGTTATATGACAACCTACTCTCCCCAGGCGATGCAAGGATGAAATTGCTTCTTATCTGAACACATGAGGTCTTAGTTCCATTCCCCTTTAAGGGGTACTGAGCTAAGACCTCCATTCCAACTGTTGCGAAAACAAAGTAACCAAAAGCTAAGCCAGTTACTGTTTAGTTAACACAACTAACGACACAGATGAACGTATATTGCCGGACCAGGTAACAGTTGGATTTGTGCTTCCAGCCGTGCTGAAAGCCTTACTGGCGACACCGACGTTTACGCCACCGCTCGTTACATCAGCATGCTCTGTATAGGACTCGTTGTCGCTGCTGCGGGTTACGCCGCTGGTGCCAGACCAGTTGTAAATGGCATAGCCACCGGCGCTGACGCTAAGTGCTGAAGAGTTAACCGCTACGTTGTTGGTGTTGTTGATATAACTGCCGCCGCTGGCAGAAATCGGGGTCGTCTGATTAACGCCGCTGTAACTGCCGACAAAGGCACTGACGCCGGTATGGGTGCCGGTAACTGTTACATTGACGCTATTGCCACTACGCGTATTGATGTCGCTCTCCTTAAGATATCCTATCCAGGTAATGCGGCGGTTCGAATTTTCAACAAAGGCCTGGGTTAAAGACTTGCCGCCATAGCTGCCGGCAAAAGTTTGCCCCGATGCCCCGCCGCTGTCATAACAGGACACCGCCACCAGCAGCAGACGATTACTTCCCTCCCCAATGCTGAAGGTGCCACTCAGGTTGCCGGTTGT
>JAQUKQ010000011.1 GCA_028718985.1 Desulfobulbaceae bacterium | reverse complement strand
GTCGAGCCAAAGGGCAACGCCCCAGATGATCCTCATGGAGATTTTCGAGAAAAAAACATCCTCTATCTCGCCAAAAGTATCCAAGAGACAGCTCAAGCCTTTAAAATCGACGAGAAGGAGGCCCAGATACTTCTTACAACAGCAAACAAAAAATTGCTCGCCGCACGAGATAAACGGCCACGTCCCCACTTGGACGACAAGGTGTTGAGCAGCTGGAATGGCCTGATGCTTAGCGCCTTGGCCAAAGGGTATCTCGTGTTAAACCAGCCACGGTACAAAAATGCCGCTGAGGAGGTGGCCATTTTTTTGCGGGACAAAATGACAAACCACCATACAGGAAGACTATGGCACCGATTCCGGGACGGAGAGGCCGCTATCGACGGCATGCTGGAGGATTACGCCTTTACCGTGCAGGGATTTCTTGATCTTTACGAGGCGTCCTTTGATTGGCAGTGGCTCGATTTGGCAGCGAAATTGACCGAAAAACAGATCTCTCTCTTTGAAGACGATAAGGGGGGTGGTTTTTTCGAGACCACAGGAGAGGACAAATCGGTCATCATGCGGATGAAGGGCGACTATGACGGTGCCGAACCGGCGGCTAATTCAGTCGCGGCATTGAACCTGTTGCGACTGGGCAGCCTCTTCGGTTCTGCTGAGTTATTGGCCAAGGCCGACAAAACTATCTTGGCCTTTGCCAACCAACTTCGCCAATCCCCAAACGCCTTGCCGCAGATGCTTGTCGCATACGAATTCAAGCGTCAAAAACCGATGCAGATAGTCATTGCTGGTGACAGAAACACCGCCGACACCATGGCGATGCAACGGGTTGCGGCAGAACTTTTCCTGCCAAACAAAGTCATGCTGTTGTCCGATGGCAACCAGCCCCCATCGCTTGCCAAAAAGCTGACAACGCTGAGCTACATGACCAAGCAAAATGGTAAAGCGACAGCGTACGTTTGCGAAAATTTCGCTTGCCAACAACCCACCACCGACCCTGACGTCTTACAGAAGATGTTGATCAAATAACGAATTGACTTTTGGCGCTATGAATATTACAAAAGGGATACTGATCGACAGGAGAAAATAACAGATAATACTCGTTGAACGAGATCACTTTTGGTCTCGTTCTTTTTTTAGCATGGGCTCAGACAACACGACATTTTGGCACTAATCACATTATGAGCGAGACAAAAAGATCACGATATACCGAAGCCGGCGTTGACATTGACAAAGCCAACAGTTTTATCGACAGAATCAAACCTCTGGTATCAGCGACATTTCAACGAGGAGTCCTAACCGACATCGGCGGCTTTGGTGGTCTTTTCGCCTTGGGCAGTGGCCGCTACAAAGACCCTGTGCTGGTCTCTTCGACGGATGGAGTCGGCACCAAGCTCAAAATTGCAGAGCTCTGCAACAAGCATGACACCATTGGCATTGACCTAGTCGCGATGTGTGTCAACGACGTGGTGGTATCAGGTGCCCGTCCTCTCTTTTTTCTCGATTACTTTGCGGTGGGAGAGCTCGATGTCGATCAGGCGACTGATGTGGTTCGCGGTATCGCCAAGGGCTGCGAAATGGCCAAATGTTCGCTGATTGGCGGAGAAACCGCAGAGATGCCAGGCCACTACGCCACGGGCTCTTACGACCTTGCCGGATTCACTGTCGGCATAGCCGAGCGTAATGAGATCATTGACGGCAGTGAGGTCAAGGTGGGCAACAAGTTGATCGGTCTCGCTTCAAGCGGTATTCACAGCAACGGCTATTCGTTAGTGCGTAAAATCTGTTTTGAAGAGTTGGGATTGTCGGTTACGGACAAGATTGAGGAGTTGGGCAGCACGCTTGGAGAAGCCCTCCTGAAGCCGACCCGGATTTATACCGAAACGGTACTGAACGTTATCAAAAACTTTCATGTTCACGGCGTCGTGCACATCACCGGCGGTGGTTTCACCGACAACATACCAAGAGTGTTGCCCAACGGCTGCAAAGCCGTCATCAAACAGGCTTCATGGAAAAAACCTCCTGTCTTTGATTTTCTCAAGACAAAAGGCAAGGTCTCTACGGAGGATATGTTCCGAACCTTTAATTGCGGCATCGGCATGATCTTGATTGTGCCGGCCAAAGAGGTTGATGACATCATGGGCCAGTTGTCGGCGTTAAATGAAACACCTTATCTGATTGGCGAAATCGCATCGCTCTCGCATGAAGGCGATGCCCCTGTTGAGATCATCTGACTCCACGTACGACCCTTGCTCGCGCATGCCGTAACCCGAACCAGGTCAGAGAGAGGAGCACCACCCCCGCTCCCCCCGATCTTGCCAAACCCTCCATGCCGTTTCCGCCATCCCCTTCTGCATCATAAGCAATCTATGAGGCAACACGCAACTTGCCTCACTCACCTCTGCTGTTCTCCGCAGTAATAGCACTCGCCAGATGGGCCGGCACCTCGTGATAATGCGAAAACTCGGTGGCAAACTGACCGCGTCCACCGGTGATGGCAGTCAATGCCGTGGCGTATTCCAAGATCTCTGCCATTGGGGCCTGAGCGACAATCACTTCGAGTTTTGCCCCTGAATCCATACCCATCACTTTCCCTCGGCGGCTGTTCAGGTCGCCGATGACATCACCAACACACTCGGCTGGCACCTGAATCGTCATGTTCAACACAGGTTCGAGCAAGACCGGGCTGGCCTCCATGAACCCTTTTTTAAAGGCCATACCACCGGAGATCTTAAAAGCCATCTCCGACGAATCGACATTGTGGAAAGATCCATCAATGAGTCCAACCTTAACGTCTACAACCGGGTAGCCTGCCAGGATGCCTTGCTCCATAACCTCTTGCACCCCTTTATCAACCGCAGGGATATACTGACGCGGGATAACGCCACCAACAATCCTGTCATCAAATTGATAGCCACAACCACGCGGCATCGGTTCGATCTCCAACCAGTTATCGGCAAACTGCCCGTGACCGCCAGACTGCTTCTTATGCCGATACTGAACCGTGGCCTTGCCCTTAATCGTCTCGCGATAAGGGACTTTTGGGGTCTGCAACTCCATGTCTACCCCATACTTACGTTTAATTTTTTCACCAATAATTTTCAGATGGACTTGACCAACCCCGGAAAGAAGGATTTCATTCGTCTGCTTCTCGCGAGTCAAGCGCAGGGTTGGATCTTCCTCGAGCATTTTACTGATGGCGGCAAAGACCTTGTCCTCGTCATCCCGTTTACTGGTAGTCACAGCGTACGAGACAACCGGACTGATAGGCGGCTTGGCCACATAAAGAATCGGGTTCGCCTCATCACAGAGGGTGTGACCGGTAACGGTCTCCTTCAGTTTGGACACGGCCACGATCATACCAGGACCAACACAGTCAACCGGACTCGTGTTCTTGCCCTCCACGAGAAGAAGTTGCCCGAATTTTTCACGGACATCTTTATTGGCATTGAGAAAGGTATCTCCAGACAAGCTGCCGGACATCACCCGAAAAATGGAGAGCCTGCCGGCATAGGGATCGGCCATGGTCTTAAAGACCAGCGCTGAAAATGGCTCATCAAGATTCGATTTTCGCTCACATGGCTCCAAGGTTTTGGGATTGACCCCGACAAAGGCCGGGCGCTCCAGCGGTGAAGGCAGAAAGTCGATAAGGGCATTGAGCAAGGGCTCGATACCGAAATTACAAAGGGCGGAACCGGCTAATACAGGATACAGTTTGCCGGTCTTGAAGGCGCGGATCAGCCCCTGCCTGAGATCCTCCCCGGTTAAAATCTCCTCTTCCAAGAATTTTTCAAGAAGGGTGTCATCGGTTTCCGCCACCTGTTCCATCAGACAATCAAGGCAGGTGGCAACATAATTTTGCATCTCCATCGGTACCGGTCCTTTTTTCACCTTACCGGTATTGCCATCGAAGAGATAGGCCTCTTGGCTGAGCAGATCAACCACCCCCTTAAAATCGGCCTCAGAGCCAATGGGAAGGTGCAGCACAGCTGCCTTGATCGGCAATTCGGCCCTGATCTCGGCGATAGTTTTTTGAAAATCCGCCCGTTCCCTGTCCATCTTATTGATAAAGATCAGGCCGGGGAGATGATTTTCCGCTAATAAATTGACAAACTTTTCCGTTTGGTGTTTGACTCCCAAGACTGCGCCAATGACAAGAATTGCAGCATCAACCACTTGCGCGGCAGAGAAGGAATCATTTAAAAAGTTGTCGTCCCCGGGGGTATCAGTCAGAAAGATGCTATGCTGCCCCCAATCAAAGGTGTTAAAGGCAGAACTCAAAGAGAGATGGTGCGAAATTTCTTCCGGCTCAAAATCCATACAGGAGGAACCGTTATCAACTTTGCCCAGGCGGGTGTTTTTGCCTGCGGTAAAGAGTAAGGCCTCCGCCAAAGAGGTCTTGCCGCATTTGCCATGTCCAAACAAACCGATATTCCGTATCATCTGAATCTCTTTCATGGAGTTCTCCGTGGGTAAGAAAATTGATGGGATTACATGCAATCAGTTGTGCATACTCTGCGAAGTGCCGGAAATTAATCGCTAATAGAAAGAGATACAGTTGTCAACCGATAAATATTTTTTTTCTTAGGAAAAATGTCAATGCGCATCTTGAAACAACTCTTTGAACAAAATCAAAACTGGGCCCGAAAAATCAAATCCTCAGACCCTGACTTCTTCACAAAACTCTCTGAACAGCAAAACCCCGAGTATTTATGGATCGGTTGCGCCGACAGTCGCGTGCCAGCCAACGAGATACTCGATATGCTGCCGGGGAAGATTTTCGTACACCGCAATATCGCCAACCTCGTCATCCACACCGACCTGAACTGCCTCTCCGTCATCCAATTCGCCGTCGATGTCCTGCAGATCAAGCACATCATCGTCTGCGGTCATTATGGGTGCAGCGGCATCAAAGCCGCCATGGATAATCAGGAGCACGGATTGATCGACAACTGGTTGCGCAATATCAAAGACGTCTATCGTTACTACCAGGAGCACATCAACGCCTTAAACAGCGAGCAGGAAAAGTTCAACCTTCTTTGCGAACTCAATGTGATTGAGCAAGTGGCCAATGTCTGCCACACCACGATTGTTCAAAATGCATGGAAAGCCGGACAAGAACTGACAGTCCACGGCTGGATATATGGCATTGGGGATGGCATCCTCAAAGATCTCGATGTCTGCGTAACCTGCCCGGATGAGATATCGCAGATCCATCGTATAAAATAATGAAGCAGGCCTCTGGAAATACGGGAATGATTGCCCGCTCAGCGGGATTGGTCAGTGTAGCCGTCATGTGCAGTCGGGTACTCGGCCTGGTCCGCGAGCAGGTCATGGCCTCTCTGTTTGGCGCAGGACAAGCCTATGACGCCTTTATCGTCGCCTTCCGCATCCCAAATCTCCTCCGAGACCTTTTTGCCGAAGGCGCGCTCTCCTCGGCCTTTGTGGCAGTATTCACCGACTACGACAGCACGCGCGGCGATGAGGAGACTTGGCGTCTGGCCAATAATGTTTTAGCTGGCATTGGCGTCATCCTCAGCATCATAACGCTTGCGGGCATGCTCCTGGCAGGGCCACTGGTCAACTTAATCGCCCCCGATTTCTCCTTGATCCCGGGGAAAATGGAGTTAACCAGACTGCTCACCATTATCATGTTCCCTTTTCTGATCTTCGTATCGATGGCGGCGGTGGTCATGGGCATTTTAAACAGCAAGGGGAAGTTCTTCATCCCCTCCCTTGCCTCTAGTTTCTTTAACCTTGGCTCCATCGTCGGCGGGGTTGGCTTAGCGCTACTGTTACCGAAATTTGGCCAACCTGCCATTGTCGGTATGGCCATCGGCACCCTGATCGGCGGCTTTCTGCAACTGGCCTGTCAAATACCCGCCTTACGCCGCACTGGATTTCGACTTCGGCCGACGCTAGACTGGTCTGACCCAGGCCTGCGACGCGTTTTCTCTCTAATGCTGCCTGCCATCATTGGCCTGGGTGCGACCCAGATCAACATCTTCGTCAATACCAATTTTGCGGCATCCTGTGCGGAAGGCAGCGTCTCCTGGCTGAACTATGCCTTTCGCCTGGTTCAATTCCCCATCGGCATGTTCGGAGTAGCGGTGTCGATCGCTACCCTACCGGTCATTGCTCGCTGCGCCGCCATCAAAGACATCCAAGGTGTGCGCGAGACCTATGTCTCTGCCTTGACTATGGGCTTCTGCCTAACGATCCCTTCCACTGCTGGCCTATACTGTTTGGCAGAGCCGCTGGTTAAGGTAATTTTCCAACACGGGCGCTTCAGTTCGTTTGACACCACACGAACGGCTGAGGCCCTCTCTTTTTATGTCCTTGGTCTTTTCGCCTATTCAGCGGTGAAAATTACAGTCCCGGTGTTCTACGCCCTAAAAGATACCAAGTACCCGGTAATAGGAAGTTTCATGGCCGTTGCCGCTAACATCATAATCATCAACATGAGTATTGCTGCACTGCAGCACAAGGCCATTGCCCTTGCTACTTCCTGCGCCATGATCGGTAATTTCCTGTTTTTGAGTATCGTCCTCTACCGCAAACTTGGTGGCTATTCCCTCCCCTATCTTGGCAGAGGCTTACTGAAGGTTTGCGCTGCCTCGGGGGCGATGTGGCTCACCCTGATCCTCACCAAGCACTTCCTTGCCGAAACAACGATTTCCGATCTCGCAGGATTAGGGCTGATGGTGGTCGTTGGTGCCACCGTCTACGCCCTGACACTTTACGGTTTGAAACTGCAAGAGTTGACGATTCTGGTGAACAAGATCGTAAGCCGAATGCGGCAGCAATAAAGGTGACGCTCAAAAAGCCGCCAGGCAGCTTAGCGTAATCGTGAAGCCTTGCGTTGCAGGGCAAAATCAATTTGGGCGATAATTGCCGGCACAGCCGTATCCACACGCAAGATCCGCGGTCCGAGGCTAAAGGGCTGAAAGCCTGCATCTTGAAACTTTACGACCTCGTAATCGATCCAACCACCCTCAGGGCCGATAGCGAGCAGTGTTGTCCCTGATTCTGTAGCGGCATCTATTCGTTCGGCAAGGTTCACTCCGCCGTCCGGATGAGCAATCAACTTGCAGGCGGCAACACGAGCCGGGATGACATCCTCGATAAAAGGCTTGAAGCGTGGATGTACCGAGATTGTTGGCAGGATGGTGTCTACCGCCTGCTCCAGCCCATTTTCGAGGAATGTCAAAAAGCCGCCGTCTTTGACAGGACTGGCATCAAAAAAACTCTTTTCAACTCGATTGGCGTTGACCAGAAAAAGGTGCCTGACCCCCATGGCTGCAACCTGTGCCAACACCCTCTTCAACATGATGGGACGGGGCAAGGCCAGGATCAAATCAACATCGAGTTTGGCTGGCGGCGGAGTATCTAGCTTGACTTGCAAGACAACCTCATTTTGGGCAATACCGCAAATTGTCCCGCTACCCATCAGACCGCCGACAACTCCAACTCGAACCGTATCATCTTCCCGAACCTTCAGGATTTTACGGAGATGATCGGCACGGCGATCTGTCAAGCGCACTTGGCCAGCCTGTACTTCTTCCGGTTGAATGAGAATAAGGTTCATAGAGGAAATAGGCAGATATGAAAGGAATCGGTGCTGTCCGCTCTAATATCAATCCGGAAAGCAGATTGTATTAGGCTGATTTTATCGTGGTAATCAGGAATCGCTATGCTCGTCTTTTATAACATACTTCAACTGTTTGCGCTTCTGCTTCTCGGACCATTCCTCGCGCTGTGGGTCTTCTGTTCCGCCAAGTACCGCGACCGAATCCCCGGCCGCTTAGGCCTTGGCCTCACCGAGTCAATCCGCAATCTGCGACCCGGCAAGAGAGTCTGGATTCATGCCCTTTCGGTAGGTGAGATGGCATCGAGCCTGCCTCTGCTGCAGGCCTTGCGGCGAGAGATGCCAGAGTTGGTCATTATCCTCTCCTCCACCACGCGCGGTGGCGCAGAGTACGGCAAGCGCTTGCAGAATCTCGTCGACTGCCAAGTGCCTTTCCCGTTAGACTTTTTTTGGGTGACCACAGCATTTGTTAAGACGCTGCACCCCGACCTCTTTGTCTTGATAGAGACCGATTTCTGGCCCAATCTCTTGCATTGCCTTGCGCGGCAAAAAGTACCATCACTCCTTGTCAACGGACGGATCACGACAAAATCGATGGCGCGTTATCAACGCTTTCGCTTCCTCTTCAGGCCACTCTTTGCAAGTTTCACAAAAATGACAATGCAGATGGCAGATGACAGCAAGCGTTTGACACAACTTGGCGTCTCAGCCGAAAAGATTGTGGTCTGCGGCAACCTGAAGTACGACATGCCCTCCCCCTTTCTCGACGAGAAGAAGACCCTGTTGAGCGAATGTGGGCTTAACAAGGGCATGCTTTTCGTTGCAGGCAGCACCCATGACGGCGAAGAGAGTGTCCTCTTCGAGCTCTTCTCTCATCTTTGTGAACTGTACCCAGCGCTCGCCATGGTTATCGCGCCCCGCTCAATCGAGCGAGCCGCTGAAATCATGGCCCTGGGAAAACGAGGCGGACTGCTTTGCCACCGACGCACAGCCAACGACAGCAGTCCCTGCCACGTGCTGATTTTAGACACAATAGGCGAACTCGCAAGCGTCTATCAGCAGGCCGATATCGCCTTTGTTGGCGGCAGCTTAGTGCCGGAAGGAGGGCACAATCCCCTGGAGCCTGCATTTTTTTCGAAACCTGTGCTTTTTGGGCCTGACATGAGTGATTTTGCCGAGATCAGCCGTGACCTGCTGCAGGCAGGTGGTGCGAAAATGGTAACCATCGAAAACATCTATGGAGTAACGGCCGATCTACTCGCCGATGTAGAAAAACGTCAAGAAATGGGGCGTCGTGCCGGAGAGTTGCTGCTGAGCCACCAGGGAACGGCGCTCCGCCATGTTACCTTGATCAGAGAGAGTTTGGAAAATGTTCGATAACCGTTCTCTCAACACCCTATTTCTGCTCGGCAGGATTTTCTCCCCGCTCTACAGTTTCGTTATGCGACTACGAGCCGCACTGTACGCACGAGGCGTCCTCCCCTCAACCAGACTCCCTGTACGCGTCATCAGCGTTGGCAACCTGACCATGGGTGGCACGGGGAAGACGCCAATGGTCATCTACCTCTGCCGTCTCCTCGCAAAACACCGCAGAGTAGGCATTGTCAGTCGCGGCTATGGGGGCAAAAGCCGCCAGCCAATCAACCTCGTCTCGGATGGCAAAGAGATTTATCAGTCTCCACTGGAGGTGGGAGATGAACCTGTGCTGCTCGCTCAAGCACTGCCAGGGGTGTCGGTAGTAACTTCCAAAAAACGAGCCCGTGGCGGTGAATATCTCGCCAAACACGGACTTGCCGACCTTCTGATTCTCGACGATGGATTCCAGCACCTTGCCCTACAACGGGATCTGGATCTTGTTCTGTTTGCTGCCCATGCACCTGTGCAGTCGATGTGGGTCTTTCCTGGCGGCTGGTTACGTGAACCCCATAGCGCCCTGCTCCGATCCGATTGCTTTGTTTTGACCGGCATGGAGAGTGGAGTCTATAGCAAAACCGCTCCTTTTCGGGCCTGGCTGCAAGAGAGCTTCCCTAAAACTCCAATCTTTGAAGGGCGCTACGAGCCCGTCCGTCTTTACCGCTCTGGAGGAGAAGAGGCAAGAGTCGACAGCCTGCTGGACACGCCTCTCTTTGCCTTTTGCGGCATTGGCAATCCGCAATCCTTTCTCCAGACGTTAGAGCAGACCTTTTCAATACGAGGCTGGCAGGCCTTTGCCGACCATCACCCCTTCAGCCGGGAGGACATAGACAGTCTTGTCGCGCAGGCTTTGGCCATTGGCTGCAGTGGTCTCATCACGACTGAGAAGGATTTCGTCAAGATGCAGGACTTGGAATTGCCTCTGCCGCTTTGGATCTTGGCTGTCGAGTTACAAATGGGGCCAGAATTTGATCAATTTGTGCTGGATCGGATCAGCGGCCGATCCCCCCTTTCAATCCGCTGAAAGTGCAACGCACAGCGATCAGATCATCTCCTTGCCCTCAGAAACGGTGTTGGCCAGCATTCGGCCCTTTCCTTTCAGTTTCTCGGTATCGAACAGGCCGGCACTCACCTTCAGAGAGGTCCGTTTATTTTTGGCCAGCAGAAACCAGTTTTTGATCTCTTCCTCCAGCTTCTCCTCCCCCACCCGCTTTGAAACCACACCTCCATTGATCTGGTGATCGATAACCCCGGAGTTGACATAGGTCCACTGACCATCTCTTCTCGCGACCACACCGGTATGACCTCGAGATGGGGTTGAGAACGAGAGCAACATCCCCTCCTGCAAAAGCGGCTGAAGCTGTTCCATAACCTTGCTGGATTGTCCTTCGGCATCCTTAACGCGGATAAACGATTGATCATAGAGCTTATTTCCCGCCACTTCGATAAGCCCTTCCCCATTCTGGTAAGCATTCCGAGGCAAACCATGCCTGGCAGCCATACGTTCCAAGCGATTGCGCAACCCTCCAGAACCGGAATAGCGCACCCCCTGATCCTTTAGCCCTTTGACAACCAATGCATAGCAATCAATCTCACGGTAGGGGTGACCAAGATAGGCCTTGACCGATTCAGCCAATTTTTCCGAAAATTGCTGCTGGCTCTTACTGTCCGTCATGCCAACCGAGAAGGTCTTGTCACTCTCCCCACTGTTCGCATCCCTGCTGCTCAGGCGAGCGGGACGGTCCGCCGGCGAATCAAAAGAGAGTTCAAGCGTTTTCGGATTGATGCTGACAAGACTCCCGGCACGGACTGAGGCATACGGCTTATTACGATTGACCGAGGAAAATATGATATTCCAGGCATTATCGCCATACTGATAACTCTTCTTGAGCAAATGAGACAGTGTCGGATTCTTCTCATCGATTGCCCCCAAGGGAATCAAACTATCACTAACCTTCTCGTCTGAAAGGGCGGAATCTATTGTTACGCCCCCATCAGCAGGTGAGGCTTGATCAACTGCCGCAAGAGGCGGCAACTGTCCCGGTGCGCTCCTTGACGTTTCAGAGCCCAGGGCATCACCCCAAAGCAACTCATTGCTCTTTGGGTCTAAATAGATTTCTGTCCCCTGTCGAATACTGGCAAATTGTTTCTCTTTGTTGACCGCTGCAAAGATGATATTCCAACTCTCTTCCCTATGAGTGGAACTTCCAGTCAACAAATGCGATATAGTCGGAGTTGCTCGGTCAATTTTGCCGAGCGGGATCAGACCGTTTGGACCAGAACTGGTGCTTGCACTTTCCTGAGAAGAGGGAACAACGACTCCACCACCTTGCACGACACCCTTGTCAACGCCAGAAAAAAGCTGGCAACCTAGCATCGCTGCAAAACTTTGGCCAACAGATCGCTCTGTGCACGGCACAGCCTTGGCTGCGGCGGCAATCAGAGGCCCTTGCCTATTGCTACTAGTTTCGATGTTAGATATCGACATGCCCTACTCCTCTCGTAAACCCGGATATCATTTCCCTGTAGAGAAACCCTTCCCACTACCAAAAAAAAGCAAGAAAAGTGCCATCACGCGCAAAGAGTCACATTTCACATTTAACTATTTGCAAATACACTACATATGATGCACGCAGGGCAACGAAGGCCCCAAAGTTACCCACGGTAATCTTGACACCTTGCCCGTCAATTGACATTTCCCTCTCTTCCTATAATGCCACCGGGAATCTTGTTGCAATTTAGAGGTCGAGTCATTATCTTAGCCAGCCTGGACAGGTATTTTTGATCGACTGTTACGAATGCGCTGCTCTATTAAAAAGAGAGGTACGCAAGCCGCTTTTTTCAAAAGTATCGCATCACGTATCGGCATTAAATAAGGAGTTACGCTTATGTGGGATTATACGGACAAGGTTAAAGAACATTTTTTAAACCCAAGGAATGTCGGACAGATCGACACGGCAAACGCGGTAGGCGAAGTAGGCTCCCTCGCCTGTGGCGATGCCTTGAAATTGATGCTCATGGTAGACGACAAGGAGATCATCGTTGACGCTAAGTTCCAGACCTTTGGCTGCGCCAGCGCCATTGCCTCATCATCAGCGCTCACCGAAATGGTGAAGGGCATGAGCCTCAGCGAAGCAGCGAAGATCACCAACGAAGATATCGCGAATTTCCTCGGCGGACTCCCCAAAGAGAAGATGCACTGCTCGGTTATGGGACGTGAGGCCTTAGAGGCGGCCATTGCTAATTATCGTGGCATCCTGCTGCCAATGGCCGAGGGAGAGGTCGTCTGCGAATGCTTTGGTGTCACCGACATCGAAGTACGCCGAGCCATCGAGGAGAGCCATCTTCGGACGGTTGAGGAGATCACCAACTTCACCAAGGCCGGTGGAGGATGCGGAAAATGCCATGATCGCCTGCAAGAGCTCCTTGATGCCAGCGCCCATCAGGTCAAAGCCAGCATTATCCCACTGAAGGCATCACGGCGGATGACCAATATCCAGAAGATAAAACTGATCGAAGATGTCTTTGAACGCGAAGTTCGGCCTACGTTGCGCAAGGATGGTGGGGATATCGAGCTGATCGACGTCGATGGTGATATCGTGATTGTCTCCCTGCGAGGCGCTTGCGGCAGTTGCGCAAAATCCCGTACCACCCTGAAAGAGTACGTGGAGAAGAAGTTACGGGAGCAGGTTCTTGACACTCTAACCGTGGAGGATGACCGGGCATGAACAGAACAATCTATATGGATAACAACGCCACCACCCGGGTCGCCCCTGAGGTCGTGGAGGTTATGCAACCCTACTTCTCCGAGTTCTACGGTAACCCCTCCAGCATGCATACCTTTGGCGGGCAGGTGGGCGATGCCATTGTGCGGGCTCGCGCCAAAATCGCCCACCTCCTCAACGCCGACCCTGACGAAATCGTCTTCACCAGTTGCGGCACCGAAAGTGACTCCACCGCCATCCTCTCTGCTATCCGTGCCAATCCAGCCAAACGCCACATCATAACCACCCGGGTCGAACACCCAGCTGTCAAAAATCTGGCCGAGAACCTGCATGCCTTTACCGGCCATAAATACCGCGTGACCCAACTCGCAGTCGACAGCGAGGGAATGCTCGATCTTGACGAATACGAAAAGGCCTTTTCCGAGGACACTGCGGCAGTCAGCGTCATGTGGGCCAACAATGAGACCGGGGTTATCTTCCCTGTGCAACAGATGGCTGAGATCGCCAAGGCGCATGGCGTTTTGTTCCATACCGATGCAGTGCAGGCGGTGGGCAAGGTACCGATCGATCTCAAAAAAACTGCCATTGATTTCTTGTCTCTTTCCGGACATAAACTCCATGCCCCCAAAGGCATCGGCGCTCTCTATGTCCGAAAGGGTACGCCCTTTACACCGTTTCTGATTGGCGGTCACCAGGAAAAGGGCCGCCGAGGTGGGACTGAGAATACCGCCTCCATTATCGCTTTAGGTAAGGCCTGTGAATTGGCTGCTGCGCGCATGACTGTCGAAAATACCCGGGTCAAGCACCTGCGCGACAAACTGGAAAACGGCCTGCTAACCAGCATCCCCAACGCCATTCGCAACGGCCACCCAAGCACGCGACTCCCCAATACCAGCAACATCAGCTTCGAGTACATTGAAGGCGAGGCCATTCTTCTGCACTTGAACACAGTCGGCATCTGTGCCTCCTCTGGTTCGGCCTGCACCTCTGGTTCCCTCGAGCCATCGCATGTCATGCGGGCCATGGGCGTGCCCTTCACCGCCGCACACGGCTCCATCCGCTTTAGTCTCAGCATTTACAACACCGAGGAAGAGGTTGATTTCGTCCTCGAGCATCTCCCACCGATCATTGATAAATTACGGAACATGTCTCCGTTTTGGCACAACCGGCACAAAAGCTGATACGACTCGCTTCATATCCTTTGCCAAGTCCATCCACTTTCCACTGCCTAAAACAAGAGGGTCACCATGAAAATAATTCCGCAGTCGTTTGAAATTCTTAACAATCTTGATCAAGGTTCTATGGCTGCTCGTATAGAGATATGCGGTCGAGTCTGTTACAAGAGCGAGGCAAAAATTTCAGCGGAATCAACCGGGCCTTTCATCAAAAATATCATCAAGAGCGGCCATAACTCTGTTACCGAAATGGCCGTATGTACGCTCAAAGTGACGATCGAGAATCGATCTGTCATCGAGCGTTTTTATGAATGCCTGCCTAAGTTTTTAGCCATCAGTGTTCTTGAAAAAAACGTGCTTTTGATCACCGGCAGTGTTCGAGCCTTTCGTGAGCTCTACATGGCCCACTCAACCGTCAAAATGGTGAAGGGCATCACCAAATACCTGGCGGAGCGGATGCCACTTTTCTTCTTTGACCTGCTACCGAAAAATGGCTGGCCACAGCAAGACGGTGTCCTGGTCGAGAAAATCCCCCTGTCCGAGATTGATCAACTGCCGGCCGACCTCTTGGCGAAACATCGTTTTCTGGCGGTGAAGTTTATCAGCAACAGGGCCGT
The DNA here is from genome assembly GCA_028718985.1 of Desulfobulbaceae bacterium. Taxonomy (GTDB): domain Bacteria; phylum Desulfobacterota; class Desulfobulbia; order Desulfobulbales; family VMSU01; genus VMSU01. The sequence goes on along the minus strand of JAQUKQ010000011.1, from coordinate 32,723 downwards.
CACCCACGAGATTGTCCGTCATCGCCCCTGCTCCTTTCTGCAGGAGAGTCAGCGTTACTGCCGCTACGACAAAGAACAATTCGGCAGTGAAGTGACCTTCATCAAACCCATGTTTTTTGCCGAAGGATCTCCTGAATACGCCCTCTGGCAGCAGGCCATGCAAGAGAGCGAGGCCTTATACCTTAAGCTCTTGGAAACCTCCTCACCCCAAGCGGCACGAACCGTGCTACCCAACTCCTGCAAAACCGAAATCATCGTCTATGCCGATCTCATGGAGTGGCGCCACATCTTCAAGCTTCGCACATCGACCGCAGCAGAACCTTCAATGCGCGAAATCATGATCCCGCTGCTTGCCGAATTCAAGAAGATGTTTCCTGCCGTCTTTGAGGGTTTGGGCGAATAACAATCTCCCTGCATTCCTCCCGAGTCACCGTTCACAGCTTGGCGATGAAAACAAAAATCCTGTTTTTGTGCACCGGCAACTCGTGCCGCTCTCAGATGGCTGAAGGGTGGGCCGCCTCTTTGAAAGGTGATGAGATCGAAGCGTACTCCGCCGGTCTTGAGCAGCACGGACTGAATCCCTTAGCAGTCAAAGTGATGAACGAGGCCGGAGTCGACATCTCTACGCAATCTTCCAAAACACTCGAACAACTTACCAAAACTCACTTTGATTACGTTATTACTCTCTGCGGCCATGCCCAAGAGACCTGCCCCCTACTCCCAGGAGTAACAGTCCATAAGGGTTTCGAAGATCCGCCAAAGCTTGCGGCCAAGGCAAAGAGCGAAGAAGAAGCCCTTGGCCATTATCGCCACGTCAGGGATCAGATACGCGACTTCATCTTGACCCTGCCGCAGGGACTCCCACAAGACGCGAAAAAATCATGACAGACGAACAGATCTGCTACTGTTTCAACTACACACGAACGGATATTGAGCAAGACGCGTTTCGAGAAGGGAGATCAACAATTCTGGAGAAGATCCTCTCTGAGAAAAAGACGGGAGGGTGTCAGTGTACAACAAAAAATCCGCAAGGCCGCTGATGCCTGGCTGATGTCCGCCGGGTTGCGGACAAGGTTTTGCAAAGCTCAAGTATCATAATTACTGCTATTAAAGATCCTCATAAAGACTGACCCATTCCAAATCACCCCTGCCGTCTGCCCCGTCCACAAGTCAGTACGAGACTTAGCGCAAACCAGCAAGAGGCAACCAGGACAATGGTCGCGCCGGTCGCGGTACGAGCCCAATCCTGGGCCGAAAGTATCAAGCCGGTTACGGCAGAGGTCAGGCTGACCAAGAGCGCCCACCAGAACATGCTGCCTGCCGAACGGGCAAGATTCCTGGCCGTTGCCGCCGGCACGATCAATAAGGCCGTCACCAGGAGCACCCCCACCGCCCACACCGCAAAGATTACCACTAATGACAACAACCCGGCAAAAACATACTGATAGACCGCAACTCGCACCCTGTGAGCCTCAGCCAGCAAGGGATTCAGGCCGATATAAAGCATGCGGTTATAGCCCAAGGCCTGAAAGAGCATGATCACCACAAAGAGAATTTGCAGGCAAATGAGGCTGTCATGATCTATGGTTAAAATGTCGCCATACAGAAAACGTTGTAAGTCGCGGGCAGCATTACGATCTCGACTGACCACCGCCAACCCGAAGGCAACCACCGCCGAGAAAAAGACCCCGATAACTGTATCCGACGAGAGCGAACTCCGCCGCTGCACAACCATAATGCCAAGCCCTACCATCAAGCCAAAGAGCAGCATCGTCCAATGAGGATTGACCGCAAAGATAAGCCCCATCGCCACACCGGCAAAGGCTGAGTGACTGATGGCATCGGCAAAAAAGGCCATGCGGAAGTTCACCACCTGTACCCCCATGATCGCGGCCATCGGCGCAAGAAGCATCAACCCCAACAAGGCCTGCTGCATAAAAGGGGACTGTAAACACTCAAAAGGCAACAGCGCACTGACGAGTGTGGGGAATAGAGGGCCAAAATCAATCAAGAGCATCCTCCTTTTCTGTACAACACGGCGCCGTACAGCCAGGGCCGGCTCCAGGCATGGCGTGAGAGGCGACAAGCCCCATGTGCAAGCCAAAGGTTGCAGTCAGTGTCTCACTCGTCAAGACGTCACGTGGAGGGCCAGCGGCCATCACCTTGTGGTTCAGGCAGATAACATAGGTCGAGTGATGCGTCACCGTAGCAAGATCATGACTGACGATGAGCTGGGTGAAGGAGTGTTGTTGCCGCAAGCGGTCGAGCAGCTCACAGAAGATCAACTCCCCCTGATAATCAACGCCAGCCGCCGGTTCATCCAATATCAAAAGATCAGGCTTCTGCTGCAAGGCCAAGGCAAGCAGCACCCGCTGCATCTCGCCTCCCGACAAGGCACCGACTTGCCTCTTCGCAATGCCTTCGGCCTGCACCATGGCAAGCAACTCCAGTGCCTGAGCCTGGTAGCCCGAGCGACAACCGAACCACAGTGGCAGACGCTGGCGGCCCATGACCATAAAATCCATTACCGTCATTGGCAAACCGCGGTCAAAGGCCAGGCGCTGCGGCACATAACCGATGCGAGGGGCCGCAGCGCCTGGCTCTCTGTTGATCACCACCCTCCCCGTAAAGGGAATTTGGCCTAACAGCGCCAAAAGCAGTGTCGTCTTCCCCGAGCCATTAGGCCCAACGATCGCAGTACAACCTCCCCGCGGCACTTGAGCTGTCACTCGGTCGAGTATCGGCACCCCACCAAGTTCCACCGTCACCCCTTCAAAGATGACGGCGATATTCTTTGTCTCTGGCATCTGCCTCACGACTAATCCGTTCCCAAAGTAGATTTGAGCACCTGCATGTTTCCGAGCATGACCTTTTCGTAATAGTCCAACCCCGCATCATCAGGTCCCGTCGCGACGGGATCCAGGGTGGCGGAGGCAATGCCGGCCTCCTGAGCAATGGTTGCCACAACCCGAGCAGGATATTGAGGTTCAGAGAAAAAGGCCCCAACGTGCTCCGCCTTAGCGGTCTTAACAAGGGCAAGCATCTCGGCCGCCGATGGTTCCTGACCGGCATGGGCCTCCACCACTGCCACCACTTCCAGTCCAAGATCACGGGCCAGATAATCAAAGACTCCGTGCTGGGTAATGATCCGTTTGTTCTTCAAACTCTTACCGAGAGCAACCATTTTTTGATCAAGTGCCGCCATTTTCCCACTATAGGCCTGACTATTAGAGGCATAGATTTCCTTGCCGCCAGGATCGACCTCAGTGAACCGAGCGGCAAGATATCTACCAAGTTGCCCAGCCAAACGAGGGCTGACAAAGAGATGGGGGTTCGCAACCTGTAGCCCTGAACCTCCATGCTGACGTTTCTCCTCTGCATCGCCATAGAGAAGGTCAGTCACCGCATTGGAACTGTCGATAATGCGAATTGCCGGATTTGCTTTTTTGATCGGTGCGCCGAGAAACTCCTCAAGCCCCAGGCCGTTGACCACCAAGACATCGGCCTGTGCCAGCAGCTGCATATCGCTTGGGGTCAAAGCATAATCGTGCGGACAGCCAAGCCGCGCCGGCAGCAGCAAATCAACGCGGACAACATCACGTCCCTTGGTCAGATTGCGAGTGATCTGATACAGCGGAAATGTCGTACAGAGAATACGGAGAGGCTTCTCCCCGAAATTAGCGATTGCCAATGGCGCCAAAAAAATCGTGACGAAGCAACCCATCACCACCAACAATAAGCAAAAAAAACGAGACAGACGACACATATAAGTACCCCATTCAAGGCAAGCGGAAGCAATTTCTTTAGGAGTGTAAGCAATAGCCGAACACCCCATAGAAATCAATCTCTTTCCAAGTGAACTTTCTTGCCTTAACCAAAAAGTTTACTGGACAACAAAGCTCCGGCACTTATAGACTGATTATGCACTACAGGCATCAAAAAACATGAGGAATTGCCAGTGAATACAAGCTCTGACAACAAAACACCTCTCACCACGAATTGGGCAGTGCTCATCCTTGCAGTCCTGGTGGCCGTGGGCCTTGCGGCAAACTACTTCAAGTACGAGCTTTTTTTCAATATCCAATTTATCTTCGGCAGCATTTTCGCCATACTGGCTTTGCAGCTACTGGGCATCACCGCAGGTATTTTGGCCGCCCTGCTCATCAGCAGCATCACCTACCCCCTCTGGAACCACCCCTATGCCATCATCACCATGACCGCTGAGGTCGTCATCGTGGGACTCCTCCATCGCCGCAAGGGAGTGAGCGTCATCTTGGCCGATGCCCTTTACTGGCTTGGGCTTGGCATGCCGATGGTCTATTTATTCTACCATGAGGCCATGAAACTTACCCTGAGCAACACCTTGGTCACCATGGTGAAACAGGCCCTAAACGGTATCACAAACGCAGTAATCGCCGGGGCGATTTTCATGTTCGTGGCAAGCTCCTCGGGATGGAGGCGGTTCTCTTTCCGAGAGGTCATTTTGTATCTGTTAGCCTTCTTCGTGCTCTGGCCCTCACTGGCTATTATGACTCTCGACAGCAGAACCGAGTTCACCGACACCGACCAGGCAATCCGCACCTCGCTCATTCAATCCAGTTTCCACATCACCCGCAACCTCGATCAATGGCTGAGAGGGCATATGTCCCTGATTTCGCACCTGGCAAAGATTGCCGCCATAAGCCCGGTGAGTTTTGCACAGCAAGAAGTTGAGGAGGTCCACAAAGGGAACCCAGATTTCCAGAGGGTCGGCCTTGTCGACAAGGGTGCAACCATCATCGCCTTTTCACCACTGACAGACGAAGTCGGACAACCTACCCTTGGTCGTAATTTTGCCGATCGCCCCTTCATCCCAACTCTCAAGCAGACCTTGCAGCCCATGCTTTCGGAAATGTTTATAGCCCGAATCAACACCCGCGAGCCGATCGTTTCCCTGTTGGCGCCCGTTGTTCAAGACGGCCGCTATAGCGGCTACACCATTGGCATTCTCAGCCTGCACGGACTCAAGAAAATTATCGAAGGTGAGACGCAAGACCTGTCACTGATCTACACCCTGCTGGATAGGAATGGCAAGGTTATCGTAAGCAACAATCCGACCCTGCAGCCAATGGATCCCTTCGTTCGCGATTCCAGCTTTCTGCAACGTTTAAACAATGGGGTCAGTCAGTGGATACCAAAAGCTGGAAAAAACATCTCAATATCGGCAAGTTGGACAAATTCATTCTATATCAAGGAGAGCACATTCGGACGTATGGCCGAGTGGACGTTGATTTTAGAACAGCCAGTCGAGCCTTTCCGGGACAAACTCCTCCAGCGCTTTGCCAAAAAACTTGGCCTATTGCTGATTGTTCTTCTTCTGGCGTTGGCCTTGTCCGACCTTATCAGCCGCAAGACCATCCACTCGCTTGACAAGCTCAGTGAGCTCTCAAACAAACTGCCGCAAAAAATGGTCGATCACGATATGGGTGAGATCGTTTGGCCGCAGAGTCGTTTTTTTGAGATCGAAAATTTGACCACCAACTTTAAGACAATGGTGAAGATCATCCAAGAAAGTTTCCACAAGATACATGCCTTGAACATCAACCTCGAGAGTACGATTCAAAAACGGACACAAGAGGCTCGGCAAATCGCCACTCGTTACAAAACCTTGATGTCGACGGCAACCGACGGCATCCATATCTTTGACCTGCAAGGCAATATGATTGAGGCAAACGATTCGTTCTGCAAAATGCTGGGCTATAGCCACGAAGAAATCCTACAGCTGAACATTCATGACTGGGAGGTAAAACACACCCGAGAAGAGATTGACCGCAACTTTCAAAATATCGTGCACGGTGCGGCTCACTTCACGACTCAACACCGACGCAAAAATGGTGAAATCCGCGACGTCGAGATCAGCGCGAGTGCAGCTATCTTCGACGGGAAAACCCTCATTTTCAATACCTCACGCGACATTACCGAGCGAAAAATACTGGAAAAAGAGCGCGAACAATTCCAGATTTTCTTCAACAACTCAATCGACATGATGTGCATAGCAAACCCCAATGGGACTTTTTTGAAGGTAAATCCCACGTGCGAGAAACTTCTCGGCTATTCAGAAGAAGAACTCCTCTCCAGGCCATTTGTCGACTTCATACACCCCGACGACAAGCAGCCAACCCTTGACGAGATGGCCAGGCTAATCAAGTGCGGCTCTTCACTCAATATTGAAAACCGCTTCCAGCGAAAAGACGGCACCTATCTTTGGCTCTCCTGGCAGGCAAAGTACAACAGAGAGGAAAACCTGACCTTTGCCAACGCCCGCGATATCACTGAACGGAAAAAGACAGAGAAAACATTGCGACAGGCGGTAAGGGAGAAAGAGGTGATGCTGAAAGAGATCCATCACCGGGTCAAGAACAACATGCAGGTTGTTTATAGTCTGCTCAGCCTGCAGGCGAGGAACATAGACGATAGCATCATCCGCACTATGTTCGAGGAGAGCAAAAACCGGATCAGTTCCATGTCCCTCATTCATGAAAAACTCTATCTCTCACCCGACCTGAGCCTTATCGACTTCAAAGAGTATATAGATAGGCTGGTTGCCGAGATTGCCAGCACGTACAACCGCCCTGATATCGTCTTTACCGTAGACATGCCTCCTCTCCAATTTGATATCAACATCAGTATCCCGTGCGGCCTGATTATCAACGAACTGGTTTCAAACTGCCTCAAACATGCCTTCCCTAATGGGAAAAAAGGCACCATCACTATCCGCATGAGTGAAAACAGTGAAGGGGAATTATCTCTATCCGTCTCCGACGACGGTATCGGTTTTCCTGCAGAAATTGACTACGCCAACACAACCTCTCTTGGCATGCAACTTATCGTTGTCCTGGCAGGTCAACTTAATGGCACAGTTAAGCTGGATTCCGAGGAAGGGACAACATTTACCATCACCTTCCCGACAGGTCAAATCAACCCTCATCATTCTGGAATCTTGGCTCTGTAGCGAAGAAGTAGACAAAAAAACGGTTCGTTTCCTAGCAAGTCCACCACTCTTCAAGCGAGAATAGCACCATGATCAAAATAAAAATTTTACTGGTAGAGGATGAAGGCGTGACCGCCATGAACATCAAAGCCGATTTAATCGAGCTTGGCTACGAGGTCGTGGCAATCGTCGCTCGTGGAGAAGAGGTGTTGCAAAAGTGCGCCGAGTTGCAGCCAGACCTGATTTTAATGGATATCACCCTGGCTGGCGCAATGAGCGGCATAGAGGCGGCGAATGAAATCAGACGGAAGTACGACATCCCCTTCATCTACTTGACTGCTCATACCGACAGCGAAACACTCTCCCGCGCTAAATTTACCGAACCCTTTGGCTATCTTTCAAAACCGTGCAGCGCAAACACTCTGCTCGCGACCATTGATATGGCTCTCTACAAAAGCTCGGCAGACAAAGCCCGCCACGATGCTGAAAGAGAACTGCAACGGGTTCGGCATGAGCAACAACTCATTCTCGATAACCTTGGCAACACAGTGCTGTTTCTTAAAAATCGGAAGATTCTGTGGGCGAATCCTGCTGCTTACCGACTCTTTGGCTATTCTGTAGACGACAACCTCGACGGCGATACGGAGATGTTCTATCCCGATCACAAAAGTTACCTTGAGGCTGGCAAACAGGCATATACCGCTCTCTGTTGCGGAGAGATTTGCTCCTTTGAACAGCAGATGAAACGTAAGGACGGCACATTATTTTGGTGTCGCTTAACAGGTCAGGCGGTGGACGCTGAAAATCCTGAGGAAGGGTCAATATGGATCTTAGAGGATATCACCAAGCGTAAGTTGGATGAGAATCTCCTGCGTAAAAGCGAAGAAAAATATCGAACCATCGCCAATTTCACTCACGACTGGGAGTTCTGGACGGCACCAGACGAGCGCATCATCTATTGTTCCCCCTCATGCGAGAGGATCACTGGGCACCCAGCGACGGCCTTCGAGACTGTCCGCTCGCTGATGCGGCAAATCATCCATCCAGACGACCAAGATCTGTACGATCAACACCGGAAGTACTGTAACGTCAACAAAGAAGGTGTCAACGACCTTGAGTTTCGTATCATCCGCCCAGATGGAACGATTCGCTGGATCTCTCACACCTGCCAGCCTGTCTTTGATCGACTGGGGAAATTTATCGGTACACGAGGAAGCAATCGCGATATTACCGAGCGCAAGAAACTGTACGCCGAATCGACCAGAACAAACAATCTTGAGTCATTAGGTGTCTTGGCCGGTGGTATCGCCCATGATTTCAACAATCTTTTCCAAGGGTTGCTTGGAAATATCTCGCTGGCGAAAATGTACATCAACCGATCTAGCGAAGCCTATCAATTTTTGGAAAATGCCGAAAATGTGTACGCATCTGCCACCAAACTGACAAGTCAGCTTGTCGCCTTTTCCTCCGGCGGCTTGGAGACCCGGGCAACACTTCAACCCGCAGCCGTACTCAAGGAGATCGTGCGCGGCGGGTTGCAGAATTCGACCCTGAACGTAGCCTTTACCTTCCCAAAGGAACTCTACTACATCAAAGTCGCGCCATCGCAATTCCAGCAGCTTATTACTCATCTGCTGACCAATGCTAAAGAGGCCATGCCAGACGACGGCACACTCAACATCTCGGCCACCAACACAACACTTTCAGAGAGTGAGGCAAAAGAGATCTTTCTAGCGCCAGGCACATACCTCAAGATATCGATTCAGGACAACGGCACCGGGATCAGCCCCAGCAATCTACCCCACATCTTCGACCCCTATTTTTCCACTAAAGAGCGCGGCGCGCAGAAAGGCATGGGTCTCGGTCTGGCCCTCTGTAACACCATCATCAGAAAACATGACGGTGCCATCACCGTTGAGTCGGAACTCGGCAAAGGCAGCATCTTCAATCTCTTCTTGCCCGCCGTTAACGTCAACACGGATGTCTTATCGTCACCCCATGAACGAGAGAATATTCGCCGAAGAATCCTGATCATGGACGATGCCCCAACCGTTATCCAGGTAGCCAGCAAATTTCTGGAGAGCAAAGGCTTCAGGGTATCACCGGCGGAGGACGGCGCTGCCGCAGTCAATGCCTACAAACAGGCGATGGCCGCCAATGATCCATACTCTTTGGTCATCCTTGACCTCACCGTTCCAAACGGCATGGGGGGGCTTGAGTGCTTAGCGCAACTTACCGAATTCGATCCTAAAGCCAAGGTCGTCCTCTCAAGTGGTTACGCCAATGACCCGGCGATGACCAACTTCGCAAGCCACGGCTTTGTAGGGGCCTTCGAAAAACCTTACCGACTCGATGAGATGCTGGAAAGGATAGAACAGCTGTTGGCGAGGTAGCAAGCAGGACAGGAGGCCCGGCAGCACCCCTCTTTAGGCAGAAGGGCTTCAGCAAAAAAGCACCGTATTTCCTTTGACATCAAAGAATAAAGAGGGTAATTCTAAGCTCTTTTTATCGTCAGACTTACGTCTACAGAACCCCAAAGACATTACGCACAGGCAAAAAAATCATGAAAACAATCAATGTTGGCATCATCGGCTTTGGCACGGTTGGCAGCGGTACGGCAGAAGTTCTGCTGGCCCAGGCCAAGAATCTCAGTCGCAAGACGAATCTGGTTATCAATTTGAAAACGGTAGCAGACATCATGACTACCGCGCTACCGCAAAAGTTCAGCGGCTGCACCTTGACCAAGAACGCTGACGATATCTTCAACGATCCCGATATTGACATTGTAGTAGAATTGATTGGTGGCATCGAGCCAGCCAAGACCTTTATCCTGAAGGCCATCGAAGCAGGCAAGCACGTTGTTTCGGCCAACAAGGCCCTGTTCTCCACCCATGGCCGACAGATCTTCGAAGCCGCCACCCGCAAGGGGGTTGAAGTTGGCTTCGAGGCCTCGGTTGGCGGCGGCATCCCGGTCATCAAAGCCTTGAAAGAGGGACTGGCAGCCAACACCATTCAGTCGATCATGGGCATCATGAACGGCACTGCAAATTTCATCCTGAGCCAAATGACCGATCATGGGCTGCCCTTTGACACGGTACTGAAAGACGCCCAAGCCAAGGGCTACGCCGAGGCCGACCCCACCTATGACATCGAAGGCATCGATACCGCCCACAAGCTGGTGATATTGATGATCATGGCCTATGGCATCAACATCCGCCTGGAAGATGTCTCCATCGAAGGCATTTCGCGCATCAAGCCGATTGACATAGAGTTTGCGAAACAGTTCGGCTGTCGGATCAAGCTGCTAGCCATCAGCCGCAATCACGGCGATCATATCGAGGCTCGGGTACACCCAACCATGGTCCCGGAGACGCACCTGCTGGCTAACATCAACGGGGCGATGAACGGCATCAACTTTAACGGCGACATGGTGGGCGACGTCCTTCTTTACGGCCAAGGAGCAGGTAAAATGCCAACCGGCAGCGCCGTTGTCGCCGACATTGTCGATATCGCCAGAAATGTCGCCTTTAACTGCTTGAACAGGGTGCCAAGCCTTGCCTATCTGCCATCGGAGATCAAAGACTGCGTCATCACCCCAATGGCGAAAATCTCCGGCCCGTACTACTTTAGGATATCCGCTGTCGATAAACCCGGTGTCCTGGCAAGCATTGCTGGCATCTTAGGGAAAAATGGCATCAGTATCGAATCTGTCATTCAGAAGAAACGCCGCGATGAAGGCTCGGTACCAGTTGTGATCAGAACCCACGATGCACAGGAGAAAGCGGTGATCGAAGCCATCAGCGAAATTGACTCCCTCTCCATCGTCACCGAAAAAACCGTGACCATCCGCATCCTGAACTAGAACCGTAACGAATAAGGGTTATGAAATATATCATCCTGGTCAGTGACGGCATGGCGGATTACCCCTTACCCGAGTTAGGGGGGAAGACCCCGCTTGAAGCCGCCACCACACCCAACATCGATGCCCTCGCCAACCGCGGACAACTGTATACCGTCAAGACGGTTCCCGATGGCATGGCCCCTGGTAGCGATGTCGCCAATCTCTCCCTGCTTGGCTATAACCCCGAGGGGTATTATACCGGCCGCGCCCCACTGGAAGCGGCAAGCATGCATGTCGCATTGGCAAAAGAGGATATCGCCTACCGCTGCAACCTGGTCACCCTGAATTTTACCGGAGCAGAGCAGGCAAACATGGTCGACTACAGCGCCGGCCATATCTCTACAAACGAGGCCAGCGCCATCATCGCCTCTTTAGCGACTGAACTCAACGGGAAGGGCTTGACCTTTTACCCAGGGGTCAGCTATCGCCACTTGCTGGTGGTGGGACAGAAAACAGGAGATCTTGTCACCGTCCCACCCCACGACCATACCGGCACCGATGTTTCTCGCTACTGGCAGGCCTACCTGGCTGACCCTATCTTTGGGCCTCTCGTCCGACAATCGTCCGAAATTCTCGCTCAGCACCCCATCAACCTGGCGCGGGTCAAGGCAGGCAAGAACCCGGCGAGCGCCATCTGGCTGTGGGGTGAAGGCAAAGCACCAAGCCTGCCAACCTTGCAACAACGCTTCGGCATCAGTGGCGCCCTCATTTCAGCGGTTGACCTCCTGAAAGGCATGGCTGTCTATGCCGGCATGGAGGTAATCAATGTTCCAGGTGCCACCGGCTACCTTGACACCAACTACCAAGGAAAGGCCGAGGCTGCCCTACATGCACTACGAGATCACGATCTGGTCTTTGTCCATATCGAAGCGCCGGACGAGGCAGGGCATCAAGGTCTGATCCAAGAAAAAATCCGCGCCATTGAAGATTTCGATGCGCTGATTGTCAGGCCCATTATCGCAGGCCTGGCAGGAACCGATTTCCGACTCGCCATCACCTGCGACCACTACACCCCCATCGCGCTTAAAACCCATGCCGCTCACCCGGTACCTATTATCCTCTTCGACTCGACCAGCGAACTTCCGGGGAGCAACCTGAACTACAGCGAACAAAACGCCAATGACTCAGGCTCGTGCCTCAACAGTGGCGAAGAGTTCTTCAAGGCCTTGCTGCACCTGCCAGACGCCCGATGAAACCTGGAAAAATCGAGACCCCGGAGACAGCACATCAGTGCCAATGGCGAGTACTGTACGGCGACACCGATTCTGGTGGTGTCGTATACTACGCCAACTACCTCCGCTACTTCGAGCACGGTCGCACCGAACTGATGAGAGATCGCTGTTGCACCTATCGCGACCTTGAGGACCAGGGATTCATCATGCCGGTAGTCGAGTCCTACCTCCGCTACAAAGCCTCTGCTGCTTATGACGACCTGTTAAACATCCGCACGGCGCTCGTAGAACTGAAGTCTGTCTCCTGCAAATTCAACTACACGATTTTCAGGGAGTCCGACCAGAAACTTCTAGTCAAGGGCTTCACTGTTCACGCCGTAGTCAACCGCGCGGGACGACTCGTAAAGTTCCCAGAAGATGTTTACAGACGTTTACAAAATATCATCACCCAACAACCTTAACCCTTGACTTCTCCTGCCGAACGGCTATAGTGTGCGAATCGTGACGCGGGGTGGAGCAGCCCGGTAGCTCGTCGGGCTCATAACCCGAAGGTCACAGGTTCGAATCCTGTCCCCGCTACCACTTACAAATACAAGGGATTCAGAGAATATCTGAATCCCTTTTTTTGTGCCCAAGAACATCATTCCCCGCGCTATTCCCCGCACCCGGTCTTGTTCCCCGCAATTCAGAAAAGAAAATCTTGCCCCGATGACGACTATCCCTTTCAGCCCGGCCATCGTCATTGCACCCGGTACTCGCCTTAAAAAAATTCCCCGTGTTTTGAAACTTGGGCATCGTTGCCCCGCTCTTGGCAAAAGCCCGCCCCTCTTAAAAAGGGGAAGCGGGCTTTTTTTTTGCCGTTAGCGCTAACCATGGACTCGGCCGACAAGATCAGGACGCCAACCCAGCGCAATGAAACAAAGGGCTGGCCACTCTGAGAGTACCCGGTCAGAATTCACACAATGCTTCACCGTGTGAATTTGGCGGGTGCGAACAGCGTGGCGAAACGGGCCAGAGGTGCAGCTAACGGCCACTCGGCAGAACGGCTGAGGGTGCGCCAGTATTTCGGCGCTGGAGGCGGGGAAGAGATGCGGGAGAACCTGCGCAGAGCGGAGCGGCCACTTCTTTGGGCCGGTAACTTGATGAGAGCCGAATCCTGGCCTGCGCTGAACCACGCAAGGGTGCCGTTGCTTCGGCTCTGTTCAAACTGTTTGCCGTGGATAGAGCCCCGACGCCCGAACCGCTGATAGCTGGCGTGGTGGTTGCGGGGCGTGGAGTCCCAGCCGTACACGGGTAAGCCGCGACCACGGCAAACACCATGACAGCGGAATGACCCACGAAGGACGGAGATGCCTTGATGTGCACTGTTAGGCGGTGGATGGCGTGACTTTTGCGATATCGCATAATTTCCGCATTATGTTTGAATGGGTGCCGTGTCACATTAAACATAATGCGGAATTATGCGGGGTGCCCTCTACCCGGAACATTCGTGCAAAAGGCATGACAGACACCGCCTTCTGATGAAGTTGGCGTGGGACAGCGCCGTACCGATGAATTTAAAGGGCGACTGGAAGCCGCTTGCCGTTTGTCCGACGTAAAGTACCTTCCAAAAACACAAACGCGCATCTATGCCCAGCGACTACGCCCGAAGCCCGCCCCCTGCTAGCTCTGGCGTTGGTGGTCGATGAAACCTGAATGCAAAGGGCCAACGCTGCACTGGATAACTACAGCTAGGGGGTGGGCTTTTTTAGGGCGGGGGAGGCTGGCTGGACTCCGTGAAGTACCTCTAGCACGGGTGTTGTTTGCCCGGCGGTCCTCTGTGCACCTACCGAGATGGGCAACTATAACCCCTATCCTTCAACGCTTCAGTACCGCTCAAACCCCTTCCAAAGGAAATAGCGGCAAATGGACAGTGCGTCTTTCTGCCGACTACCTTCCGATCAGCCTGCCTTGTTTTCTTGCGGACTCAATTACATTGTTATTCGCAGTAAATAGCTGTATGCCAGGAATAATGGCATAATCGCCGTCATCAGTTATCACGTTGACAATGCCGGCCTGTGAAAGCGCCTCAAGAATAAACAGGTCATACCCGTCAAGTGGATCACTTGCCATCCTTGTTAACGCTCTGTCCGTTGAATCCATGTCGATGGTGACATCTACCGCTTTGGCCATTGATTTTACTTGACCCCAAGCAGCCTGAATCTCTGTTACTACACTAAGGCGTTCCGCCGGAAAATTGTGCCGGTATTCCTTTGGCCGTATTGTGCTTTGAGTACGGGCAAAAATATCATACTCCGTCTTTTCTATACGATGAGACAACTCTTCTAAAGACAGACCACATTTGCAAAGCTGACTCCTTGTAGAAAGGGCTCTACCGATATAAGAAGGATAATCCCTAATCTGATACGGGCGAGCGGTTTGGCTGGCCTTGGTATACGTCATCCAATACCAAACATTAGTGTCAACCAGAAATACATCTTCAGGCTTTGGTGTATCATGCCGGATATCAATAACATTCGCCTGGACAGTGTAGTTGACTGACATTATTGATCCTCACCCTGTGCTAGTAAAATTTCATCAATAGTCTTACGGGTATTTTCATTGCTATAATACTGTTTCGAGTTTTCAATAACCCGTTTTAATACAACCATACCGTCAGGGTTCAGGTTTTTAAATACAAGCAGCCGGTTCAGGGCATCAGGTTCAATATCCTTGAGCAGACGTCCGATAGCAGAATTAAAAAAAGGCGATGCAAAAATTTTCACCTTATCAAAGTCAAGTTCTACCGGCTTGCCTGCGCTCAACTCGGGATATATGGCATCATAAATCTGTTGCCCATCCTCAAGAGTGATACAATTCGCCCCAATCTTTTCATTAATTATTATTATCTTCACGCTGTTCCCTTTTTAACCTAAAAAAGCGGCCCTTCAACAGTCTCATCGGAAAAGTGATAAAAAGATTCATCACATTTCAAAGTTATATTGACAAGCGTCCCCTCAAAAAAGGAGGTTCTGTTTGCAACCATGTCGATTTTTTCATCGACCCGAGCACAACCTTCATGGCTGAACAGATCAAGCCCACCCTTATTAATTTTAACAAACTCTTTCAATAGATCAAGCCCAACTCCCCGGCTAATCCCTTCAGTCCCGGTCGAGTGTCCGCGCTTAAATGCCCATTGTAGGCAGTTTGAAGCAGAGATATGCAGGGCTCGTGGGTCATGTCTAAAATGTAAACGGACCTTGGCGGGAATTCCGATCCCGAAGTCAACAACCGTCAGCTTTAATTCTTGTTGGTCTGGATAGTACTGACCACAACTGAACACGCCTGTTGGAGACTGCCCATGCTCGAATGCATTGGCATAAATCTCCCAGACCTTCCCAATCATCGAGTCTTGCAGCCTTTCACTTATATGAGCCTGGACCCATTTATGACCAATCCATCTCGTTTTGAGATAATTTATTACTGCGTCTTTATCTTGGAAAGAATCTTCACGATAGGGGATTGAGTTTCCGAGCCAAGCAGATTTAGGAAAACCGAAGGCGGCCAAAAAACCATTTTGGGCAAGATTTGTAAAGATATTTCGTTGCAATGTCCCCCATTTGAAGTCTACGCGGCCTTGGCGATATTGGATTAGCCGAGCTAACCCGCCTAGAAAAGCCACCCCGTTTTGTCTTATGAAATTGCAAGAAGAAAAGTCAAAAACAACCTCAAGGGAGTCGCCATTCACTCGGTTCCAGAGGTCAAAAAGCCGGTCAAAATCCTGCGCATGGTCATTGATGGTCGGCACCTGTATGACGGCCATTACAACTCACCACGAAAAGCCTTTGCGATTAATGCGGCAGAGAAAGCCTTCACCTCCTCTGCTATTTCGGTAGTTTTATACTGAATAAGCTGCCGACGCCTTGCTATCTCTGCGAAGCGTTTTTGCTCATCGTAGTCTGGAACAGGCACCTTTATTTTTTCTAATTTCTTCAGGCCAAGTGTGCGGTTCCTTCCAGCAGAACCGGGAGAGGCCGCCCGAATATCCTCTATGCCATGCTTACTCAAAAAATGGTGACAGAGAAATTCAGATGTCGCTTTTTTTTCATGAGGCACGTAAGTAATAAATCTATGGGAACCGACCCGGCCATGATCTTCTGCCTTGGCGACCGCAATTGCTCGTTCCCAGGCAAAAACATTATTGAATACAAGATCACCTTCATGGATACGGTATATGCGTTTATTGCCAAGCTGCTTACCGGTCAGGACTGGCTTTACGAATGTCCCTTTCCCAAAACTGCGCACCCCCATTTCTTCATATGATTCATTAGATTTGGTACTGATTGCCCTGCGCACCAATGAGGCCACTTTTCCTAAAGGCTTCCAATCAGACTCCTCTATCATTCGGCTGTAAAGTGACTGCAGCAAAGTGTCCAGCTCTATTTCACGTTCGGCAGATACTCTCAGCGCATCATCGGCGCGAATGGTTAATTTTCCTATCAGTTCCACTATTCTGCGTTGCACTGTAACATCTTCTGGGAAAATGATGCTCTTTTCTTTTAGAAGCTTATAGTGTCTACTGTATCCCAAATTATGCAATGGTACGTACTTTAACCAATAGAACAAAAAAGATGAATCAAGCTTTGTTTCATCAGTTGGTCGCAACAAAACAACCCCATCAGCCCCAACAACAAACTCAAAATCTATAAATTTCACATTGCGTGTATGATCGCCAAATACAATTACAGGATAAGGTCCTTTAAAGGAACTACTTTTGTCGTTAGAATAACCAACAATAAGTGATTGCCCCTGATCAACCACCGGAAGCTGACCATCTTGTAGATACTTTGAAGCCTTTAACTTTCCAGTATTATTTTTTAACCTTGTGACGGCCTTACAGAATGTTTCTTTAACCCAACCTTCCGGAACAAGTGTCGCACTCATTCCACATTCTCCCCGTTAAGCAAAAGACGCATTTCTTCGATAATCGAAAGGATACGTTTTTCTTTAATAGCAATGGATTCAAGAAGTTCTTCCGGTTCGGGGTGATCTACCTTATCCGGTTCAATAAGACCTAAGCCGGATAGAGTCAAATTGTAATTGCTATCAATAATTTTCTGAACTGGAACCAGCCAGGCCCGGCCTTCTTCCGTCTTCCGGCTGGGCCACATGGCAAGAAGATCGGGAAAATCGTTTTGGAAGTGGGGGCTGAATTTCCGCGACTTTTTCAAGGAAGAGCCGTCACCTGTCACCCGGTAAAACCAGACGTTTTCCGTCGGCCTTCCTGTATTCCTAAAGATCAGGAAACAGGTAGAATTCGGAGTGTAGGGCTCAAACATGCCTTTTGGCAGCATGACCACGGCTTGTAAGTCAAATTCATTCAGCAATCGTTGTTTTACAGTGACATGGCTGCTGGAGTCGCCGAACAAAACACCATTGGGAAAAATGATCCCGGCAGTCCCACCCGGACGCAGGCTGCGGAGGGCACCGGCCAGAAACAATACATACTTATCACCCTTTTCAATACGCAATGAACGTTTGGCGTCCCCTCGGGAACCGGAAAAGGGTGGGTTCTCAAGAATGTAATCAAACTGCACTTCGTCCCATTTGTCTTCGCTGCCGCAGACAGAGTCCCGGCAGACTAAAGGCGATTGGTCAAACTGGTGCAAAACCGCATTCATAGCCGCCATGCGGATAATATCCTGGTCACTTTCAAAGCCGTGTATAGCGCCTTTCTGAAGGAACCCCCACTGTGCACCAGTCAATTTGTCGCCAATCCCCCGCTTTACCGGCAGGCCATCAGGTCCGATTCTTTCCCGGACAAATTCGGGGCTCGTGTTATGCAGGATAATATGATTATAGGCCTCGATAAGAAAACCGCCACTTCCGCAAGCTGAATCACAAACCGTCTGACCGATTTGAGGATCAACCATTTGCACGATGATCCGAACCAGGTGCCGGGGGGTACGGAACTGCGCTGCTTTCTTCTGACTGCCAAGGTCATTGACCAAAAGCTCAAAGAGATCGCCTTTCACGTCAGCATCTTCGGCCAGGAATGATATGGGGTCAATGATGTCAACCGCGCTTCGTAGTGCCGCACCATTGGGGATGACTATAGAGGCATTTTGAAATATGGCTTTCGCCCCAGCAGAAAGATTTGGATGAAAGGCAAGCTGCGGAAGTGTGTCACGCAGAATGCGCAACATTTTTTCGTTGTCCGGATTTGAAGTCAGGTGGCTCCAACGCAATTCGCCATAGTCAATGTCCTGTCCATTGACATTGAACGTGCCGAGTAAACTCCGGTAATTGCCATTGCCGACCGCCTTCTGGTCAACATCCATTTCCTCAAGCATCTTCAAAAAAAGAAGATAGGATATCTGGGTTACATAGGTGATGGGGTTGGAAACATTATTGTCCCACATTACCTTGCAGAGTCGTTTCAGTGTGTTTTGCAGATTGCCATTGTCCATTATTTGATTATGCCGCCAATAGACCGTTCAATTCATCGACGATCTGGATAAGTTGGTCTTTACCGAAAAGCTGTTCCATGCGCACCCTACCGCCCCAGAGAGAGAAAGGCGGTTGGCTGAACATCCGCATTTCTATCTCTTCACCAACAATAGCCCTGGCTTTCAGTAACCGCAACATTTGGGCCTGGGCGGGGTTGATGCTGCTTGAGTGCTCGGCCACCCATGTATTGAAGGCCTTTTCGATTCGTTCTTCCCTGGTCGGGAACTTAAAAAGCCCAAGGGCTGCCCGGATGAAATCGGATAAAGAACCGCTTGGTTGCTCAAAGGCACGGCACAAGCTTTTTTCGTCAAAATAGTATTCCGGGGCATTGAGACGGCTTGCCAAGTCTTCCCATTCTTGTTCCGACAATTCCTCACCACGAAAAATTTTTTCGATTTCCGAATCCTTTTGCTTCAGTTCAACGATTTTTTCAGACCACTTTTCCCGATAGGTAACGCGGTCAATGGCCAGACCTTCCGGCCAGACAATAAGTATTTCGCGTTTCCGTATTTCATCCTCAAGGGAGCCTGCGGGAATTGTAACAAATTCGCCGGGCGGTGGGGGGGGTGGGGGGGGCGGTTCAGGGCCGATGGGGCCTTCTCCTCCCGGTGGTTCTGGTGGCGGCTTAGGGCCGGGACGGGGGCCAGTCTCTTTCGGCTTGTGATATTTTTCACCAGGATCATTAAATTTTTCGGTGTTGCCGACAAAATCATAAATTACAAAGTCTTTCTTGCCGATCCTCGGGCAAAGACGGCTACCCCTACCGCGCATCTGAGCATATTTAATCGCTGATTTAGTTGGGCGCAGCATGATCAGATTTTCCACCTCTTTATGATCATAGCCGGTGTCAAGCATATCAACGGACACGGCAATAAGCGGCAAAGGGTCATATTTAAACTGATCAATGAAAGGGCGAGGGTTGTTATTGTTTGAATAACAGGTGATTTTCTTTGCAAATTCCTGACGTACCTGCGTTGGAGACCGGTTAATCTGTTGCGCAATTCTCAAGCAGGCTTTATCGGAAAGAAGAGAATTGAAAAGCCGGGTCAGGATAGATGCCTGCCTTTCGGAAACTGCAAAAACAATGGTCTTGCGGGGCCGTTCAAGAGCGCGTTCTTCATCGGCGCTGAAATATTCCTGTATGATGGTGATAAGGCGGTCTTCAGATTCTGCTCTTCTACCCCATTCACCGGGCTTTATTTCATCTCCTTCCCATTCAGCACCATCGAAAGTCAAAACGCTTTCAGCTTGATAAATCCGATATTTGCTAAGAAATTCGTCATTGATTGCATCTTGAATCGGATATGAAAAGGTCGGTGTCCCTTCCTGTCTGGCGGAGTCCCAGCAATCGAAAAACAGATAGGTACTTTTTACTAGCTGTCTCTCGTGCTCGCTTATCCACCGCAACTCGCCAGGATTTGGGGTGGCCGACAATCCAATTTGAATTGCATCGAAGTGGCCCAGCGTGGCGCGGTGCGTGTTGTAAATCGACCGGTGACATTCATCTGTGATGACAAGATCAAAATAGGCATGACCGAAACCTCCTGCGCCAAGCTGCCCGGCAATTGTATCCAGGGTGCCGACAACGATTTGACCATCCAGGCTCCGTTTGCCGCCATAAAGAAGCGAAGAGGGCCAGTCGCGTAAAAAATCGTCAAAGGTTTCCTTTGCCTGCTTTGCCAACTCAATACGGTCAGCCAGAAAAAGGATGCGGGAGATTGTGGCAGCCTTCAGCCATCGTTTCATCAACATGGCAATGGTCAGTGTCTTGCCGGTGCCCGTTGCCATTTCAAAGAGCATCCGACGTCGGCCCGCTATCATTGCCTGATCCGCCTTTTTCAGACATTCAATCTGGTAGGGTCTGGACTCAATTTCCTCCCCCTTGAACATGAAACGGGTGGGATAGGCGACAGCTTGTAAAGATTCAGTAAGTGATCCCCTTCTATGATTTTTCAGATTTGCGCGCCGTTGAAGATCAGCTTGGGAAGGCATACCAAGGATGGGACGCGCATCACTGTCGTTATAGTCCCAGAAATAGTGCTCCTGCCCGTTGCTCAGGATAACAAAGGGCACAGAAAAAGAAAGAGCATAGGCCTTGGCTTGCTCTTTGGCATCGTATGGGTCTTTTGAAAAGCGTTTTGCTTCGATGACTGCGATAGGGCGCGTGCGGGTGTCTTTGAGGACATAATCCGCTCTACCGTTCGCCGAAAACTCTTCGGTCGAAACCTGCGCCTTATTTGTGATCTCCCAGCCAGCATCTTTAAGAAGCTGGTCAATCACTATTCGAGCATCCGCCTCGGTCACCATAACCTTTCAATATCTCTGTAAAATTTGCGTAATTTCAACGAGTAAAAACAAAATGCCAAAATTAAAAGTATATAGCAGAAATGGAATCGTTTTACACTGCATATTATTTGAACATTTATGGCAGGCCCGTCGGTCTAGCCATGTCAACACCAGACTCGCTAAATCTTTTGAACACTGCCTCTGCGATGTCGTAGATATCCGGTTGCATGGCCTGTTGTGGTGCCGCCAAGCCCCGGATTATTTCCCCCTGGCGTTGACACGCAACCCCGCCGTAACTCGTAAAAGTCGTCAAAACTTTCTCATGCCCGAGGTTCTGGCTCCATGCCTTGAAATCTTCAGGGGTCTTACAGACATTTTGGCCAAGTTGAACAAGGGTATTTCTGAAACTATGTGGGTTGAAATATGGCAGTCCAGCATTTTCAAAGGCCTCACTAAATATTTTACGGATGGGCGTGGCATTGCTCCAGTGATCCCGTGCCAGCCCTGCCGCTTCAAATTGGCGAGTAGTTCCCAACACAATTTGCGTCTTTGGGAATAAGGGATCATCATTGCCCCATAGCCTTTCAATACGGAGATATGACACCCACTCAGCCAGAATTTCACGTACTTCTTCGCCCACCGGAAAGAAAAAGGTGTTGAAGGTTTTGCTGAATTTCGTCTTAACTTCCCGTGCATCCTGATTGACGCTATCCGAGATCAGATCAACATGCTTTAGCTTCATCGAAGCAATGGCGCTGTCTCTGGCCCCTGTCAGCAGCGTGAATGCCACCAGGGCGCGGTTACGGCGCTCAATATCAGTGTCGGACGGCATCGTCTTGATGACGTGCTTGATCTGTTCCAAGGTTGCCACTCTTTGTTCCCGTTGGGCCGTAGCTACCCGCGTGTCCTTGTCAGACAAATTGAAATACTCAGCATCGGAATACTGCAAACGTGACTTGAAGCCTGGTTTATCCGAAAGCCACTGGAAGAATCGTTTCAGTTGGGTGAGTGTTGCATAAAGGGTCGCCTTGCTCAATTTCTCCCCGGACTGCTGCCCCTTTTGCTCGGCAAGATGCTTCTTGAAAGCAATCGCCTGTTGGGTGTTGAATAGCTTGAAATCACGGTATTTGGTGAAAACCTCAAACCGATTCAGAGCCTTCGCCGCCGCATCGACAGTCGGCTCGCTATGGCGCTTGGCTTCCTTCAAAAAGGCAAAATACTTGCGCTTGATCCGTTCATTATCTGCACTGTGTTTTTTCATGGTTTCTGTCCCCTATCTCAAGTCACTGTTCACGGTGGGTTTGTTACTCTCAACTATATGTTCCAGTGCTTGCGGAATACTGAAGTCCATATTTTCATGAACTCGCCCTAGGTTGGCCAAGCTGACGCGCCGGTTCATCATTTTATCGCAGTCCGGGCAAATCGCTGTCAGGTTCCCAACCTTCCCGGTGACGGGTGAAAAGTCCGCCATGCCACCCGCTGGAAATTTTGGGGATCGGCACCGGACGCAATAGAGTTCCCCTGGTTTGCAGGTCTGCTTGTTTTTCCCCCGGCGAGCCTGAAGAAATGCCACAAGGACATGACCCAGAATCAGCATGGGGCGTTTGTCATCGCTGGTTGCAAGTCCAGCCTTTACCCATCCGCGCACGGTATTTTTATGAATACCGAATAAATCGGCGATCTCTTCTACCGTGTAGCTACGGTGGATTTTAACGAGGCCGGGGTTCGGGTGCCGTTTTTTCATTGCTTAGCTCACTCAGTCCATAGGTGAAATTTTATCATGAGCAAAAATACATTGCCGGTCAGGACCTGAGTCAGGGACACAGCCCCAGGCCACACACTGTGTGGTATTCTTTAAGATGGTGACATATTTGTCACTCGAAACCCAGCACGGCAAAAATCGACATTTGATTTGCATTTTCAGCGACATAGCTTTTTTTCTTTATTTTTTCGAGTGACAAATCTGCCATTCGAAACGTGTCTTGTTTGACTGATGGAGTGTCATTTTTGTCACTCGAAACAGGCTTTATAGGTGTCAATTTTGTCACCGACTTTTGTTTTTTCATGGAGTTCACCATGGCCCAGCCTTGCCCCTGTTTCGTGTTGCGCTGTCTCGGATTAGGGGTCTCCTGAAAATCTGGCCGTCCCCAGCGTTTCCACCGCTCAGAAATAAAATAGGTGGTCGCGTCTCGTTGCCAACCGCCGCTTCCCAACTTATTGATGTCGATAAGGCCAAGTTTGATCAGCCCATCAAGGCTGTCCCGAAATTCACGCCGGGGAATGCCCATTTTCTCGGCCTCGCCGTAGGTGAAAATAATCCCACCATTATTGACGACGATCTTCTCTGCCGCCCGGTTCTTGGTCGTTTTGGGCTTGGAAATGATCCGTTTTTGTAGAAACCTGAGGTAGACTTTCCATTCCCATTTGCCCAATCCTTTGAAGGCCGCCGAATCCAAAAGCTCTGGTTCCAAGTAAACCCCTGAACTCATTTTGGCTTACCCTCAGTAATCCGCCGATAACACCCAACCTTGAACATCCTGCCGCACTGAGTGGCAATCAGGTTCATTGTGCAAACGCTATCGAACCCCATCCGGCGCAATGTCATAGCTTGGCTGGCAATGATCATTGCCCCGGCAATTAGGCGAAGGTCATCAAGGGGGTTTACCGTTTTGGCCATGGCCTCCCCCTTATCGCGCTGGAGCGTCTGAGGTCGAAACCCGCCGCGCCTCCATGTATGCCACAACATCGGCAATGAGATACCGAACGGACTTTCCCATCTTTGTATAGGGAAGGCCACGGCCGAGGAAGCGGTCATTCCGCAGGGTCGGCAACGCTCTGCCTGTCATCTCTGAAACTTCTTTTTCGCTGATCCATCGATTTTCTGTCATCGTTAAATCCTCCATATTGTGAGAAAGAAAATAAAAAACCCCATTCCTTGTGGGAGATGGGGTTACAATACGAAAGAGTTGGCAATGATGTTTCTAGGTAGAAAAATGAGATTCTACCTAGAATTGATAGCTGGCTAACTATCTTTAATTTTTAGAAAAGTTTTTTTGCCTCATCAAATATTTTTTTCAGATTATCGTTTGACAGGCCATGGCCGATGTTTCCCATCCTGGCATCGTTGCCCAAAAGGTCGGCGGCCTGATCTTTCAATACTTCTTCAAATTTTGAGAGGTTAAATGTGCCATCGTTTTTCAAGTAAGCTGTCCGGTTCGTATCAGCCAATTTATCCGCCAGCAGATAAATGATTTTCAACCAAGTTCCGCGTTCTTTGTTGCCAATGCCATCTTTAACCGTGGCCTTGCCGTTGGCCTCCGCCTCACTCTCTTTTTCGAGACGTACCTGCAAGTCGGTCAAGGCTGAAGTACGTACTACCAGAACGCCATCTTCAGGAAGGCCACCTGCCGGATAGTAGTCGTCTGAGTGTTTTTTTGAATCCCTTGCCTTCAGGTATTTTTCACGGTCTTGCTTGTGCTGTTTCAGCAATTCTTCTGCCTTCGATTTTTTTATCTTATTAATCGCTATATTTTCCTTAATCTTTCGCAGTTGAGCTTTGGAACCACTTTGGTATTCGTTGTCGTCCATACTTTCCTGAAGTTGGTATAACTCACCATTTTTTCCTTCAACAACAGGACCATCCATGCAGCACAGTGTCACTTCTGGGCCACCAGTTAGCTGCTGATATTTGTGTTCTATGTCTATAAGCTCAGTACCTAGCATGGGTATATCCCAAACATCTCTTATGGATATAACTTCCCCTCGGAAAGAATCGAAGCTAGGAGGGACTTTTCCTCCGAATTTTTCCGCTTGCATCTTTGCAAAACCTACGAACGCATCAATAGCTGCATCCAGAATTGCTGTTTTCTGGTCAGGGGAACACTTGTTCAAGTAATCATTCTTCAATGCTTCTGGTTGCATAAAGTAATTGGTTGAATCTGTTACTGTTGGCGCATCAGGATGGACAATAACTCCATCATACCCTGGGAAATAGCATCCAATTTTTTTATCCTTTAATTCAATTGGTTTCAGATCGTCCCATAAATTATTGCTCCTAAATTCTTTTTCCCATTCGTCAAAGGGAAGAAAATTACCGCCACGTCTGGCCGAGGTGCCATTCACGAAGTTTATGGACAGTTTCAAGTGACCATCCAAAGCCAGCCGCAGAACGTCGGTTTCGTTGACCTCTTCGCCGAACATGATTGACAGATGCCGGGCCGCTTCCGGTACAGTCAGCCATTCTTTTAGCTTCCACAGCTTGCCCGGTAATGCCATATTCAACCTCCTTATGGTTGACCTTGGTGAAGAATCAGACCGGCAAGCAGCCAAGGAAGCGGCCTTTCGGGGATCAACCTATCCGGTCTGAAAAATGGTTATTTGATAGTGACTATCTTCTGTCGGTCCTGCTTCATCGCCTCGCTGATAATATCCCCGGCAACGTCGGAAGCCTGTCTCAAGGCATCATCTCTCAAATGGGCATACCGTTGCGTCATCGCCGGTGATTTATGCGTCATAAGTTTTTGGAGAGTAAAAATATCTACCTTGCCGCTGCTAGCCAGCATAGATGCATAGGTGTGGCGAAGGCCATGAAGAGGTCGGAAGTCATCAGGAAGACCAGCCGCTTTCTTGATCCTGTTGACTGCCTTATTGATATCCACTCTCTGAGCGCCACCCTTGCCGGGAAACACATACTTGCTTGTCTTTGGCATCCTGGCCAGCGTCTGTCTTGCCCCATCATTCAACGGTATTTTTTGTCCCTTGTTACCCTTCGGGTCCCGAAGGAAGATAAAGCCCCGGTCAAAATCAATATCATCCCATTGAAGCTTAAACAATTCGCCGCGCCGCATGCCGGTAAAGAGGGCCATTCTCATAATGTTCGATGCAATACTGTCTGTAGACTCATCTAGGGCTTTAAGGAGGGAAGATAGTTGATCCGGCGACAAGTCTTCTGTTCGCTCATTATCAACCTCGGGCATCTCAATTATGAAGTTGATCCCTTCACAGAGATTATTTTTTTTGGCAAAATTGATAATCCGCCGTAGGAGTTCCAAGACATTCTTGACAGTGCCGGGGGATTTCTTTTTGAGGAGGGAAATGCGCAGCCGGTGAATGTCAAGCGCCGCAAGTTCTGAGGGGAGTTTATCCCCGAAGGGAGAAGAGAGGTAAAGCTGAAAACGATTTTCGTCTGTGATGATGCCTTTCAGGTTTGACTTGGTGTTCTTGTATTCGGACCAAAGCCGTTTAACCGTCCACCTGCTTTGTTCGGCTTCCTTTTGAGCTTCAACTTCTGCCCGTTTGCCTTGGTTGGTGAGCTTTGCACCTTTGATCTTTTCAGCGCGCAGGGTGTTGGCCTTGGCCGGGGTCATGTTGTCCTGAAATTGCCGACCGGCCTTTTCTTCTGTCTCTTTGCCATCCTTGCGGAAACGGATGTAATAGATTTTTTCAGCCTTCTTGGAGACTTGAGACTCCCCTAAAATGTAAAAAACGCCAGGATAATCGGTCTTGAATCTCTGCTTTGCAGCCATTGGTAGGCCCTCCCTTGATTTTCATTCCCCGCACTATTCCCCGCACATGAGGTATAATACAGGGTAATTTGAAGTAAGTCAAGAGAAGTGGTAAAGCCTTAAATGTCAACGTTTGTAAGGGCCAATGGCAAACTAGGCAAAATGAAGGAAATAAAAGTTTTTGGGCTCATAACCCGAAGGTCACAGGTTCGAATCCTGTCCCCGCTACCACTTACAAATACAAGGCTTTTGAGGGATACCCCTTGAAAGCCTTTTTTGTTGTCTGAAAATCAAGCCCCACACATATTGACTCGTTTTCGATTCCTCCACCTCCCCCATAAACAAAAAAGCCCCTTATCGAAGCAAGAGGCTAGTGATTGAGTATTTATTTCTGGTCAGCCGACAGTTAGTTTCAACTTGGCGCTGAACTCATGGCACATCATAAAAGCCTCATGTGATTCATTGCTGGTGTGGGGCCTGAGTGGCTCTTGTCCTGCTCCATGACAAAATAAGCCCCCATAAACTCTACCAGACATCAGGCAGTTAAAATCAAATCTTCCCAATCCTTGTTCATCTCTACGTTGGCGGTATCGGTGCTAATTATTTCTGCGCTGCCTTTCTGCAAATCGTAGCGACATTTCATTGTCATGTTGTGATCATCGAAACACCCTCCCCAAAATCGGACGAGCTATCAGCATCTTGGTGATAGCTTCGAGGCACGACTTCAAATCCAACTGCGTATTCTGACCAAATGGGCCAATTATTACGATCCCAAAAGAACCACCGGCTATGCCAAAAGTTCTTGCCAAAAAAAACTGTTCCAAGGGGGCGTCCCTCAAGAGCACGTTAAGCATTCGCGGAGGCTTGAATCCAGAGGTGCAACGTTGTTCCAGGTAAAAATGAAGCGTGCAAGAAAAAATATCTGCTGGCGGATTAATGGACGGTAAAAAGCTCAAATTGCTAGTGCGCTGTTTTTATAACGTATAATATACGACATATCAGAAAACCTGATTGACAAGAAAATAGCTCGCCGATACTATGACGCCAGCAATTACCGTAACCCATTCTAGCCCCAGAGTATACCCGTCTTTCTGTAACTCCCACAATCGGGCATGACATTCAGGCCTGTCAGTTCTTGATGGCCCTGTCGAGCCTTTCTAGTGCCACGTTTGAACAGCAGATCTACACGGGCCCAACCAGTTTCTCAACGTTTCCAGACGATTCAAAGGATCATCGGTACAACTCCAGACAACCAGGAAGCAATACTAATGTTTAGACAAAAAATACTTGGTGTTATAACCATAAGCTCAATATTCATAGTTCTTTTGTTGCCAGTTTACTCCAAATACATACTGTTTCCAGCATATGATTCGTTTTTGATTTTTCGTGCCGAAGAAATATTAAAGGGTATCGGCAGTAAAATGATTGAGAAGAACAATATTGTAAATCCAATATCACTTACCACTCAATTGCCTATTCATTTCATTAATGATGTTAAGCACATAATGGAAACAAATGGTTTCTGGAAAGTTAAAATTTTTACAGCAGAGGGTATGATTGTTTATTCCACTGATATGGCTGATATTGGAAATCATACAAAAAAGAATTTTTTCCCAGAAATGTTCGAAGACAATAAGATGAGAAGTCATATTGATATTAAAAATATCAATGATGGGGAAAATCTTTCCCAAAAAAATCATTATTTTATAGAAACTTACGTTCCAATAAAACGTGAAAACATTCCGATAGGGGCTTTTGAAATTTATTATGATATTACAGCAATAAAACAATCTCTTGAGAGATTAAAGAATAACGAGCAAAAGATTATGGCACCGATCATCCTTTTGCTTTTATCAGGTGGACTTTTCAGCTCTTATCTCGCATATAAAAACATGTCAGAGTTAAAAAGATCAAAGGAGAAATTTCAAAAGTTATCCGTAACAGATGAGTTAACTGGTGTTTTAAATAGAAGAGGATTTTTAAGGCAATTAGACAAACAGCTAATGGTCATAAATAGAGGCAACAGACCAGCATTGTTAATTTTTATAGATCTAAACGACTTCAAACAGATAAATGATATGTTTGGTCACGACATTGGAGATGAGGCGCTAAGAGAAACGGCAAAAATTTTGAATAACACTTTTCGAGGTTCTGATTTTATAGGACGTCTTGATGAAACTGTTATTGGACGTTTTGGTGGTGATGAATTTGCTGTTTTAGTCACCCAACTTCATGGATTAGGGGATTCAGCTCTGATACAGGAAAGGCTCGAAGCAAACATAATGCAATGGAACAAAACAAGTGAAACAAGTTATAATTTATCATTAAGTGTCGGAATTGCAAAGTATTCTCCTGAGTCTCCCTGCTCGGCAGATGAATTGATATGCGAAGCTGATATGCTGATGTACCAACAAAAGCAAAATCGAAAAAATCGACGTGAACTATTCGGCGATAAGCAATTAGTATCAAACGGTCTGGAAGATTGATTATTGAGTTAGATTGGGAGTATTGATGTTAATAGCTCCTTTGTCGTCTTCCCAAGTGGTGATTCGTCCTTTATAGCGCATCCTTTGATGAGAGGCTTAAGCTACGCTTGAGGGGTGCGGCCATTGAACTCGCTGAGCGCCGCATATGTTTCCCGCGTCCCTCGCTAAGCGTTTGCTAGCCTTTTTTGAACAATTTATATATTGCTGAAAAGTCTTCCTGGTCTATGCCTTCTTCAAATGTCCTCGCGTAAAGTTCTTTGATCACAGCGCCGGTAAACAGTGTTTTTTTCTCATCATACGCTAGGTCCTGGAGACAATGGAGATCCTTGTAGATTAAGGCACTTGAAAAGTGGGTTGAGAAATCTTCTTGGAGCAATTTATTCCTCTTGGCATTCAGCACCAGCGAGTTGCCGCCACCCACAGCTAAAATATCCAGGATTTTTTCCTTTGCAATGCCGACTGTTTCTCCGAGCGACAGAGCTTCTGCAATAGTAGCCATAAAGCTCCCCAGCGCGAGGTTGTTGATGAGTTTCATCTTGGTGGCAAGACCTGGTTCCTTGAGATAAAAAAGATGTTTGCCAATGTTTTCCAGAACTAGCCTGACTTTATCATAGCCGGTTTCATCCCCGCTAATTAAAACAGTAAGAGCCCCCTGCGCTGCAGGAACGATACTGCCCAAGACAGGTGCTTCGAGATAAATTGCACCGACATCTTTACAAAGCGCATGGAAGTGTGGCACTTCTTTGAAGTGGTTTGTGGAGAGATCAACGATAATTTTCCCGGAGACATCGCCAGCCAGAAGTCCATCTTCCTGGCTGAATATAGAATGAACCGCAGCACTGTCAAACAGACAGATAAAAATAATTTCGGCTTTCTCAGTTACCGCCCGTGGAGAAGAGACTGTCTCGGCTTTCATCCCTTCAGTTTTGGATGATGTTCTGTTCCAAACCGTAAGCGAATGGCCGCAGTCTAAAAGTCGTTCAGCAATTGCTTTACCAAGATGTCCCAGTCCAATAAATCCTAAATGCATGGTGTTCTCCGCAGTAATTATTTGTTTGGTGGCTAACGTCGTGATCAGCGATAGCGCCAATGAACTTGCCGCGTCAGCACTGCCAGAGATAACGCCATCCGCTGAATTACATTATTACCAATTTGTTTTAATTATATTTTTTTTGCAACAATAGCGAATAGTGAGTAACAATCCACTTCGCAGAACGTTCAATAAAGCCCTTGTTTCGAGAAGAGACATCAATTGCTTCATTTAAGTGATATTCGAGCATCTGTTTTGATGTATGCTCATTTGCCCACAATTCATCAACTGTATAGAATTGGAATGGTTTTGGGTGTGAGTTTATTTCTTTCAGTTCTTTGAACATTATTTGTTCCATTGGTGATCCTGATAGGGACACCTAATAAATTATTCTACTGGCCTGCATATCATGCCAATTGGTGGGATATACAGAAAGTCGGTAACGTGCGGGCCATAAGCTATTGTCCGGGCGGACTCGTCTCAATAGCACCACAAGAAGTGGTTTTGTCGGGTCAGCAGAATCTGTCCAAGAATGAATCGGTACGCCAAAAAAACATTTGCCGTCCTATGATAAAACTGACGTTACAGTATCGAGAAGTCACATTTTTGTCAATCATGTTCCTTTACAGGTCCGTTTCAGCATCATAAGAACCTGTCTACCCTTCGTTGTGATGATACCTTGTCCGGTTCGAAGCTAGTGAAACAAAAAAACGACGAGTCGAGGGCCGTCTCCCTGGACGCCGAGTTGAAAAACCTCTTTAACCAACTGTGGGCGAGGCGCAAGAGCAAGAACAAACTCCTCCCCCACGAATTCCTAACTTGCACGGGGGATGACAGGGTTAAGTGATTCTACAAGGCTTGGCATAACGCTTGCCTGAAAGCTAAAATTGGGGTAAAGATGTTCCACGATTTTCGGAGGACAGCCGTTAGGGAGATGGTTCGTTCCGGTATCCATGAAAGGCTCTCCATGTTGATCAGCGGCCACAAGACGCGATGAGTTTTTGACCGTTATAATATCGTAAACGACCAGGACCTCAAGCGTGCTACACTATGGCAGGAAGCGTAACCGTACCTCCAGGCACAGCGCGGCCACAATTTGGGCACAATTAGCCATTTCGAGGCTAGAAGTTGTCAAATAATTAAAGAAAACTTGCTGGAATTATAGAATTTGCCCCCGTAGCTCAGGGGATAGAGCACAGGATTCCTAATCCTGGAGTCGTACGTTCGAATCGTATCGGGGGCACCAATAAAATCAAGGGGTTAACCAGCTAATCAAGCTGGTTAACCCCTTTTTTATTGAGAATTGTTCCACTTGTGATTGCTTTTTTCTGCTTTAACATTGTATATACTGACATGAGAGTGGAACAAAAAATGGAACAAAAAAATTGGTATGAACGAGAGCTTCGAGGTACAAATCCATGGCACGCATCCAGACTCGTAAAGGGAAAAAAAGGACGACATATACGGCAACCGTCAGGATGAAGGGATTTCCCGTTTTTGCCAGAACCTTTGACACCAAAGGTGAGGCCAAAATTTGGGCCGCCGATGTCGAGAAGGAAATGCGGGCGGGCCGTTTTCAAGACACTAGACCGGCGGAAAAAATAACCTTAGCAGAAGCCATTGAGCGATATCTTGAACATGTGTCATCGCAAAAACGGCCGAACTCGGACCATCGTGACAGGATAGCAGCCAAGGCCATCCTGGAAAAATTTGGCCAGGAAATCTCCTTGACCGAAGTCTCTTCGCAACGGTTGGCAAACTATCGCGACTCCCGCATGAAGCAAGTGACCCCCTCGACAATTCAAAAAGAATTCGCCTTGCTGTCACATCTATTCAACGTGGCCCGAAGAGAATGGGGTCTGCCAATCATCAATCCTGTCAGCGAGATCAGCAAGCCGAAGATAAAAAATGGCCGTACACGTTTTCTTACCTCTGAAGAGGCTCAGAAACTATTAGATGCCGCCATGACAAGCCGCAACAAAAAACTCTACCACTACCTCCTGCTCTTGATGCATACCGGGATGCGCCCCAGCGAGGCAGCGGGATTAACGTGGGAGAATATCAATCTCGACGCCAGGCTCGTCAAACTTTATGTGACAAAAACCGACATGCGTTGCGTGCCACTCACCCAAAAAGCGGCTGAGACTCTTCAATCTATCCGTCCTGAAGATGCCTTGGGCAGTACGCGGGTTTTTCTCCCCAACGACAGCAACTTAACGATGCTATTGAAGAACAGGCCAAACCTTTATTTCAGGAAGGCATACGATACTGTCCGCAAAAAAGTAGGTCTCGAAGATGTCCACTTGCATGATCTCCGTCACACGGCAGCCAGCCACCTGCTTATGGCTGGAGCTGACCTCAGAACACTGGCGGAGATCCTGGGGCACAAAACTTTGCAGATGGTGCTCAGATACACTCATCTACTCAATGATCACAAGTTGAAAGCTGTTGATCGAATCAACTCGCTGGGGGTGAGCAACCACACCCCATCCGAACCTCAAGATTAGCTTACCGCATCGGCGAGTTTACTGCCAACTTTGAATTTGACGACCTTCTTCGCGGCAATCTTAATGGTCTTGCCGGACTGTGGATTACGGCCCTCGCGAGCGGCCCGTTCGGCAACGGAGAATGTCCCGAAGCCGATCAGCGTTACCTTGTCCCCTGCGGACATGGCTTCCATGATGGCGTCCACAACACTGTTGAGGGCTTTTTCAGCGACAGCCTTGCTTATGTCGCAATCCTTGGCCATTTTCTCGACTAAATCACTTTTGTTCATCGTCTCTCCTAATTGAATTTATTGAAAGATTCCATACAGCAAACCGTTTTCTTGCTGAGATAGCAAAACACGGCCAGTCTGGCAAGATTATTCGGCATCCTGTCCATTG
>JAQUKQ010000010.1 GCA_028718985.1 Desulfobulbaceae bacterium | reverse complement strand
AAGCGGTCGTCTTGCCGGAGACCTATCTGGATGCGGTGACGGGACTGAGCGGATCAGGACCGGCCTACGTCTTTAGTTTTATCGAGGCCCTGATCGATGGCGGCGTCAAGGTCGGTTTGAACCGGGCTGATGCCCAACTCTTGGTGCTGCAGACCGTACTTGGCTCGGTGAAGCTTGCCATGGAGAGTAATGAACACCCTGCCCAGTTGCGAGCGATGGTGACATCACCTGGTGGCACCACCATCGCCGGCCTGCATGAGTTGGCGCGAGCCGGCTTTTCAGGCATCATCATGGACGCAGTCGAGGCGGCGACTCGACGTTCCAAGGAGCTTGGCCAAGGGTAATTCAAGCCAATGGAAATCGATATCAAAAAAGTTGGCATCATCCTGCGCAAAGGTTCGGATGAGCCAAAGGTCATTGCCGCCGAGCTGCAAGGCTGGTTTGCTGAGCGCGGCATTGACACTGTGATTGATGAGGTGTCGGTCGGCCTTGATCTCCTGGTGATCCTCGGTGGCGACGGCACCTTGCTGCATGTGGCAGGGGAGGCCAGTCAATTTGCTATCCCGGTGGTGGGCATCAATCTGGGAGACTTGGGTTTTCTGACCGAGGTCGCTAAAGAGGAACGCTATCAGGCACTTGGCGCAATCTTAGCTGGCGGCTTTACCATTGAAAAACGGATGATGTTGAAGACGAGGCTGGTTGGCAGTGAGGGCACGACGGATTGGCATTACGCCTTAAATGACGTGGTGATCAGCAAAGGCAATATGGATAGTCTGTTGCAGCTCTCAACCTGGGCGGATCACGAATATATCACTACCTATCGTGCCGATGGCCTTATTTTTTCGACCCCGACCGGGGCGACGGCCTATAACCTGTCGGCAGGCGGGCCTATTGTCCATCCTAGTTTGCGCTCTATCCTGGTCACGCCGATCTGCCCCTTCATGCTCGATAGTCGTCCGGTATTGCTCGCCCCAGAGACCAAACTGACATCCCGCCTGCTGGCGCAGCAAAATACCGATGTCAAGGTGATCAGCGATGGGATGATCCTGTGGGATATGAAGGGCGATCAGGTTTTGGAGGTCATGGCCTCCGATCGCACCTTGCAGCTGATTGGCTCGCCGCAAAAGGGCTACTTTGAAATATTACGCAACAAATTAGGCTGGGGTGGTGTCTCGCGCAGCAAAGCAGAGTTTTCTGGCGAGATGTGAGGTTGGAACTACGATGAATACGATGGAATCATTACAGGGCAGCTTTTTGCTGGCCACCCCGCAAATGCCTGATCCAAGGTTCAGAGAGCAGGTGGTCTATCTATGTTCGCATGATGAATCCGGGGCGATGGGCTTGGTTGTCAATCAGCCAAGCATCTACTCTCTTGCCGAAATCTGTAAGGGTGCGCATATTGAGATAGGGGAAGGGGATTGGCCGTTTGTTTATCTCGGAGGGCCAGTGGAGGCCGAAGTCGGCTTCTTCCTTTACTCGGATGATTATGTGCTTGAGAACTCCATGGCAGTGGGAAAAGGTGTCAGGTTGTCCCGTGACCCTCAGATTTTGCACGATATTGCCAACGGGTTAGGTCCGCAGCACTATCTTTTCCTCTTGGGCTATGCCGGTTGGGCGCCAGGACAGCTGGAGGCAGAGCTTGGCGTCAATGGTTGGCTGATTCTTCCAGCGGAGAAGAGCATCCTCTTTGAGACGCCGGATCAGGAAAAATGGCAGAAGGCGGCGTTGCAGTTTGGTATTGATATCGCCTTGTTTAGCGATCAGATTGGGGCTGCCTGAGTCGTTGCTGCCCCAGCTTGCAATTATGAATAAGTAAGGACGAAAAATAATGACAGAAGAAAAAGAGTTCTTCCGTTGCCGGGAGTGTGGTGTGTGTTGTCATGGCGAGACCACGGTCTCATTGAATGCGGACGATCTTGAGCGGATGGCGTCCTACTTGAAGATGCCAATTGCCGAACTTAAGGAGCGATACCTCAGGGAGACGGATGGCGTCGTGCAGATGCAGATTGTCGAAGGACACTGCATTTTTTATAACGGGGGATGTACCGTGCATCCCGGCAAGCCGTGGCGTTGTACCGAGTGGCCCTTGCACCCGTCGATCCTGCATGATCGGAACAATTTTGAGACCATCAAGAATTCCTGTCCCGGTATTGCCAAGGACATCAGCTACGAGAAATTTTGTGAAAAAATGGTTGGCTTAAAGCCATGAAAGGTCATGAATATTGACTGCATCTTCCTGGGTCATACCAACGAGGGCTATTTGGAGCAGGGTATAGCCGACTTCCAGCAACGTTTGGCGCGCTATTGCCCGGTCAGGGTAAAAATTGTCAAGGAGAGAAAGGGCAAGGTGGCGGATCAGGTCAGGATCGACACCGAGGGCCGCGACCTTCTGGAACAGCTCGAGCCGAAATCGTTTGTGGTGGTGTTGGATAGAACGGGCAGGCAGGTGAGTTCTGAGGCCTTTGCCAGCCTGTTTGAGCAGTGGCAGGATCAGAATCGCAGAAGTGTCAGTTTTGTGATCGGTGGAGCGCTTGGTCTGTCGAAGGAGGTCCTGGCGGCGGCAGATGTGGTGCTTTCGCTTTCATTGATGACCTTTACGCATGAAATGGCCAGGATGATCTTACTTGAGCAGGTTTATCGCGCCTTCACCATTCTCGCCGGGACAAAATATCATAAGTAACCGTTGAGCCTTGTGAATCGTGAAGCTCTTGCGGTTTAGACTTGGACAACCTCCTTCACGCCCGGCACCTCAGTCTTTAGGAATCGTTCAATACCGTTTTTTATGGTGGCCTGAGACATTGGGCACCCCTTGCAGGCCCCTGTTAGTTGCACCCGCACCACCCCATCCTCGCTGACATCCACCAAAACCACATCGCCCCCATCCTGCTGTAGGGTTGGGCGCATCTTATCAAGGGCTGATTGCACATCCTCTCGCATGAACTGCTCTCCTGTGGAAACTTTTTGAAAAAGGCAAATATACTTTGAGGAGACCAGTTTGTCGATAGGATTATCAAAAACTGGATCGTAAGGGGTTCTGGCCGCAGCACAGGCGAAACGGTACAGATTATTCTGTTTGAGGATTTGGGGCGTGGGCTTTCTCCGGGGTCAGTTCGTCAGTTTTTTTGTAGAGGCCGATTTCTTGTGAGATTTGGGTGGCAAGTTCTTCAATGGAACGACCGGAGGTGTTGATTACCGGGATGTGATATTTTTGAAAGATCTGCTGGGCCTGTTGTAGCTCCTGCAGGCAGGTCGAACGCTTTGCATAGTTGCTGTTCGGGTACCGTTTTTCACGGATAGCGCTAAGGATTTCCGGAGAGATGGTGAGCCCGACTGCCTTTTTACGATTGTTGCGCAACCCGTCAGGCAGGGTGTAATGATCCAGATTATGACTGGTGAGTGGGTAGTTGGCGGCTTTCAGTCCCATGTGAGTGGCCATGTAGACACTGACGGGAGTCTTCCCTGAGCGCGACACGCCGACCAAGATGACATCGGCTTCGTTGTACTCATCAAATTTGGTGCCGTCATCGTGCCCCAGGCAGTAATGAATGGCCTCGACCCTGCGGGCCATGCTGCCGTCATCGACATGGCGCGAGTAACCGGGGAGTCCCAGGGCTTTGGCCTCCAGGCAGTGTTCCAGTCGTTCCAAAAAGACATCGCAAACATCAAAGAGTTCAACTTCGGGATGATTGAATATGGCACGGAGTTCAGGACTGACCAAGGTGCTGAAGATAATCGGCCGACGGCCAGTGGATTTCTTCAGGATATAGTTGATGGTCTTTTCGGCGTCGGCAATTGTTTTGATGAAGGGGAGCTTTTCTTCGTGAAAGCTGATCTCTGGGAATTGACAGATCAAGGCCTGCCCGAGATTGGTGGCCAAAATGCCGGTACTGTCGGAGACGTAATAGACCTCTTTTGATTTCCACATGGGCGCTTCCTCTGTTCGTTATGTGCCTGTTGCGATGGGTATGAGCAACCTACACCATCTTTGACAGTACGATACAACGGATTGGCTGTCTGCGGCCAGTTGTTTCTGATGAAAGGGGAAAGAAAAAGCATCTCTGACCTTACGGCAGGTCAACTGTAGAGGGGGATGAGCCTTGAGAGCTTTACTATGACTGTTGGTTAGAGCAACCAGTTGTTCAATTCATTGGTGAAGGATTTGTTGATCTCTTGACCAATTTGGTTTGAGCTGGCTGGCGCATAACCATACTTTTGCAGAAGTTGCTCGATAGAGAGATCGGCAATCGACGGCATCAGTGGTGTTAGGCGGGGGTGGGTATTCATGGTCTCTTTGGCCCTCTCAAACATCTGCTTGCCGGTGAGATCAGCTGAGCTGGCGGCGGGCAAAGTTTTTGGCTGACTATCGGACTTCCCCTGCCCAGGCAATGAATCGAGGAATTGGCGCCATTGGGCTGCCATGGAGTCGGTCAAAGAAGGCCCATTGGCTTTGGAATGATGCTCCCTGCGGTGAAAGTCCTCCAGTAAGGCGTCGTTTTTATACTCATCAAATGAAGGGAGCGGGTGAGAGGAGCTCAAATAATTGGCGAGAATGCTGGTATGCGTGAAGGTGGCTTCGAGCTTGTTGATGCTGCCCATGTCTCCGATGTCGAGCGCACCCGCGATAGCCTTGTCCAGGTGCCCTTTGAAGAAACTGTCTGCGATGCCGCTCAGGTCATGGAGCAGGTTCGACAGATCGGCTAACTCCTGTTCATTCAAATCACCTTCAACCGTTAATGACATGTTGTAGGAGGCCATGCTTGACGCAATCTTACTCATGCCCTCGTCATTTTTATATTTTGACTTTACCTGCTCGCTACTGGCGTTTTGACTGATGGTGATTTTGTCACCTTCCTGTGTTGTCAGAAAGATGCTGACCTCTTGGCTCTGGGCTTGGTAGCGTTCATGGCTGAACGGATTTGTTTT
This sequence comes from Desulfobulbaceae bacterium, assembly GCA_028718985.1. Lineage (GTDB taxonomy): Bacteria > Desulfobacterota > Desulfobulbia > Desulfobulbales > VMSU01 > VMSU01. The sequence goes on along the minus strand of JAQUKQ010000010.1, from coordinate 42,531 downwards.
GATGGCAGTTGACGCTTGGGGGAGAGTTTGCGAGGGTATAAAGCTGTCGAGTGAGGTCTTCATAAGGGGTCTCCTGGAGTGAGGGGGATATCCTTACCTATCGGTCAACCGGGGTGCAGACTGAAGTGAATTGTGCTGGAGGTTTGGGGCCGCAGTTTGATAGGTCGACTGATCAGTTGATTCTCAACATCTTCATGACGATGATGCCTGCTTCATAAAGGCCGTACAGAGGCACTCCCATCAACATGAGATTGAAGATGTCTGGCGTCGGGGTCAGGAGGGCGGCGACGATACTGATGATGAGGACGGCATAGCGGCGGTTTTTTTCAAAGACTTTTCTCGGGAGCACGCCGGTCTTGGCCATGAAGACCATGAAGATTGGCAGTTCAAAGATCAGGCCGAAGCCTAGGATGAAGACGGCAACAAAGGTGACGAACTTGTCGATTGAGATGACTGGTTGCAGTTGTTCGGAGCTGAATCCAAGGAGAAATTCAATGCCGTACGCCAGGGTGATGGAATAGCAGAACAGGGCACCTGCGTAAAACAGTAGGCAGGTGAACAGGATAAACGAGAGTTGACTGAGCCAGGTCAGTTTGAAAGGACGGGCCAGTGCCCGCCACAAACAGCTGACAAGTATGGGGATCAGGCAAAAGATGGCGGTGGCCAGGGCCAGTTTGACGTGGGCCAGAAAGGGTTCTGCGACTGAGAAGAAGACTAACTTTTGATGCAGGTGCTTCTGCATGATGTCAAAGAGGCGGGGGGAGAGAAAATAGAAAACCAGGGTGGTAGCGATGATGGTGATGAGCAGGGCCAGCGCTGTTTTGCGCAGGGTCTTAATAAATTCGATCAATCTGGGGTATGGCAGGGGCGGCTGGTACCCGGGCCCATCTAACTGGCTGGTTGCCATTGTAGTAGTAGCCAGTTAAGGGCGTGGGAGAGGAGGGCAGGCTGGTCATCCGCTGACAAGGCATAATCGGGCAGGTATTTTTTTTTGAACAGATCGAGGTTGTAGAGGGTGTCGATATAGAGAGTCGCTTGCTCATCGGAAAAGCGCACTAATGACTGAGAGTCTGCGGCTGGTTTCAGCAAAGGAAGCAGGAGGTCGTTGAAGCGGTTGTACTCTTTGCTTTGCTGGTCGTCTTGCCAGTTGGCAATGGTTTGCGTCTGCTCTTCGGCGAAACCGTGGCAGTGCTCTTCGTGGAGGAGGATGAATTGTTCGTGGAGAGTGCCTTGTTCATCAAGCGAGACACCGCGGCCCACAGGGTAGGTGCGGCAGGCACTGGGACGGTCCGCATAGACTCGGCAACCTGTGGACGGATCGACAAAGGGGCAGCTGGCCCGTCCATCGTCAATCATCGTTAGGTACACCTTGGGGTAGAGATCGTCAGGACCGAATTCTATGATGGCATAACGCTCGAGAAAGTCATTGGCGCTGAGCGACAGGGATTTTCTCAGGCGGAGAACATCATAGGGGCTTAAGGCCAGCTCAAGTTCCCGACAGCAATCGGTAAAACAGGGGACCCCTGGATGGCAATGAAATTTGAACGAGGCTGCCGCGTCCAGAGGTTGCGCGCTGCTCAAGCCCTCCCGTTGGAGGGCGTTACCAGGCAGGACCGTCATTTATAGTGATACATCCTCGTCTTTGTTCCAGATGCAGAGGATCGGACTGGCGATAAAGACTGAAGAGAGCGTGCCGAGGCCAAAACCGAGCATCAAGGCAAAGGAGAAGTCGTGGATGACCACTCCGCCCAGGAAAAAGAGGGCTGCGGCCGAGAGAAAGGCGGTTAAGGATGTGGTGATGGTTCTGGACAGAACTTCATTGACGCTGATATTGATGATTTCAGGAAGTTTTTTCGTGTGGCCGTGACGGTGAATGGTCTCCCTGATTCGGTCAAAGATAATAACGGTATCGTTGAGCGAGAAACCTGCCAGAGTCAGTAAGGCGGTGACAATCAGCAGGGTGATCTCGATATTCATGAGATAGCAGATGCCAAGGACTGCAAAGACGTCATGGAAGGTTGCCACTGCCGCGGCAATTCCATAGCGCAGATTGAAGCGAACTGCCAAGTAGATAACAACGCCAAGCATTGAGATCATGATGGCTTGAAAGGCCTTGGTGCGCAACGCATCACTGACCGATGAGCCAATCGCCGATTCACTGACGGCAGTAAAGTGAAGATCCGGCAGTTCGGCCGTTAAGGCTTTGGTGATTGTGTCATTGATGTTTTCAACCTTGGCAGTTGATTTTTTTATCTTTACAATCAGCTGGTTGTCGTTTGTCACCTGTTGCAGATCAAGGTCACCAAGGTCATGTTTCTTGAGGGCAGAGCGAGCATCGTCCAAAGAAAATTCTTTGGACGCTTGGTACTGAATCATGGCGCCACCGGAAAAGTCGATCCCCATGTTTGCTTTGCCCCGCCAGATCTGAACACTGGCAACCAAGCCAAGGATGACAAGGATGGTTGAGACGGTAAAGGTGTATTTACGGGCCGCCATAAAGTCGATATTGGTCTTGTTGATGAAATGCAGGAATTTCATGGGCTTCAATTTCCGTTTGCTGTGCAGGACATCATAAACCAAACGGGTGCCGAACAGGGTGGTGAACAAGTTGAAGATGATACCGAAAGAGAGAGTGACGGCAAAGCCCTTGATTGGTCCGGTGCCGAACAAGAACAGGGCCATCGAGGTGATCAGGGTGGTGACCTGGGAGTCGACAATCGTCCAAAAGGCTTTCTCGTAGCCCGCATCAACCCCTGACTTGGGTGATTTTCCCAAAGCGAACTCCTCGCGCATACGCTCAAAAATAAGGATGTTTGAGTCGACCGCCATGCCGATGGAGAGGATGATACCGGCGATACCAGGCATGGTCAAGGTGGCGTTCATGAAGGCCAGTCCAACAAAGACCAAGAGAATGTTCAAAATGACGGCGGCACAGGCATTGACACCTGAACCGCGATAATAGAAGACCATGAACATGAAGACAAGAGCGGTGCCAAGTAGGCCAGCGCTTAGGCCTTTGTGGATAGAGTCACGACCCAGAGAGGCGCCGACAGTCAGGTTTTGGATGATGTCGACCGGAGCGGGCAGGGCACCGATGCGCAGGACAATGGCCAGGTCAGTTGCATCTTCGTACGTGAAATTGCCGGAGATTTGGGCACTGCCCCCCAGGATTTTCTCACGGATGACCGGAGCTGATTTGACATTGCCGTCGAGAATGATGGCAAAACGTTTATTGACGTTTTTCTCGGTGACTTGACCGAAGACTTTACCGCCGTGGCCGGTCAGGTCAAGGGTGACGTATGGCTCGTTAAAGGTGCCGCCAACGCGAACCTGGGCGTCGGCCACCATGTCACCGCTCATCATGACCTGATTCTGGATCAGAAGCGGTACCTCAGATTTTGCTTTGGTCTGTGGGTCGGTAGAACTCTCGAAATAGACTTGCGTGTCAGGCGGCAACTGAGGACTCAGGGCCATGTTCAGTTGCTTGATACTTTGGTCTTTCTGCCATTTGCCGGAGGACACGGCTTGATTGATTAGGCTGTTGAGGTCCAGCCCGCCATTGTTTTCCACCACCATCTTGAACTCTAGTTGGGCCGTCTGGCCGATCAGGCTCAAGGCTCGCTTTGCGTCTTTGACACCTGGAAGCTGGACAACAATCTCGTCTTCGCCCTGGCGAATGATGACCGGCTCGGCGACCCCGAACTGGTCTATCCGGTTACGAATGATTTCGAGGGATTGGTTGACGGCGTTCTTCTTGATGAAATCGATACGCTCTTGCTTGAGAGACATAATCAGCCGGGGGAAAGAGCCCTCTTCCTCTTTGATCTCAATGTTGAGGTTAGAGAAGGTGTCGCCCTTGGTCATCTCCTTGATGGTGGCCATGGCACTTTTGTTTGGCAGGGTAAAGACAACCTTGTCGGTCTGCGGCGCTTTGGTTTTCACCACTGAGATCTGTTTTTCAAGGAGGGCGTCCTTCAAATCCAGGGTGGCAAAATCAAGGGCATTTTCGATAGCCTTTTGTAGATCGACCTTGAGAACAAGGTGCATGCCGCCTTGCAGGTCAAGTCCAAGCTTTAGTCCTTCCGGGGCGAAATATTTCTTCCACCAACCTGGGACATTATTGGTCAATGAGGGGGCAATGCTTACTGCCGAGAAGATGGTCAGAAAGCAGAGGCAGATGATTTTCCAGCGCAAGGACTTGTTCATGGGGGATTCCTTCTATGTGTTTGCCATCTCCGAGAATCGGAGGGTTGATCAAAACTACGCGTGATTAAAGCTATTGCTACAAACGTTACGGACGGTATGCGCGGCAGACTCTCGTCGAATCGGTTCAGTTGCGGCAGTGCTTGCCCTCACCTAGGGGTGAAGAGTGTCGTCGATTGAGGGGTCGTGATTTGCGCTGGCAGATAGCCTTCGCCCGCGAAACTATAATTTATTACACGAGATGCAAGGGAGTTACAACGGAATATTGCCAAAGCAGCGGGCGATTATACCTTACATTGAGCAGATGTCAATCTCCGAGGAACGCTTATCTGTCAGGGCATAGAGCTGTTATTCTTTCACTGTGCCAGGTTTATAGGCCTTTCAATGTGGATATGAATCGATTATATATGCGATGAGTGAGGATATGTTGACTTTTCGTGTCTGTCGATTGGTGAGTTTTGCCATGCCTATAGTTTTCTTGTGGCCTTTATTTGTCAGCAAGAAGGTGGTCTGTTGCCTCGACGTTATTAAATATTGATTATGGAGGAAGTATTCGTTTCATGGAAAAAATTAAAAAGGCGTTTGCGGAGAAGAGTGCGCTTGAGATTGCCACGGCACTTTACGAGATAGCACTTGATAGCAAGGCCGAAAATATTGTGCTTTTGGATGTCAAAAAGATTTCTGGCTTTGCCGATTATTTTTTGATCATGGACGGTCGTTCAACCCGTCATGTGCAAGGGCTGGCTGCAGCATTTGAACAGAAATTGAGCCGAAAGAGGCGAGACAATACCAAGGTTGAAGGTTTGGAGGAGGGGCACTGGGTCTTACTTGACTTCAATGATGTCATTGTCCATATCTTTTATTACGAAGAGCGGCAGGTCTTTGATCTTGAAGGGTTGTGGCACGATGCGCCGCGAGTCGATTTGACGAAAATTGGCAAGCCGCAAGGGGCACCGCAATGAGCGCTGTGTCGCCGGTGATGTTGATCATCCTCGATGGCTGGGGGGTAGGCGAGGCGAGTGACACGAATGCGGTGTTTATGGCCAAGACCCCAAACATGGATCGCTTCATGGCTCGCTACCCTGCCACTACCTTGGCTGCCCATAACGGGGCGGTTGGTTTACCGGAAGGGCAGATGGGTAACTCGGAGGTCGGCCACCTGAATATCGGGGCCGGTCGTATTGTCTATCAGGATTATACGCGTATTAACCGGGCCATTGAGACTGGGGAACTGGCTGACAATGAGGTCTTGGCGCGGGTTCTTGCTGATACGCTTGCCGAAGACAAGACCCTGCATCTGATGGGCTTGGTCTCTGATGGCGGCGTGCATAGTCATCTCAGCCATCTGTATGCCTTAGTGAGGATTGCGGCGGAAAAAGGTCTGCGGAAAATAGCTGTTCACGCATTCATGGATGGACGGGACACCCCACCTCAGAGCGGTCAGGCCTATATGGCCGAGCTTCAAAAAGTCTTTACTGATATTGGCGTTGGCCGGGTAGCGACAGTGATTGGCCGCTATTATGCCATGGATCGTGATAGCCGCTGGGAACGCGTGGCGTTGGCGTGGGAAGCCATGGTTGGTGGAAAGGGGACTTCGCACCATGATCCGGTCGTCGCGATCGGTGAAGCCTACGGCAGGGGAGAGAACGATGAGTTTATCAGGCCCATTGTCGTCGTGGATGACGAACAGAAGCCTCTGTCCGTGATTGGCGATGGTGACAGCGTGCTTTTTTTTAATTTTAGAGCCGATCGGGCACGGCAGTTAACCCATGCTTTTACCGATCAACAATTTGAGCATTTCCCAGTTGGCAGACGTCCGCATCTCGCTAATTTTGTTACTTGTACGCGCTACGAGAAGAGTTTTGACCTGCCAGTACTTTTCCCGCCGCATTCACTTACTGGAATTCTTGGGGAAGTGGTGAGCGCGCAAGGGCTACGGCAGTTGCGGATTGCCGAGACGGAAAAATACGCCCATGTCACCTATTTTTTTAACGGTGGTCGGGAGGTGCCCTATGCCTTGGAAGATCGGGTGCTGGTCAACTCTCCAAAAGAGGTTGCGACCTATGACTTGAAACCCCAGATGAGCGCGCTTGAGGTGACTTCCGAGCTGTTGTCGCGTTTTCGTGATAATTCGTATGGTTTGATCGTCTTGAATTTCGCCAACGCCGACATGGTTGGACATTCCGGTAAGCTTGCAGCTGCCATCAGCGCCTGCGAAACAGTTGACGAGTGTTTGGGACAGTTGGTGCCGCCTTTTCTGGAACTGGGTGGGACGGTTTTGATTACGGCGGATCATGGTAACGCCGACATGATGTATGATCAAGAGACGCAAGGGCCCCATACGGCCCATACATTGAATCCGGTACCCTTTGTTCTCGTGAATGACCGTTTCGTTGGTCGTAAGCTTCGCAAGGGCGGAGCGCTGAAAGATATTGCGCCGACAGCCCTTGATGTGATGGGTTTGGTGGCACCTGTCGAGATGGAGGGTGTGAGCCTGCTGCAGTTATGAAGTGGGCTTAGGCAGGAAGAGTTCTCAGGTGAGGTGCTGTTTGCGGGAAGGGTTTGGAAGTGGTTCCTGGCGTTCTAGCACTGTGCCGTGCTGTTAATCCAGATGAAGCACTCCAGCAGGAACTTTTGCTGCTGGCTCAGTTGGTTGAATTTGATGCTGCGTCGTCTGACAACCATGGTGTTCCCTTGGCCGCATTGGACGATTTGGTCGGTAACGACCGTTGTTGAAACATTTTCGAGACAGGAAGCATGGTCTCCCAAAAGCAAACACCCTTCGCCGGTATTTTCTGGCCAAGGGTGTTCCGCATTGTATAGAAAAGAAAATCCCCCTTTGCTGATGTCGATCAGTGTTCCTTTCGCCGGCCAACTGGAGTGTGACACGAAAGAAGATCCGTCCTTGACTCGAAACCTTTTGAACTCTCGGCGGTCGTCTTGGGAGGTGGCTTGCGTGATTTTTTCCATAGGGCATGTTGCCAGGGTGTTTTTTTGTCTGCCAGAAAGGTTACTTGCCGAACGGGATATCTTTTATTGTGACAATCAGTTCGCCCGATGAGTGTCTATGAAATCGAGGAGGAGGTCTTGTTGCTCTTTGGTTAAGAGATCAAACATGACCCGCCTCTGTCTGGTTACAATCTGGGAGAGTGATGATTCGCTGGCAAGCAACTTGTCGGAAATGATACGGCAAGGGAAGTTGTCAAGGCAGCAGCCGTCCTCACTGCAGACAATGAAATCATTCTTTTCGTGGGCGCTTTTGGTGAATTCCAGGTAGTGAAAAAGGACTCCGCCGATGCTTATGTCAACAATCTCGCCCATGTTTGGGCGAAACCCAGCAAAAACACCTTGCCGAAGGGTATAGCGCCTGTGTTTGCGACGTTCGATAAATTGTTCCATTAGGTCGTAAGGTAATTGGGGGGAAGCGTTACGCAATAATCATACTACGCAATAGCTTTACGCAATAACCGTACCTGTTTGATAGCGATGACCACTTTTTTTAAATTAAATAATTCTGGTATGTTGCAGTGGATTTTTTTCTGGTTCTTTTTGTGAGTACCTGGAAATACTCGTCAATATGGGATTTTTCCCCCATTGTGGTGCATTTTTCACAATTGGTCTGGGGCTATGCTTTGCCCTATCGCGTCTGCTGAATGCTGGCTGTGATGAAAAGGGCCTTTGGGTCATTGCCAGCTATCACGTGAGGGTAAAATTAAACAAGTTATAGTCATAACGGCTCCTAATCGACCTGTATCCCCCATATTTCACGGGCATATTCTCTAATGGTTCGGTCGCTGGAAAATTTGCCCATTCTCGCTACATTCAAGATTGCCATTCGGGTCCAGTTTTTCTGATCTTGATAGGCCAATCCCACCTCTTCTTGGCAGCGTAGGTAGTCTTCGAGATCCATGATGTTGAGGTATGGATCGCGGTTGAGGTCGAGCAGATCGTTGACAATCGGCAGGAAAAGTTGCTTGTCGCCATTGCTGAAGCAGCCTCCCTTAATGCAGTCAATGATCTGTCTGATATCTTGGTTCTGTTCGTAGATTTGATAGGGGGTTCGTTGAGGGGAGCGTTTTTCCCACTCTGCTGCCTCAGCGGTTAAGCCAAAGATGAAGATGTTCTCTTGGCCAACCTCTTCGCGGATCTCGATGTTGGCTCCGTCCAAGGTGCCGATGGTAAGTGCCCCATTGAGGGAGAATTTCATATTGCCGGTTCCAGAGGCTTCGGTGCCGGCGGTGGAGATCTGCTCGGAGAGGTCTGCTGCTGGGATAATGTTCTCGGCGAGGGATACCCCATAATTAGGGATGAAGACAACCTTGAGACGATCCCCGACCCGAGGGTCGTTGTTGATGACGTCGCCCACTGAGTTGATAAATTTGATGATGAGCTTGGCTTTCCAGTAGCTTGGTGCTGCCTTGCCAGCGAAAATCACGGTCCTTGGGGTAAGTTTCTCGTGGGGGTTGGTGACGATGCGCTGGTAGAGATTGATGACATGCAGGATGTTGAGAAGTTGCCGTTTGTACTCGTGGATACGCTTGACCTGGACATCAAACAGAGAGTCAGGATTGACCTCAAGATTACAGAGTTTCTTGATGACTTTTGCGAGGCGGAGCTTGTTTTGTCGCTTAGCCTCTTGGAATTTCTTCTGGAAGGCAGGGTCTGTGGCCAGCGGCTCAAGGCGGCGGAGTTCATCCAGACAGGTGACCCAGCCCGTACCGATGTTTTCGCTGATCAGACCGGCCAACTGTTTATTACACTTGAGCAGCCAACGGCGTGGGGTGATGCCATTGGTTTTGTTGTTGAATCTCCCTGGGAAGAATTCATTGAAATCTTTAAAGAGCCGGGTCTTCAGCAGGTGGGTATGGAGGGCTGCAACCCCGTTAACTGAGTGGCTGCCGACGATGGCCAGATTGGCCATTCTGACTCGTTTGGGTGGCCCATCGTCAATTAAAGACATCGAACGCAGTTTCGATTCATTTCCGGGGTAGCGAACCTTGACCAGATCGAGGAATCGTTGATTGATTTCGTAGATGATTTGTAGGTGGCGCGGCAGGACATAACCAATCAGATCCACGGGCCAGGTCTCCAGGGCCTCCGGCATAAGGGTGTGATTGGTGTAGGCAAAGGTCTTGACTGTGATGTCCCAGGCCTTTTCCCAGCCCAGCCCGTATTTGTCGAGCAATAGGCGCATCAATTCTGGAATGGCGATGGCGGGGTGGGTATCGTTGAGCTGAACAGCGACCAAGTCACTGAACTTGCTGAAATCTTTGTTATGTTTGACGAAGCGCCGGAAAATATCCTGGAAGGTGGCCGCTACAAAAAAGTATTGCTGCTTGAGGCGGAGTTCTCTCCCGGCACAGGCTTCGTCCGGTGGGTAGAGCAGCTTGGAGATGGTTTCTGATTTTACCTTGTTTTCAACCGCGCCAACGTAATCTCCACGACCAAAAAAGGACAAGTCGAGTTCACGGGAGGCCTTGGCTTGCCAGAGGCGCATGTTGATGACATTATCATTTTTGTAGCCTGGAATCAGCACGTCACAGGCGTTTGCCATGACCAGTTCGGTATCAACCCACTCTGAACGGAACTTCCCTTTGTCGTCGATACTGGTGTTGACTTTGCCGTAAAATTGAACGGGGTGCAAGGGGAGGCTACGTTCGAATTGCCATGGAGTACCGAAGCGCATCCAATTATCAGGGCTCTCCACCTGGAAGCCGTCAATAATTTTCTGGTGAAAGAGACCGTATTCGTAGTTGATCCCATAGCCATAGGCTGGAATATTCATGGTGGCAACTGAGTCCATGAAACAGGCGGCTAATCGTCCTAGGCCGCCGTTGCCTAAGGCGGCATCTTCTTCTTCTTCTCTGATTTCGTTTAGGTCGTAGCCCATTTCCTGGAAAACCTGCTCGACTTTCTCGGCAAAGCCCATATTGATTAAGCTGTTGCCAAGCGAACGTCCGACCAAAAATTCAAGAGATAGGTAGTACACCCGCTTTTGATTTTTGGTGTAGTAGCTTTTTTGAGTGTTGATCCACTTCTCTACCATAAAGTCACGAATGGTATAGGCGATGGCCTTATAGATATCGAAGGTGCCGGCTCGTTCTGGGTCGCGTCCTTGAAAAATAAGTAGATGATTCAGGATGGTTTTTTTGATGCCCGCTACATCTTTGTCGTTGAAGAGGGAGAGTAGAGGGTCGGCATTTAGCGGAGGGAGTTTTTTCTTCATGGAAAACCTTTCTTGCTAGGGGTGAGGATGGATTAAAGCGTTCGAGGCGGATGGCCCGTGGTTCTTTAGTCTGTCACAAGTTTTTGACTTTCGTCAAGAGAAAGAGACGCACGACACTTCACGAAGCATTACGAAAGCATGGGTCAGTGTCTGTGGCGTTCATCGTCATGTTGGTTGTGGCCTCGTCCTTTGAAGCGAACCTCTTTGGGGTAGTGGTCTCTGGGCAGGTCGGTCCAGGGACCACTTCTTGATCTCGAATAGTACCATCTGCTGCTCTGGTAGTGGTAGTGGTAGCCATTGTAGAAGTAGTAGGGCTCTGGGTCGAGCACAACAACTGTCGGCAGAACGGGAACGAGTATGACGCCGTCGCGGTTGTGGTGGCGGCCTTCTGGCACGACAAGGCAGGATGTTAGCAAGGCTAGTGCAAGCAGTGACGGAATGATGATTTTGTTCATGTTTTCTCCTGTTTGTTAAGAATTTTAAGAGAGGATTGCCTTTTGCATTGAAAAAAACGGCTGATATCGATGAGCTATGGTAACGCCCTCCCACTTGTTCCCTGGCCTAAAATCGATTGCTCACAGAGATTGTCGCATTTGGTTGATGACAAAAATACCTTTTGTATTTGCTCATGATACATTGTTATGGCATGCTGAAGAAAGTTTTTTTCTGGCAGGTGCTCATACTTTGGAGTTCATGGAGGATGATTTACGAAATAAAACAGGAAGTGCAGGGTGGATCCAGTTTCGGTGAAAAAGAGGCATATTGTCGAAAATCAAACCAGTCCAGCAGTTTTGCAGATTTGCGGCAGGTGGGTTGTGGGTCGATCATACAGTCTGTGAGGCATCCTGACAAAGAAAGATGTTGTGAAGAATAATCCAAGTTTGCTTTTCTCTCATTCCCATTATTTTAGGTTATCGTCCATGCTTGCTTCCTTTACTCCCCGCCTGCAGCGCCTGTTGCTTTTTATGATTTTTGTGCTTCTATCAGTTTCTGCGTTTGCCGCTGATACCGGGTATGACGAAGATGCGGTACGACTGGTCATTGATGAGACCAAGAGCTTGTTGAAAAGCAAGAGTGCAGAAATTCAAGAGTTTGCTAAGGCAAGCGAACGGTTGGGGCAGACGCTGGTAGTGGTTCGAAAATGCGTCGAGAACAACACCGTAGAGTTGGAGAAGGTGACGAAGTCCCTGGAGGCACTTGGCGACAAGGTGGAGGCTGAGGCGAGGGAGGTGAATCAGCAAAGGAAAAACTTCCGAGCGGTCAAGCTGGCAAGACAACAGGAGTTGACACAGTGCAATGTGTTTGCCCTGCAAACTGAAGATCTGCTTCTCACAGTTGGCGAACGGCAACGGAAATTGGCGACCTTGAACATCCTGAACAAACGCGATGATGTTATTGCGTTGATTTCTGCCCAGCCTTCGAGTTGGCGGGAGTTTGTGGCGAAGATCCGCCCTTTTTTGCGGCAGCAAAGTGGGTTGGAGGGGCTTTCATCCTTTGTTGTTGCCCTTGGATTGGCGCTGATTGTGGGTGTCTTTCTGCTTAGCCTTTGGCTGCGAAAACCCCTGCTGGCCGGGCTTGCAACCTATCAGCATCCGCTGATCAGGGCTTTGTTGCGGAGCCTTGCTCGGTATCTTTATTTGCTTTTACCAGCGTTCACCCTGGCTATTTTCACCCGATTGGTCACCAGTGGGCAACAGAGGCCAATCTACCTCGTCGCCTTGTCTGTGACCTTTTGTTTGTATCTGCTACTCCGTTTTCTGATCCGCTTATTCTTGAAATCTGCCGATGGGGAGATGCCAATTCTGCAGTTGCCCAGACCTCTGGGGAACATCTTGCAACGCTATCTGAAATGGTCTGCCCTGCTCCTTTGTTTTACTGTTTTTACGGCTAGGGCCGAGGTTTTTCAAAAAATCGATGCCCCCTCTTTTCTTCTTGCTCGGGTGGTGATATTTACGGCGCTTTGCTTGTCTTGCATTCGGTTGAGCTGGCTGTTTGCCAAATTCCCAGGTAGGGAGAAGAGCGGGAAATGGTTGCGGCTGCTTTTGACTAGCGTTTTTGGAGCGGCCATGATCACGGCCTGGATTGGCTACTATAATCTCTCCGGCTATATCTTGATCAACACCCTGCAGACGATTGTGGCTCTTTTGCTCTATTTTGGTGCCAAATATTTTTTGGCCGCCATCTTCAAAGGGCTTTCTTATGGGGGGGAGGGCTGGCCTGATCATATCCGCAGGGAGATTGGTCTTGAAGGGGAGAAAGTGGGGACATCGTTCTTTTGGCTTCACTTCTTGCTCGATATCTTCTGCTTTGTGCTTCTCTTGCTCTCTGTTGTCTCTAGCTGGTCGATTTCGCGGGCGTTTTTCGGACAATCTCTTGATGTGCTCGTCGAAGGCTTTACGATAGGTCAAATCACTATCGCACCTGGCCGTATTTTCCTTGGCCTTTTGCTCTTCTTTCTCTTTTGGACACTGAGCCTCTGGGGCAAGACGATGATTCGGGAGAATTTGGCGAGCAATAGTCATCTGACGCCAAGTACCCGTGATGCTACGGTAACTATTTCCGGTTATGTCGGAGTTATTCTTGCCGTCTTGTTGGGTGGAGGGGTCGCCGGAATGAGTTTTACCTCGCTCACGGTTATTGCTGGGGCGTTATCGGTTGGCATAGGATTTGGGCTGCAGAATATTGTTAATAACTTCGTGTCTGGGCTTATTCTGATTTTTGAACGGCCGATTCAGCGTGGCGATTGGATTGTGGTCGGGCCTACTGAGGGGTATGTCGCCGAGATCAGCGTTCGTTCGACTGTGATTAGGACATTTGATCGGGCAGAAGTTATTGTCCCAAATTCAGAACTTATCTCGGGTCAAGTGACGAACTGGATGTTAAGCGACCGGAAAGGCAGGGTTAAAATTCCGGTCGGAGTCGCTTATGGGAGCGACACCGAGCTCGTCAAGAGGCTACTGCTTGAGGTCGCTAGCGCCCACCCTGAGGTGATCAGCACGGGGGGGAACTTCGAGCCGCAGGTTTTGTTTATGGATTTCGGCGAAAGTTCACTCAATTTCGAACTGCGCTGTTTTGTGCAAGAGGTTGATAAGCGTTTGATCTGTCGGAGTGATTTGAATTTTGCGATAGATAAGGCTTTTAGGGAGAACCAGATAGTCATTCCTTTCCCGCAGCGCGATGTGAATCTGAAAGGGGAACTGGTCTCAGCAGGGTAGAGGAGATGGGCCAGGTGTGCAAGAAAACAAAAAAGGCTTTCCAGGGGAATCACTCGAAAGCCTTGAATTTAATTTGGAGTGAACAGCCGGGATCGAACCGACGACCTTCGGAACTAGAATCAGTTCCCTCCAGGCTCCACGACGCCTTATTTTTAGTATCATAATGAAATTACAAAATTACATAATCAAGCTTATAGCCAATTCTGCACGCTTTAGCAGATATTGGAAATAAAGTTTCACGCAGAGACTCACACAACTTTTTACTGGCGAGGGAGTGTATCTTGCACCACAATAACCCCATGGGTGGGGAACAATCAACAGATGAAGGGAATCTAAAGTTGATCTTTCCTTTGGTGTCTAATTTTCATCTGCTGGCAGAGGGTGTGGTTCATCTGCAGCTCAAATCGTTCACAAAACTCCAAAAAATAGGCTAATTCTCTTCGGTTATGCTAAACCAAAAAAATACATCACAGCAACCTTTAAGGGTTTTGGTCGTAGATGATACGGTTCTTTATCGAACCGTTGTTTCCGAGATTCTTAACGCTATTCCTGGAGTGGAGGTTGTTGGGACAGCATCAAATGGGGAAATTGCTCTTGCTAAAATAGCTGAATTAACTCCAGATCTAATCACGCTCGATATAGAAATGCCAGTTATGGATGGCTTGACGACATTGAAACGGCTGCGCGAAAATAAGACGAAGGTCGTGGTTGTGATGGTCAGCGCACATACCCGTCAAGGGGCCGCGATTACCTTGGAGGCCCTGCAACTTGGGGCCTATGATTTTATCACCAAGCCTGACGGGAATGATCCGCAAAAAAACTGTGAGATTATGACTAGTAAGTTCCGTCCTATCATCCATGCTGTCATGACGCAGAAAATTCTGCGCCAGACTATTCAAGGTATGACCACCGAAACCTTTGAGGCCCCAAAGCTTGCCAGTTCGATTGCTCCTCTTGACATTAAACCACTATTTTCGCCATCCCACAACGAGCGGATTGAGGTCGTAGCCATCGGTATTTCGACAGGAGGGCCTAATGCCTTAGCCGATCTGCTACCCTGCTTGCCTGCAGATTTTCCCGTACCGATTGTCATTGTTCAGCATATGCCCAAGCTTTTTACAGGCGCCTTGGCTGAATCTCTCAATAACAAGTGCTCTATCCGTGTTCTGGAAGGAACGTCCGGGCTACCTTTGGAGGCTGCGACAGCCTATCTCGCGCCGGGAGGAAGACAGATGCGGGTTGCCAACGGCAATGGCGCATCACAATATTGCCTCGAGATTACCGATGACCCGCCAGAAAATCATTGCCAACCGTCGGCAGATTATTTGTTCCGCTCCGTTGCCTCGGTGTGCCTGGGAAAGTCTATTGGCGTTATTATGACTGGCATGGGTTGTGATGGGACGCTGGGCCTACGATTGATGAAACGGCGTGGCGCTTATGTCATTGCTCAGGATCAGGCAAGCTGCGTTGTCTACGGCATGCCGATGGAGGCGGTGAAGGCAGGGGTGGTCGATGTCGTGTTGCCGTTGGTAGAGATTGCCGAAGAGATAATGAGAAGGGTGAAATGATTGCCATCACTCCTAAAGAAGTCGAGCTGTTTGCGGATTTCGTTCATTCACACACAGGGATTGTGCTCAACAGCACCAAAGCGTATCTCTTGGAAAGCAGATTGGGGCCAATGTTGGAAGAGACAGGCTTCAGCAATTTCACGGATTTCTTTTACGCAGGATACCGTTCTTCAAAGTGGGTGAGTCGAGTGATTGATGCCATATCTACCCATGAAACCTCGTTTTTCCGTGACCAGCGCCCTTTTGATCTGCTGCAGTCCAAGATCTTGCCAGAATACTTTGGCAAGCGACAAAGTGACCCTGAGGCCTTCAACTTTGGTTTGCAGATTTGGTGTGCTGCCTGCTCAACAGGACAAGAAGTCTACTCCCTGGCCATGATCATTGCTGAGTTGCTGGGAAAAGAGATAGGACAGTGGAATGTCACCATAACTGGTACAGATATCTCAGAGAATGCGATTCATAAAGCCCGGCAGGGATTTTACACCAGCTATGAGGTCGATAGAGGGGTGCCTCTTGTGCAGCGGCAAAAATATTTCGAGGTTAAAGGGGAGATGTTGAAGGTCCGGGACGAATTACAGAGGATGACGTTGTTTAAGAAGATGAATCTTCTTGGCGCGTCCGGGGTGAATGGTCTGTATGATGTCATCCTCTGCCGCAACGTAGCAATCTATTTCAATCAAGATAATCGACGAAGATTATTTGAAACGATTGCAGCCTGTCTCCGTCCGGAGGGGGTTCTGCTTATTGGTTCAACAGAGTCGCTTCATGGAGTGAGCGATCATTTTGTGAGAAAGGAGAGCTGCAATACGGTCTACTATCAGGCAAAATGCCAGACAACAAATTACTCAGCAAAAGTTTCATGAAATAGGCGAATTCACACGCCGCTCCAATCTGCCCATGGTCGATGTGTCAACTCAGAGCCTTGACTTTGTCGAGCAATTCTTTACTCGTCATCTGTAGATTGCTGATCTCTTGTTTCATGGAAACGAGGAGTGGGGAGAGATTTTCGGCTCTAGGAGCGGCAGGGTTGATCTCTTCTACGAGTTCGCGAGAAATCTTTGTCATTTGGTTTATCTGATCACTGGTTTCGCCCATCTCTGCAACCGCTGTCGTCGCTGTCGTTCTGATGGCATTAATTCCATTCACCCCTTGGTTCAATTGCCGTACGATGTCTTTGGAGGGAACTGATTGTTCATCTACCGCCCCGGCGATGGTGACAACAATGTCATTTACGGCTTTGATCGTTTGATTGATTTCTCCGATTTCAGCGATCGTATTGTCGGTTGAGTGCTGCATCGCCTCGACTTTGTCACGGATTTCCGCAATGGCATTATTGGTCTGCAAGGCAAGCTCCTTGACCTCATTTGCGACGACAGCGAACCCCTTCCCCGCTTCGCCAGCTCGTGCGGCTTCGATAGTGGCATTTAAGGCCAATAGTTTTGTCTGTTCGGCGATTTCAACAATGACATCCGTCACTTTGCTGATTTCTAAGGCGGCTGCGCCCAGTTCGTCCACTCGGTTTGAGGCGGCATTGACCTTGGAAACGGCACTCCCTGCCACACCGCGAGCTTTTTCGGCGTTAAGAGAAATATCGTTTATTGTGACACTCATCTGCTCCGTGGCGCCAATAATGATGCCAACCTGCGCAGTTGATTCCTGGGCTGTGCTGGCCACCGAGCCTATGGCGGCCGTTAAGTGCTCAAAACGGCCGGCGATTGAGGCCGCATCGACGGCCAGGATTTTTATGCGGCTCGCTTGGTCCGATTGTTGCGTTGCGTCTACGGAGCCAAATTGTGTTGTTGTCTGCTCGACGAGAGATGATAGATTCAAGCCCTGTGCGACAAGCTCTTCAAGGCCTTGCCTGACGGTGGAAGTAAGTTCCCGGTAACTAGCTGTGTTTTTTGTCAACCGGGCATCGATAGCGGCCAGATCCTCATGAGTTGCAGTTCCAGTAAGGGATGTCGGTTCTCCCGGGCTGCTTTCTCGGCACAGATCTCCTAGGCGTCTCAGGTCATTGGTCAGGGTGAGCGCCTGGGTAACAGCCCAAGCCAAGCTGAGAGCCAAGGCCAAGGTCACCGCCCATTGAAGCTGGACCATGGCACCATACCAATTGCAGATCACCATGCTTGCTGCCAGCAATGCAGTGCCAGTCAGGGCCGTCATGAGTTTAGTGCTTGCCGACATCAGTATCCCCCTTGTCGTTATTCATGCTCTCTGATCAGAAGCTCATCGATATTCAAGATGGCTACCAGGCTGTGTTCAAGTTTGTAAATGCCATTGAAAAAGTGGCCGGTTACCCCGGCCAGATTCGAGGGCGGTGGTTCAATGTCCTTCTCGTCGGCAAGAACGACGTCACTGACCGAATCCACCAGAAGCCCAATACTTTCGTCCCCCTGTCTGACGACGACTATTTGAGTTTCCTCGTCCTGGGACAAGGGGGCAAAGCCGAATTTAGTGCGCAGATCAATTACGGTTACGATCTCTCCTCGCAGGTTAATTACGCCACACACATACTGGGGGGCACGGTGCACCACCGTCACGGCAATATTTTTATTGATCTCCTGAACATAGGTGATGTCGAGGCCGCAAAGAAGATCTCCTGACTCAAACAGGGCTAGCTTTCGTATGTTGCCATTGAAGGCTGGTGGGGTGTGCATGGTGAGGTTTTGTCCAGGTTAGCGCTTAAGGTAACGGTTGATCGTGTGAATGATTTTTTCTCGATCCAACTTGATCAAGTATTCGTTGACCCCGGCCTTGAGGCCACGTTTTTCGGCAGCTTCACCACTGAGAGAGGTAACGGCGATGATCGGCAGTTCTGACCACCTGGCGTTGGCACGCACCCGGGCTGTGAACTCCAGGCCATCCATATTGGGCATCTCAATATCAGTGAGGACAAGGTCAATCTTTTCCTTTTCGAGAAGGGCAAGCCCTTCGAGACCATCGTTGGCGCTGAAGGACCGGTATCCAATCTCCGAGACAAAGCCGCACATCTGTCGATTAAAGAATGGTGAATCTTCTACCACAAGAATATTCCGTATTTGGCTGGTGTCGACGGCGCCTAGATTGGTATGTCTGACCCAGTCTGGCATCACCTTACTGACGATACCAAATAAATCGACCAGCATGGTGATTTGTTCCATGATGATGGCTGACCCCATGATGCCGGGTTGTTTATGGGTGGTGTCGTCAATGGCAACGGTCACGGTGATGATGTCGATGATTTCCGAGACCAAGACTCCCATTTCCCTGTCTCCGAAGGGAAAGGCTACCACATAGAGGTGAGCGGACTCTTCCGGCAAGGGAGAGACGACAGCAGCTTCATCGATCGAAAACAGCGGGAGAGTTGCACCTCGGTACTGCATATTATGTCTGCCCCCGGTAAGTTCGATTTGGTCGCGGCGTATTTTTTCTATCCGGGAGACAAGATTTAAGGGGATGGCTAACTGCTCATGGGGTGAGTTGCGAACCAGCAGTAATGTCTGGGCGTCTTGCTTGACTCTTTCTGCTTCTTGCTGGGCTCGATCGTGTACTTGGTCCGCGACAGAAGATAGGCTCATTACCTTACTGATGCCAACTACATCCAGAATCAGTGCCACTTTGCCATCTCCCTGAATAGTGGCTCCGGCATAGACCTGACATTTACGTAAGTGGGAGCCGAGCGGCTTGACAACAATCTCTTCCGAGTCGAGCAGTTTATCAACAATTAGGCCATAATGAAATTTCCCCGCCGAGACCACAAGGATATTGATGGCACTGTGCGGGCTTATGCGGCGATCAACGCCGTCACGATTTTCTTGCCTCTCCTTTGTCTGATCAACACCTGTGGGGCCGTCAGCTGCTTGAATGTTGATTCCTGTCTGAGAATATAAAATACTTCTGCGGTCTTCAACACGTTGCCGCCGACAGACTTTGTTCTGCTGCTCATTGGGGTCAAGGTAGTGGCGTTGTTCGCTCCCCAATGCATTGGCGAGACTGATGAGTGGCAAGAGTTTGCCGCGGAGCCTGATCACCAAGGCTTCTCCGATCCTCTCAATGCGGTCACTGATTTTTTTGGCTGGCACCCGGACCAGTTCCACCAGGTTGACCTGTGGAATGGCATAGCGTTCGGTCGCCACACTGACAATCAGGCTGGGGATGATGGCAAGCG
Source organism: Desulfobulbaceae bacterium (assembly GCA_028718985.1). GTDB lineage: Bacteria > Desulfobacterota > Desulfobulbia > Desulfobulbales > VMSU01 > VMSU01. Next base: position 23,172 of record JAQUKQ010000010.1, on the reverse strand, counting down.
TCAAGGGTAACTTGATGTTGATGGTCGTGCCCTTACCGACTTTACTGCTAATGTCAAAGACCCCCCCGACCTTGGACAGGTTGGCATGAACCACGTCCATGCCAACACCACGCCCAGAGACATCGGTTACTTCCTTGGCCGTCGATAAACCGGGGAGGAAGATAAGTTTTAAAAGCTCATGGTCCTGCATGGCATCGAGTTGGGACTTGTCATGAGTTCCCATACTCAAGGCCTTTTCTTTGATTCGTGATGTGTCGATGCCCCCTCCATCATCGACTATTTCGATAATGACTTGGCCTCCTTCGTGGAAGGCCTTGAGCTGGAGGGTGCCGGTGGAGGCTTTGCCGGCGGCTAAGCGCTTGTCCGGCATTTCGATGCCGTGGTCAACAGAGTTGCGGACCAAATGAGTCAGCGGGTCGTTAAGGGCCTCGATAATGGTTTTATCCATTTCGACCTCGCCGCCTTCGATGACCAGATCGATTTCCTTGCCCAGCTTCTGGGACAAATCACGAACCACCCGCTTGAATTTATTGAAGACATTGCCAACCGGTTGCATTCGGGTTGACATGATGGCCTCTTGCAATTCAGAGGTCACCAGGTCAAGGCGCTGGGAAACGGCGTCAAAATCTTGTTGGTGTGATGAGTGGACGATTTGCAGAAATTGATTGCGAGTTAGTACCAATTCTCCTGCCAAGGTCATCAGGTTGTCAAGGATTTTGACGTTTACCCGGAGACTGCTGTCCACAACGGCTTTAGTCTGTTCGGTGACCTCAGCGGGCACAGCTTTAGGGGGAAGAGATGAGGGGGGCGGCGCTGAGTCTAACGACACCTTCGGCGGGACTTGTTCATCAGGCACTGGAGTTGATTCCATGGCAGTAATGGGCAGGGGGGCCTCAGTCTGCTCCTGGATTTCATGTACCCGCTCCGCCGGTAGGTTGGCAAAGGAGACGAGCATACCCTTGTCCATCATAGTAGAGAAAAGGACATGAACGGGGAGCGGGTAGGCAGATGTTTCGGTGTCAAGAATGTTGACCGGGATGCCGTTCGCCTGGAGGGCAAGAATCTGGCCAATACTGCCGATACTGTTTTGGATGGCCGATAGGGTAAGGTCCCGGGCATCGTCACCAGTAAGTTGGTCGTATTCGATGATGAAGACTCCTTGCCCGCCCAGGCGGCTATCGATTATCTCGGCTACATGTCTCGTCAATAATCCCTGCCAGGGGACTACCTGCTCAAGAGAGCCTTGTCGAGTTGTTCCAGGAGGAGCTTGATCTGAGGTGCCTTGGGGGAGGGACGGGGAGAGAATGTCGTTTATGGCTGATAATGGACCAGAGATATCGAGTTCGATTGCCCCTTTTGGTTGGTTGAGTAAACGGTTGACGAGGTCTGCCGCATCGAGGAGGCTGCTAATAACTGAGGGGGTGGGGACCAACTGTTTGTTGCGAATTTTATTCAGCAGATCTTCGGCGGCATGGGCCAGGGTCTTTACTGCGTTCATGCCTAAGAACCCGGCCCCTCCCTTGATGGAGTGCATGGCGCGGAAGACCTTGTTGACTAGCTCTTGGTCGATGTCGGCACCAGCCTCTTCGATGGCGAGGAGGTCGCTTTCGATGCCGTCCAGGTGCTCGTGAGACTCCTCTTTAAAGGCCAGTAGTGTTTCGTCGTCGTCAATTAGTGCCATGCAGCGCTCCGCTTAGGATCTCCTGATGGTGTCGAGGAAAAGAGTGACATCATGGCGAAGGGCATTGGCCTTCTGGCTCAGATCTGAAGCAGCTTCCAAGACATGGGTGGCAGTCACTCCAGTTTCATCGGCCGCAGCAGCGACGATAGAGATATCGCCGGATACGGCCTTGGAGCCTGCAGCTGCCTGCTGGGTGTTCTGTGCAATATCAAGAGTGACTACCCCCTGCTCTTCGACTGCGGCGGCGATGTTAGTCGAAATTTCATTGATCTCGCCAATGGTAGTGCCGATGTCACGGATTGACTCGACTGCCTCGTTAGTCGCGCCTTGAATACCGGCGATCTGATCACTAATCTCTTTGGTGGCGGCAGTTGTTTGCTTGGCCAACTCTTTGACTTCATTAGCCACCACAGCGAAGCCTTTGCCAACCTCGCCGGCTCGAGCCGCTTCAATGGTGGCATTTAAGGCCAACAATTTAGTTTGGCCGGCAATATCGGTTATGAGTTTGACAACTTCTCCAATTTTTTGTGAGGCGTTTGCCAGACTGCTAACCATCTGGTTGCTGTGACTGGCCTTTTGTACGGCATTGCGGGCAACGTCAGCCGATTGGGCGACCTGCCGGCTGATTTCACCGACCGAGCTTGATAACTCCTCCGTGGCCGAGGCGACTGTCATGACATTGGTGGAGGTGTTGGCCGCTGCCATGGCTACGGAATCGGATTTCGTCTTGGTCTGGGAGGCAGTGTCGGCCATCTTTTTGGCGCTGGACTCCAATTGGGTGACGGCAGCGGAGACACCGCCTATCAGGCCGCCGATATTTTCTTCAAAATCCGTGGCCAGCTTATTCATAAGGGCTGTTTTTTCCTGGGCGGCCTTCAACTTGCTCGCCTCCTGCTCTTCTTCCAAACGTAGGCGGTCGAGTGCGTTATTCTTGAAGACTTGAACGGCGGCGGCCATTTTGCCGATCTCATCTTCTCTCTCTTGGGCCGGCACCTTGACGCTCAAATCGCCGGCGGCAAGACGCGCCATGGCCATGGTCATTTGCACCACTGGGCTGGTGAGCGAACGAGCCAGAAGGAAGATGATGAAGCTGACAATCAACAGAAGACCCAGGCAGCCAACGGACAGCATGAGCTTCTGTTTCCCCAGCGTTTGATTCAACGGGGTTAAATCAAAGGTGAGTACAATGATTCCCCCCTGCTCATTCTCTCGCCAGGTAGGATGACAACGGATGCAGTCAGCAGTGACAATTTGCGGAGTGTAGATCTTGATCGCCATGGGGTCGATCTTGATCAGCGGTTCTTTAGCGTCTTTCAACTCCTTCTGTAAGTCATCGGCCAGAGGCTGTCCTTTGATAGATTCCCCGGAAGAGGAGAGGTTGCCACGTAACTGTCGATCGTACAGAGAGACATCGAGTACTCCTCGGATATCTTTCTGGTGGAGCAGGAGTTTTTGGAAATTTTTCATCTGCCCGCGTTCTAGAGAGTCCTTGACGCCCTGCTGTAGCGATTGGGCAAGGTTGTCGACGGCAGTCATGTTGGCGTTGGTCATTTCTCGGCGGACATAGTCGTTTAGCAGCACCATCCCGACAAGCATTGAGGCGAGCAGTGTCAACACAACGGACACAACGAGATTTAAGGTGATAGACCGGAAGGTAAGCAGAGATTTGGTCATTGTCTTACATCCTCCTGAGGCAGGGTACTAATAAGGAACCTGGTCATGCTTTCCGTTTTTTCATTCGATAGAATGGCATATTCTTTTGTCTGGCAAAGAGGGGCGAGGCGCAACCGATACAGGGGGCACCAGCATTGATGCACCAAGTTTGGCCACCGTTCCACCAACGGCTGGAACAATCAGCCTTGGTTTGCGGGCCGAGACAACCGAGTTGAAAGAGGCAGCCGCTATCACCAAGTTTTGCGGCAAAGATTTCCTGCTGGAAGTCGTGATAGCGAGGGCAGGTCTCATGGATCGTTCGAGAAAAAAAGAGCTTTGGTGAACCAATTTCATTCAGTTTAGGCATGCCGATCTTAACCAGATGGACGACTGTCTGCCATACCCAGTCAGGGTGGACGGAGCATCCACGAATCTGGATTACAGATTTATTAATTTTTCGTTGGGAGAAAAATTCTGGCAGTCCGATTGCACCGGTCAAATTGCCTTCCGCCCCAGGGATTCCTCCATCGCAGGCGCAGGCGCCGATGGCGACAGCAGCTGCCATGGTCTGGGCCGCCGATTCGAGTAGACTGGCCAAGGACTTGTCACCAATCACACAGGCCGAGGGCATCTTCTCCGGGATGGCCCCTTCGAGGACCAAGATATAAGGGCCAGCGTCTCCGGCGATGTACCGTTCGATCAAATTCATGGCCTGGGAGCCGCTGGTCGCCGAAAGATCGGCATGAAAGGCCAGTTGAGAGTATTTGGTGATCAGGGTGAGAGGCGAAGGTGATTGGGCCTGGAGGAGAGAGATCGAACAGCCGGAACAGGACTGTCCCTGTAGATAGAGCAGCTTGGGGATGGTCTGCGGGTCGATCTGTTTGAGAGCGGCGGCGACTGGTTCCGGGAGGTTGGTCACGCCAAAGGCGGCGCCAAGGGCAGCAGCCATGGTCATGAATTCACGCCTATTCATCATTGAAGCAACCTCCTTATTTAATGGACAGCACAGGCCAGGCATGGATCAAACGAGTGGACAATCCGTACCGATTCGATTTGCACCGCCGGGTTGGCCACCTTGGTGCCAATTAGTGCTGATTCCATGGCGCCAGGATTGCCATTGTCATCACGGGGGGAGCAGTTCCACGTCGTTGGCACCACACACTCATACTTCTCGATCTTATGATCCTGCAGACGAATGTAGTGCAAGAGGGCTCCACGCGAGGCCTCGGTAGCGCCGAACCCTTCGCCGCTGGCTGGAATTTCCAACTCCAGGGCGGCGGGTGCGCCGGGGTCGATTTTTTCGGTTTCATTGAGCAGGAAGTCGGCGATTACTACCGCGCAGATCGCCCGACAGAGGTGCCGGCCAAGGACGGAATTCAACTCCTTGGCGCTGATGCCAGCGATCCCTGCGAAGCGATCGACTAGGTCGGTCACCTGCTTGTTGTTCCCTTGCAGATAGTCAACCATCACCCTGGCCGCCGGACCAACTTCGACCATCTGCCCGTCATAGCGTGGCGCCTTGACCCAGGTGTAAGCCTCGTTTTTGTCAGGGGCGGGCGTCAGTTCTCCCTCATTGACTTTGAGGCCGCTTGCGGATGAGTAGCGTGAGTATTTGACATCTTCGGTGATACGATCAAAATCAACAGCTCTGATTTTGTCGTCCAGCAACACCCCGGAGGCGAAAAGCCGCTTGCTATCGCGTCCTGGGTTGAAGGGGAGCAGTCCAAAGGACATAAAACCGCCCCGGCTCTGACCGATATGCCAGTACTCGGGGAAGGCTTGGGCTACGGCTAGGAGGTCGGGGATATATTTTTGATGGATGAAATCTCTGACCTCCTCGATCAGGGACTGGTAGGCAGAGATATGGTCAATGGTTGGATTCTGAGCGCAACCGCCGGGGAAGATGCCGGTGGCATGGGGGAATTTGCCACCAAAGATAGCGGCAGCGCGATTGCCCTTCTTTTGGATCTCCATGGCCTCAAGGTAGTGCTTGAGGGCTCCAATATTGATCTCATCGTTCTTGACATATTGCCCTTCAAGACGTGGCAGAAATGGAGCTCCCGGAAAAGCCTTTTTCGAAGCCAGTTCCGCCTTTACCCAATCTTTTACCTGCACCAGTTCCCGGTCTGAACCCTTGTAATTGACAATGGCGGTAATGTCGATAAAGTCGAGTGCCGAAAGCTGATAGAATTGTAAGAGGTAGTCGTAGAGATGGTTAGCTCCCTGGATCAGGTTGTGCAAAATGCGACCATTGGCTGGCGGTGTTATCCCGTAGGCGTTTTCTTGAGCATAGGACGAGGCAATGGCGTGGGCATAGGGGCAAACCCCACAGATCCGCTGTGTGATCTGCTGGGCATCGAGGGGATCCCGGCCACGAAGGATTACCTCAAATCCTCTGAACATCTCACCGACGCATTGGGCATCGACAACGACATTATCTGTGATAGTCGTCTTTACATTGAGGTGGCCTTCAATACGGGACAGGGGCCCAAGTTCAATTTTCATGATTCAACCTGTTTTCAAAAGATTAAGCGGATTGATTTGCCTGGTTCACGCCAAACTAGGCATTTTTCTTATGCAGGGCACAAGCAATCTTTTGGGCCAACATCTCTGGGTTAAAAGGTTTGAGTATGTACTGATCTACCTTTGCTTGAATTGCCTCGACAATATTATCCTTTTCGGCCTCAGCTGTTACCATCAAGAAAGGAATATTGGCCATTGCCGGGGTAGCTTTAACTTTTTTCAGGAGTTCGATGCCTGTCATGACAGGCATGTTCCAGTCCGAAATAATGAAATCAATTTTATCTTTCGTGAGAATCTGATATGCCTGTTCCCCATTGCGTGCAGTGACAACGTCATTATGCCCCAATTCCCCAAGCACATTCTTAATGATTCGTACCATGGTGTCGAAGTCGTCGACGACTAAAAATCGCATAGTCAGTTACCTCTTTTGATTTGTTAAGTATCAAGGAATATGGTTGGCAGCACCGTAATCCTTGACAGGATAGTTAGAGCAAAAAGGGGCTGGATGCAAAAAAAAACAAGAATGGATTCGTTCCTCAAGCATGCATGATCATGCTATCAGAAAAAATATCCCGTGGTCAAATAATTAACTGAGTCCAATAGTGAACATATTAAAGTGACTTGCACCGTTTCGGGTTTTTTGAGCATCAGCAGGGATCTTTTAAAGCAGAAGGGACAAGGCGCGCCGGAAAAAATAGGGAAGGGAAAATCATGGGGCAGGGAGATTAATTACCAAATTGAATAGTAATGCATCATGTTGTTGTGTTCGAACCCTCCCTGACAGTTCGAAAGGGGAATTGTTTTTTTGTGTACCACAATGGTGCAAAAAACAAAAAAGGCTCTCAAGGAGAATCCCTTGAGAGCCTTGAATTTACTTGGGGTGAACAGTCGGGATCGAACCGACGACCTTCGGAACCACAATCCGACGCTCTAACCGACTGAGCTATGCTCACCACATAATCATAACCTCTCGCAAGAGGTCAGATGCGAGGTTTATACAAGATCATCTTGGGCTTGGCAAGGATATTTTCATGGTGCTTGGCAGAAAAATACTGCTAGTAGGCACCAATATTGGCCAATGAGGGGAGTCGTTTCATTTGCCGCAATGCTTGCAGGTCGTAGCTTGTGCCTTGATGATTTCTGCGCAGTGGGGGCACTCTTTCTGAAAGGTTTTCTTCAAGATATTGCCAATGGCGAGTCCTGCCAGTTGGCCAATTTCGGTGTGCCGAAATTTGTGATTACGGATTGGGTCAATGCATTTGATATCGCCTAACTCGGCGAGGAGTTCGCAAGCCTTGCGGCGGCCTTCAAGGGCAGAGTCTTCGTCGGTGATCAGGAAAAGAACCGGTTCGAGATTTTTCTCTGCGACACAGGTGGTGAGCTTTGCCAGAGAGTCTTGCTCCTTTTGGTATCTGGAGCTTTTCGCTTTGAGTTCTGCGGGGTCGATGGTGCTGGTAAAGGCAGTTTTGCTGCCAACCATGATGGGGCCGCCCTCTTTTTCCCCGGGCAGGACCATGTAGCGGAAGGAGGCATTTTGTCCGTACTGTTCTTCTACATGTTTCCAGCCATTGATAAAGAGGCGGCAGTCGTCGTTCAAGCAGACAAAGAAGGCGTCACTCCCCCAGCCAAGGCCATCGCCAACATGGAAAGGTGGGGTTGTGCAACAGGATAACTTGCTCTGGCAGTGGGGGCAGAAATGTTCTTCGTCGGCGTACGTGAGGCAAGCATTGGCGGGCATGGTATGATTCCTTTGGGTGAAAGTCTAGAGTTAGGGCTTTGGCATGATGTCTGTTGGGATTTTGCTCTCCCCAGACTGGGGAGGTGATGGCGGCAGTCGTCAGGTGCTTGATGATCCAGTGGAAATAAGATAGGAGACGAACAGCCCGGCAGCAACCGCGGCAAGAAGCAGTAATGTATTTTTTGATAGGGACTCTATTTTCATTAGAGTCATACCAATAATGCATAATTGCGGTGAGGTCAATGTGGTTTCATGGAAGAAATATTTTCATTGTGGCATTTTGGGAGATTTACGATATAGTTTTCAGATATTTGAGGTGGGGTTTCTTGTCGCCTCGCAACTACCAACTATCAAAGCGTGTACGGGACAATTATGGCTTCATCATCACTGCGACCTGACAGTTACGCGAGAAATACCCTGGAACGGTATACCGGTTCATCAGTCGATGAGTTTGGTTCGTTTATTTTGCTTTGCAACTTTCCGCGTTATGTCCAAGATTTTGCTGAAAAGACTGGAAACACCATCAAGTCTGGTTATTGGGATGTAGTCCATGACCAGAGTTCCGGGATATCGGTTATCAATTATGGCGTAGGGTCACCGTCATCGGGCATCATCATGCATTGTCTGTCGTTTTTGGATAAGCTGGAGTGTGTGATTATGCTCGGCATGTGCGGTGGGATTGCTGACAGCCTTGAAGTGGGAGATATTATTATCCCCACCGCCAGTATCAGGGATGAAGGGACCAGTTCACACTACCTTCCTAAGGATGTGCCAGCTCAACCTGGTTTTTGGATCAACCGGGTTGGTGAAGAGGTGATTACCGAAAAAACCGGTAAGAAGCCGAAGAATGGTATTATGTTGACCACAGATTACCGGATGTGGGAGTTCGATCAGGAGTTTATCGACTATATCTTGAAGCACCGTATTCTGGCCATTGATATGGAAATTGCCACTCTCTTCTCTGTGGGATATGCCTTGAACGTGCCGACGGGGGCGATCATGCTGGTTTCGGATCTGCCTCTTCGGCAGGGTGGTATCAAGAGCAAAGACAGTGCGAAGGAGATTTTTAGCAAGTACACGGACAATCATTTGCAAATGGGCATCGAAATCATGACGGCCATTAAGGCTCAACTGACAGAGAACGGCAAAGATGGACGTAGCCAGGGAGATGCGTGATCTTCGGTGCGTGATGGGGGTGGAGAAGGATGGCGCCCTCACTGATTTCCAACGCAAGGTCTACGCCGTTGTTTCTCAGATTCCGAAAGGCCGGGTCATGACCTATCAGGGCGTGGCCCGTGCCCTTGGTTGCCGGAGTTGTCAGGCCGTGGGCCAGGCGTTGAAAAGAAACCCCTTTGCCCCGACAGTGCCCTGCCACCGGGTGATCAAGAGCGATTTCTCATTAGGCGGTTTTGCTGGGGCATGGCAAGGTGATGAGCTTGTTCGTAAAATGAAGCTCTTGGCCGATGAGGGGGTCATTTTTGAAAATGGTCGCCTGCAAAACCCGGAGCTGATTGTTGTTCTGCCATTGCCTAACTCTACTGCAGAAAAACAAAAGTAGGGTGTCGGCCGAGATTTCCCTACATCGGAATGAGCGGTAAGTAAGTCGGGCTCCAACGCATCTTGGTGATCAACTCTTTGAGCCGCTCGACATTGTTGTTGTGCTGAAAACTGCTGAAGACGCAGAGCCTGCTTACCCCCTCCTGTATTGCAACCTCCCCCACCGCGAAAGCGACCCCCAGACTTACCTCGTTTAATTTGTCGATTGCCGGAAATAACACCCCGTTGGCAAGATCTGCCTCGGATACCTGCTGAGAGACGGCCTTGGCGGCGGCGGTAAAAAATGAGGGCAGGACCTCTTTGGCGCCAGAGGCCAAAACCCCGAGTCCGACTCCTGGGAAAACGAAGACGTTGTTGCATTGCCCGATGCGGATGGCCTTGCCGTCATGAGTAACGGGTTCAAACGGGCTGCCGGTGGCTACCAGGGCTTGGCCATTGCTCCATTCGTAGATATCCTTGGGTTCGGCTTCAGACATCGAGGTTGGGTTGCTAAGCGGCAGAATCACCGGGCGTTTGCTGTTGGCAAGCATGGCCATAACGATCTCTTTGGAAAAGCAGCCGTGCTGGCCCGAGGTGCCGATCAACACCGTCACTTTGGCCTCCTTGATGGTGTTGAGTAGCGTGGCATTACCACTTTTTTGCAGCCATGGCAGTTGGGCAGGGTCTTTGGCGAATTTTTCCTTGTACGGTTCAATTCGGCGGTCGGTTGTGACCAGCCCGTGGCTGTCGAGGGTAAATATTCTAGCTTTTGCCTGCTCCGGGTCAAGTCCCGCCTCGATCAAAGCGACGTCGATCTGTTCGGCGATACCGACACCACCGGCGCCTGCCCCGTGGATCAGGAATACCTGGTCGGTGATCGATTCGTTTTTGATCTTCATGGCTGAGTAGACCCCGGCGAGCGTGATGGCTCCCGTTCCCTGGATATCATCGTTAAAGGAGATCAAATCGTGCAGATAACTGTCGCGGATGGCGAAGGCGTTTTGCTTGGAAAAATCTTCCCATTGGCAGATGGCGTTGGGGAAGACTACCCGGAAGGCGCGGGCGAAGCGTTGGATAAAGTCGATATAGTCCTGTCCTTTGAGGCGCTCATGACGCCAGCCAAGATACTCTGGATCGTCCAAGAGTGTGTGGTTGTCGGTACCGACATCGAGCGAGATGGGCAGGCAATGCCAGGGGGCGATACCGGCCCCTTGAGTGTAGAGCATCAGTTTGCCGAGACAGATGGCGATACCGCCAGCCCCTTGGTCGCCGATACCGAGAATCCCTTGGTTGTCGGTGACCACTGCTACCCGAATATCGCGGTGAGTGAATTGGCGGAGGATGCTCTCTGCCTTGTCGATATTGCCGGGATAAAAATGCAGGCCGTTTGCTTGGCGAAACATTGATGAGTAGTTTTGGCAGGCGAGTCCAACGGTCGGAGTGTAGATGATCCGCATGTAGCGGGCGACGTCTGCAGCGATAACCGCGTGTGCCAGGGTGACGTTGCGATCGAAGAGGGCGCGCAGGTAGATGAATTTTTCGATATCGCTCTCCTTGGCGTTGACCTTCTGCGTGGAGTTGGCGACCTGTTGCTCCAGGGTACGGACAGTTGGTGGGGCGGAGCCATCGACCTCCAGGGTGTTTCGTTCCTCCTGGGTATAGGCGTTGCCCTTGCAGGTGTAGCTGTTACCAAAGACTCCGAAGCCACGTTGGTAAACTAAAATGGCCTTGGTGTTGCCGTACTCGTCATAGCTGAAACCATAATTTTGTTGAAGCATGGGCGGGTCCTCTTATGCGTGTAATGCTGTTGGGTTGGCAGGGAGATAGATCGAAACGGTGGCGCCTCGATCCTTTTCTGAGGAGATGGCGATTTGGCCATGATGTTTGGTGATGATTGAATGACACAGGGCAAGACCCAGCCCCTTGCCTTTACTGGCACCCTTGGCGCTGGTGGTGAAATATGGATCAAAGACCTTGTCGATGATCTCCGGGCTGATGCCTGTACCCTGGTCGGTAAACGTGAGCCGCACCGTGTCTTTGTCCAGTGCTGGCAGGCCTTGATTTTGTTCATGCGAGGCGAGACTGCCTTTGGGGAGATTGTCTGCCTTAATGGTCAAGGTGCCGCCATTGGGCATTGCTTCTGCGGCATTATAGAAAATATTGCGGATGACAGTGCGGAGTTGCTCTTTGTCGCCTGTGATCGGCCAGACATCATCGGCGAGGTGCAGCTCCAATGAAATATGGCCGAAGTTGTTCTTTTCGACGGCTAAACTCTCTTCGATGAGCAAAGGCACGGGGATGTGGTTCTGATGAGGATGGCCACCTTTGGAAAAGATGAGTAACTGCTTGGTCAGATCCGCCGCCAGATTGGTTGCCATTTTGGCACTGTCGAGCCAATGTCCCAGTTGTCCGCTGGGATTCTCTCTCTTGGAGAGATCGATATAACCACTGAGCGCGGTCAGTAAGTTGTTGAAGTCATGGGCCAATCCGCCGCAGAGGACGGAGATGGATTCGAGATTTTTGTTTCGTTGCCGGGCCTCTTCCAGTCTTTTTTGCTGGGTGATATTCCTGGCGATATGGATGGAGCCGATGAAACCACCTTCAAGTTTGATTGGTGAAACCGAAACCAGAAGCGGTATGCCGATGTGCGGGTCGATCACTTCGCAGCTTTGGGCGGAGCCGGTGGCCAAGAGTTCGACGTTCGGGCAGTTCTTCCAAGGGGAGCAGGTGCCGTGGAAAAGTTGATAACATTTCTTGCCGATGAGATCATCGGGACTTTGGCCCAGGAAATCGGCCAAGGCCCTGTTGGTTTTGATGACGGTGAACTCATGGTCATGGATTGAGATGAAATCCGGCATGGAGTCGAAGGTGCTTTGCCAACGCTCATTGGCCTCTTTGAGCTTTGTTTCAATTTGTTGGCGGGCGACGATTTCCTTCTGCAAGTGCATGTTTGCCAGTTCAAGATCTGCGGTGCGTTGCTGGAGTTGAGCCGTCCGTTCCTCGACTTCATGTTGCAGGTATTGCCGGTATCTATTGTTTTCCTTGAGCAGGGTGGCCCGTTCCAGCGCTTTTTCGATCTGGTGGAGAAGCAAGAGGGGGGACAACGGTTTGCTGATATAGTCCCAGGCCCCGAGACGCAAGCTCTGGATAGAATCTTGCAGGTTGCCGATGCCGGAAATAATGATGACCGGCAGCTCGGGATATTCTTTGTGCAGTGTAGAAAGAACTTGAAAGCCATCGCAGCCAGGCATGACAAGATCGGTGAGCACGAGATCGACTGGCTGGCTGTGGATGAGTGCCAGGCCTGATGCGCCGTCTTGGGCGGTGAGCGTCAAAAAACCAGCAGGGGAGAGCCAACTGGCCAAGGCGTCCAGCACGAGTGGATCGTCGTCAATCACCAGAATGGTCTGCGGCCTAGCATCAACGCTGTTTTGCTTGCTGGTGGACTCGTTTTGAGGGGACATAAAAAAATATCTTTTTCGGGGAAAGTAGTTTACGTTCAAGCGCACTTGCCATAATCATACGATATCGCTTGTTCGATAAACAAGCTTTAATTTTTTATTGAGGCAAGTAAGGATTGTCACAGGTTTTAGCTGGAAATTGCACACGATGACGTATCTTTTGACTGGCAAAAGGGCTGAGAGAAAAAGCATGGCGCAGTGGCAGCATCTCCTCAAAAAAAGCATTACCTCGCCGGGGCAATTGGCGGGGGGATTTGCGGCGCAGGGGGCAGGTTTGGACGGAGTGGTTCAGCGCTATCCCATGCTGATCAATCCCTACTATCTTGGCTTGATCAAGGAAGTGAATGATCCGATTTGGCGGCAGGCGGTGCCTGATGCCAGAGAGCTTGTCGATACAGTCTGTTTTGAGGATCCTTTGGCCGAAGAGAGTTTGAGCCCTGTCCCTAATCTGATTCATAAGTACCCGGATCGTGTGTTGTTTCTGGTAAATAGCCAGTGCGCCATGTATTGCCGCTTCTGCACCAGAAAGCGCAAGGTCGGTACCGAGCGCATGGTAATTACGGCAGAGTCGATTCTTGCCGGGCTCGACTATATCCGTCGAACGCCAGCAATCCGCGACGTGTTGGTCTCTGGCGGTGATCCTCTCTTGCTGCCAGACGAGAGGCTTGACCAGATTCTCTCCGGTTTGCGGGCTATTCCGACAGTTGAGATCATCCGTATTGGAACGCGGGTTCCCTGTGTGTTGCCCATGCGGGTGACTCGCTCCTTGGTCTCCATCCTTAAGCGCTATCACCCCCTCTATATCAATACCCATTTCAATCACCCGACCGAGCTGACTCCTGAGGCGGCCAAGGCTTGCGGCCGCTTGGCTGATGCGGGGATCCCCCTAGGATGTCAGACGGTTTTGCTGCGCGGGGTCAATGACGACCCGCAGGTTATGCGGCGCCTCATGCATGGCCTCTTGCGGATCAGGGTCAAACCATACTATATTTTTCAGGCGGACATGACCTTGGGCACGAATCACTTCAGAACCTCTATCAGTACGGGCCTGACGATCATGCGTTCGCTGATTGGCCATACCTCTGGCCTGGCAGCGCCGACTTACGCGATTGATGCCCCTGGTGGTGGGGGTAAAATTCCTCTGGTGCCAGAGTACATTATTGATAGGGGACCGACGGTGAAATTCAAAAATTATTGTGGGGCGCTATGTTCCTATGAGGATGGTGCTTAGTTGATACCGGAAAAGTCTGTTGGCCTTATCGATTTAGATGCCTTGCGGCGTTACGCCGCCAATCATGATGCGCTCTTTGAGACCTTGATTGAGCTCTTCTTTGAGCAGGCTCCTCTGTGGATTGGAGAGATTGATCGTGCCTTTGCGACGCAGAATCCATCTCTTGTCCGACAGGTTTGTCATAAGATTAAAGGCAGTGCGGCGACGCTGCATGCCAGTTTGATTGTTGCTGAGGCAGACAAGTTACATTCCTGTGCCGTGAGCGGCGATCTTAGTGATGCCGAACCCTTGCGGGCAAGACTTGTCGCTGCCATCAGCGACACGGTCGTCCTTCTTCGTCAATCATCTGCAACGTGATGCTATGTTAGCGAAGGTTCACTCGGCAACAGTTGAAGGGATTAACGGCCTGCTGGTGGAGGTCGAGGTCGATATCGCCTTTGGCCTTCCCTATTTCGCGATGGTGGGCCTGCCTGAGGCGGCTGTGCGCGAGAGTAAGGACCGGGTCAAGGCCGCGATCAAGAACAGTGGCTATGAGTTTCCGGCCCATCGGATTACGGTAAATCTGGCACCGGCTGATCTCCGGAAGGTCGGAACTGCTTTTGACTTACCGATTGCGGTTGGCATTGTCGCTGCAGGAGGATTAGTGCCGGAAGACAAACTGAACCGTTATCTCCTGCTTGGCGAACTGTCGTTGGATGGTAGGCTGCGTCCGGTACCTGGGGTGCTGCCAATTGTCCTTGCTGCCAAGCGGGCTGGGTTTTTCGGTGTGGTGGTGCCGGTTGAGAATGCCCGGGAGGGGGCGGTGGTCAAAGGCATCGATGTGATCCCGGTGGGGCATCTGCATCAGGCGATTGAATTTTTTGCTGGAATTATTGAGATTGCGCCAGTGCAAGTCGATCTGGAAAGTTTTTTCCAAGGGGCACAACGCTTTGATGTCGATCTCTGTGAGGTCAAGGGGCAAGAGCACGCCAAGCGGGCCCTTGAGATTGCCGCAGCGGGGGGGCATAATCTCATGTTGGAAGGACCACCTGGCAGTGGCAAGACGATGATGGCTCGTCGCCTGCCGACTATCATGCCCGATTTGACCTTGGACGAGGCATTGGAAACCACCGGCATCTACAGTGTTGCAGGGCTTCTTGGCAAGGAGGACGGTATTGTCATCCAGCGCCCTTTTCGTGCTCCGCATCATAGTATCTCGGATGCTGGTTTGATTGGCGGCGGCCAGATCCCGCGCCCAGGGGAGGTGTCTTTGGCCCACAATGGCGTTTTGTTTTTGGACGAGCTTGCCGAATTTAAGAAAAACATTTTGGAAGGGTTGCGTCAGCCCTTAGAGGATGGCGCGGTAACTATTTCCAGGGCCTCAAGCTCTTTGAGTTTCCCGGCGGATTTTATTCTGGTCGCTGCCTCAAATCCATGTCCTTGCGGCTTTTTGGGAGATACGAACCACCAGTGTTCGTGCTCTGCGACTCAGATTCAGCGCTATCGCAGTCGTATCTCCGGGCCCTTGCTTGATCGGATCGATATGTATGTTGAAGTGGCGGCCGTTGCCTTCAAGGAACTCTCCGCCAAAGACGATGGCGAGTCCTCGGCCGCGGTTAAAGCCAGGGTGCTTCGGGCCCGCGTCATCCAGCGGCAGCGGTTTGCCGATCTCGCCAATGTCTATACCAACAGTCAGATGCCTCCTAAACAGGTCAAGCGATTCTGCGCCCTCTCGCCGGCCTCTGAACAGTTGCTTGAGAAGGCGGTGGTGCGTTTGGGTCTATCGGCCAGGGCCTTTCGGCGGATTCAGAAGATTGCCCGCACCATAGCCGACCTGGCTGGCGAGAGGAATATCCAGACAGCCCATATCGCCGAGGCTATCCAATATCGGCGGCTTGATCGGAAAAAAGAATGAGCTCCAGCGGGAGGTTGAGGACATTGATTATCGTGCCAGCCTTTAATGAGGCTGGTAATATCGGCGCGGTGATCGCCTCGTTACAGGCCGAAAACCCCCTTTGGCAGATCCTGGTTGTTAACGATGGTTCAACAGATATGACCAGTGCCGTGGCAAAGGACTCCGGTAAGGCGCTGGTTGTCGATCTCCCCTGTAATCTCGGGATTGGTGGCGCGGTGCAAACGGGATTTAAGTATGCCGTGCGGAACGACTACGCCTATGCCGTTAAATTCGATGGAGATGGTCAGCATAAGGCGGAAGAGATCAGCCACCTGCTGCAGATGGTCATTGCCCAGCAGGCCGATGTGGTGATCGGCTCACGGTTTCTTGAAGACAGCAAAGGCTACAGGTCGACTCGCTTCCGCCGCCTTGGCATCCGCTTGTTTGAAGTGATCAACTCGTTGTTGGTTGGTCAGCGCATCACGGACAACACCTCAGGTTTTAGAGCGTATAACCGGAACGCGATCAAATTTTTGGCGCAACACTACCCATCGTTTGATTATCCGGAGCCGGAAGAGGTCATTTTGCTGGCGAGAAATGGCTTCGCCATCCGCGAAGTCCCGGTAGCGATGAAGGAGCGCTTGCATGGAAAATCGTCGATTTCCACCTCGTTATCCTTTTACTATATTGTCAAGGTCGTGCTGGCGGTATTGATGACGGCAGTGCGGCCAAGAATACGGGAGGAGTGAAAATGCTTACAACCGTGGCCCTCGATATCAATCGCATTCAATACATTGCCATCGTCGGTGATATCATCTTTCTCGTCTTTATTGCTGAACTGATTCGCCATAAAAAAATCAAGGAGGCGTACGCTATCCTCTGGCTCTTCTTTGGGGCTGTTTTTCTGTTTTTAGCAACATTTCGCTCCTCTCTCAATTTTTTGGCGTTCTCGTGCGGGATCGCTTATCCACCGGCATTTCTTTTTCTGGTCTCGATCTGTTCGCTCTTGCTTATCCTGATTCAGTTTTCGATGGTGATCTCTTCGCAGAATGACAAGATAAAGGAGTTGTGCCAAGAGGTCGCGTTGTTAAAGATGGGTGCTGGTAGAGAACATGGGAAAGAGGAAAACGCCTCCCCGGTTGAGAAATAAGCGTTGGCTTCCTTGAAAATATCGATCATCACCCCTTGCCTGAATGCAGCCCCGTTTATCGAGCGCACTCTGCTATCCGTGCTTGAGCAGTGCGGTGATTTTGAATTGGAATATTTTATCGTTGATGGCGTGTCGACCGATGGGACGGTGGAGATTATCCGCCGTTATGAAAATCGACTTCACTTGGTGTCGGAGAAGGATCCCGGTCAGGCAAGTGCCATCAACAAAGGCCTGAAGCTTGCCACCGGCGATGTTGTCGCCTTCTTGAACGCCGATGATTGTTATGCGCCGGGGGCGCTGGCTGCCGTTGCGGCGGTGTTTGAGGACCCACATGTGCACTGGGCCTTTGGTAAATGCGATATTGTCGACACTCATGATCACCCAATCCGTCGCTTGATCACGGCATACAAGAATTACCATTTGCAGCGCGCCTCACGTCGGCGGTTACTGGCGGAGAATTTTATTTCACAACCGGCTGTCTTCTGGCGGCACAGCGTGATGACGGAAGTTGGCTTTTTTGATGAGAGTGAGTACTTCGTGATGGATTACGAATACTGGCTACGGTTGTGGCAGAAATATGAACCGATGTTTCTCGATCGCTATCTCGCCTCTTTTCGTTGGCATGAGGTATCCAAAAGCGGCGTTGGCTTTACTCGGCAATTTTCCGATGAACTTCGGGTGGCCGAACGATATGCCAATGGCGAGAGGCTGCCAATCCTCTTGCACCGGTTCAATTACTGTAAGATTGTAACTATCTACACGCTGTTGGCATGGTTTAGGAAAATGACATGCCGATGCGGCCGTTGAGTTGTTTTTTCTCCTACGCCCTTGCTGCGGGGGATTGTAAGGCCCTCGTCATACTGACTGTAAGCCACGTCTGAGGGTTTTTCCCGCGCAGCAATGAAATTTGGCGCGCGTTCCACTACGTCATGCAAACGATGCTGAAACACGTTATCCGGGTCATCAAGGACAAGCCAATTGCCGCTCCGCTCCTCCTGGTGATCGATCTTTTTCTGCTGGGCATCGACCTCCTGGCTGGCATCGGATCTCGACGCCTCGATCCGAACAAGATCTGCCTGGTGAAAGTTGACAAGCTGGGGGACTATGTCCTTTTTCGCAATTTTATTGCAGAGATAAAGAACAGCCCACGTTTTAAGGCGTGTCGGCTGACGTTGGTCGCCAATATTGAGCAAAAGGCATTTATCGAGTGGTTAGATCGAGACCACGTCGATCATGTTATCTGGCTCGATATCTACCAGTATGCGAGCAATCCTCTCTATCGCTTTCGGATGGCGCGCAGAATTTATCAGGAGGGGTTTGCTCTGGCTGTGTGCTCAACCTATGCTCGGGTACTGGTGCTCGATGATTTTATCGTACGTGTGACGAAGGCTATCGAAAGAGTCGGTCAGCAGGCGCATCTGATCAACATGAAGGGCTGGGAGCGTTTCTTTGGGGATCGTTGCTACACAAAACTTTTGCAGGTCAGCGATGAGGTTATTTTCGAGTTTGAGCGCAACAGGGCCTTTTTTGCACACCTGCTTGATCGTTCGCTCGCTCACCTTAGGCCATGCATAGATATCAGGATGGCATCGAATCGGGTGGCAAAGAGCTATGTCCTGATTGCGCCAGGGGCGGGAGATCCCTTCCGGCAGTGGAAGCCTGAGTTCTTTGCGCAGGTGGCGGACCTGATTGTCGAACAGTATGGTTACGACATTGTCTTATGCGGTTCACCAGCGGAGAAGACACTGGGGGAGGCCCTGTGCCAATCGAGTGCACATCCTGAGCGGATCAGTAATCTAATTGGCACCCTGTCAATCCCGGAACTGCTTACTGCCTATCGGGATTCGTGTTTTGTTGTCAGCAACGAGAGTGCCTCCGTTCACCTTGCTGCGGCCCTGGATTGTGTGCCCTTTTGCGTCAGCAATGGCAATCATTTTCTGAAATACAGCGAGTATCCGGCCGGCTTGGCAAAGTCGGTCTTTTATATCTATCCCGATGAGCTTGATGCCATGCGGCACGATGATCAAGCCTTGGCGCGACGTTTCGATTTTAAGTCGACACTTGATATCAATTCGATACCGGTTGCGAAAGTGATCGCTACAATCGCTGGGCCTGAGTCCCTGCACAGTTTAAACCACAAAACGAGCTGAAACATCCGAGCTGTAAAGGCTCGTCAGCTCTTAGACAATACCATAAAAATACCTCCATTTATGCTGTCAGCCCGTTCCCGATACCTGTTCCGAGAGTTGTTCTGGGGCTCGCTCTACCTCTTTGTCAGGATTGTCAGCAGGTTTTATGAACCCGTTGTCACCAGAGAGGTTCGAGGGGTAAAGATCAGGCTCAATCTATCACATAGTCTGCCGTTCTTGATTCGGATCAACAAACATCACGACCGACCACTGCCTGCCTTTGCCAAGTTTTACCGCGCGTTTAAGGAGAAGTTGTTCATCATCGATGCCGGAGCCAATGTTGGCGATACCGCCCTGCTCATCGATGCTGAAGCCGAGGCGGAGATACTTTGCATCGAGGCGTCCGCAAAATTTTATGCTATCCTGCGGTCGAACATCCGCGACAAAGAGAATATCCATGCCTTGCGCAGCTACCTTGGCGAGAGAGATGAGGAGTCTTTCCTGTCGGTGGAGAATGATATGGGTAATGCCGTGGCCCTGCAAAGTGCAACGGCAAACATCTTTCGCAGTCTGGACTCGCTGACCCAGGATGAATTCTCAATTTTCAGGCATGCCAATATCATCAAGACCGACACGGAGGGGTTCGATTGCAAGATTCTGCGCGGTGCGGAGCAGCTTATTAGGAAAAATCATCCGGCGCTCTTCTTTGAATTTCTCCCTTACTACCTCAAGCAAAATGCCGAAAATATCGAGGAGTTCTTCCGCTTTCTGGCCGAACACCAATATGAGGAGTTCCTCGCCTACACGCAATCGGGCTATCCGCTTGGCATTTTCAAGACCACGGATATGGGGGCTGTCAACGGGCTGGTGAATTTTTCGCTCATCAACATAGATACCTATTTTGATATTCTCTCGCTGACAAAAGCGGAGAGCGGCTTGCTGCACCAATTCTATCAATTGGAAATCGGTCGATTTGAGACCTATACCTGGTGAAACGGCTCTTGTTTTGTCTCTTTGGTAATCACCGCGTGTTGCAAAACGTCTTGGCCAATACCGGTTGGCTTATTGGCGATCGTGTGCTCCGCTATGGATTAGGGTTTCTCGTTGGGGCTTGGATGGCACGTTACTTGGGGCCTGAGCAGTTTGGCGTGTTGAGCTATGTCTTGGCGATCGTTGCTGTCCTCTTTCCACTGGTCGGCAATGGCTTGGATAATATCTTGATCAGTGAGTTGGTTCGTCTGCCGGAGAAAAAAAACGAGATCCTTGGCACAGCCTTTACCATGCGCTTGTGCGGTGCTTTGTTGGTGTTTGTTTTTTCATCGCTTGTGGCCGCGACCCTCCGTCCTGGTGATACTCAGACACTTTTTTTGGTCGCGCTTCTTGCCTCGTCGAGTCTGCTCCTGGCAACGGATGTGATTGAGCTCTGGTTTCAATCGCAGATGCTTGCCAAATATGCGATTTTTGGGAAAGGAGTGGCTTTTTTGGTTGTTCTGATCGTGAAAGTAGTGCTCATTCTCCGTGCAGCGCCGCTCTATAGCTTTATTGTGGCGGGCTGTGCGGAGGCCTTGATTGGTGCGGTTGGTCTGGTGGTTTTCTTTCGACGCGCCGACCAGCGGATGAAAGATCTCAGGGTAAGCATGGCAATGTTCGGCTCCCTCATCCGTAGGGGCTGGCCCTTGATCCTGTCTGGCTTGGCGGCGGTTGTCTGTGTGCGGATTGACCAAATATTTATCGCGCAAATGTTGAACAACACCGAGGTAGGGGTGTATTCCGCCGCCGCGAAGTTCATGGAGTTCGCCTATGCCGTACCGGCGCTGATCTCCGTTTCGGTGTTGCCGGTGTTGGTAGAGAGCAGGAACAGTAGTGCCGAACTCTACGAGCAACGTGTTCAACGATTTTATGATTTGATGAGTTTGGCAAGCATTGCTGGGGCGCTGTTCTTGAGCGTGATGTCAAAGCAGGTGATCGTACTTTTTTTCGGGGCGGCCTTTCGTGAGGCGGCACTGATTTTGGCCATTCAGATCTGGTCGAGTGTCTTCGTCTTTTTGTCGGTGGCAAGTAATCAGCATTTCATCATTGCAAATCATGCTAAAATTTGTTTGTACCGAACACTTATCGGTGCCCTCTCTAACATTGCTCTCAATCTTCTGCTTATCCCGCTCTACGGTATTATCGGTGCAGCCGTTGCCGGTGTCTTGTCGAACGTAATTATTGTGTTCTCGATCGTGTTCTTTAAGAATGCTGCGCCAAGTGTGACTATGCTCCTACGAAGTTTTGACCTCAGACGAACAGTTGGTGACTTGCTGTCTCTCTATAAATCGCATAATATTTCCGTTCACGACCATAGGGCGTAGCAGTTTTAAACCGTTCCGGCCCTCATCATCTTTTGATTCAATTGGCAGGCATATACTCATGGCAAGAAAGAGAAACGACAAAGAGGAAAAGCTCTCTCGCAAGCAGCGAAGAGCTTTGCTGCGCGCTGACGCTGCAAAACAGGAGGAGGAAAATGCCCTGGCAACAAAAAGTGAGGGAGGCGTTGCTCCTCACGCCGTGAAAAAAATAGGTGTGGAACCTGCCGCTCTCGTCAAGATGAATTCAATTTCCTCCCCTGCCGCTGTTCCAGCAGGTAGCGGCAAGGAGGCATTCTTCGCATCCTCTTGGCAGTATCTCTCTGTTGCCCTGCTGCTGATTGTGGTTGCCGTGAGTTATGGCAATACCTTTCACTCCCCCTTTCTGCTTGATGATATCGGATATGTGGCGAGCGATAAGATTAAGGCGATTTCCAATCTTTCGATTTCCTCGCTCATGGAGGCGGGTTTTGGCGGTGGCAGTAAGACTCGTTGGCTGGTCAACATCAGCTTCGCCATCAACCGTTATCTCTCTGGGATGGACAAGTGGGGATTTCACCTCGTCAATCTCGCGGTTCATCTCTCATCTGTCCTTATGGTGTATCTCGTCAGCGTCACCACCCTCACTCTTCCCCGCCTTGGCTACAGCCGTCGGCATGCCATGTTGATAGGGCTTCTGGCGGCAGGCCTTTGGGGCGCAAATCCGGTGCAGACCAATGCGGTGACCTATATTGTGCAACGCATGACCAGCATGGCCACCCTTTTTTTCATGGCAAGTCTCCTCTGCTATGTGAAGGGTCGGATCGCAGGAAGACACCGGGCGCTTCTTTTTGCCGCCTCGCTTGTGCTGGGCTTTCTTGCCTTTGGTTGTAAGGAAATTTCAGCGACGTTGCCTGTTGTAATTCTGGCCTATGAGCTCTACTTTTTGAGGGATACCGACAAGCCTCTGTTAAGTAGAAATATCCTGATTGTCTCGCTCCTTATCTTCGTCCTTCCGGTTTTGCTAGCCTTCTTTTCGACTGGCGGTAATTTTATCTCTTGGATAACCAAGGAGTATTCACGCTATAATTTCACCCTTGGCGAACGCTTGTTGACCGAGCCGAGAGTCGTTATTTTTTACCTGTCACTCTTTTTCCTGCCGTTGCCGAGCCGGCTCAACTTGCTGCATGATTTCTCTGTTTCCCATAGTCTGTTTGATCCAGTGCAAACAGTATTGGCCATTCTTGGCATTCTGTTGCTAGTTGCGGTCGGAGTCATCTCCTTTAAGCGTCATCGCCTGCTCTCTTTTGCTATTTTCTGGTACTTCATTAATCTCGCTATCGAATCGAGCTTCATCGCCCTGGATCTTATCTTCGAGCATCGCCTCTATTTGCCGACAATCTTTCTTTCCCTCTTCCTGGCGGTCGAAATCTTCAAGCTTTTAAAAGCGAAAACGATACCTTTTCTGCTCACTGGTTTGCTGTGCGTCGTCGTCCTCTCCGGGCTTACCTGGCAGCGCAACAAAGCCTTTGCCTCTGCGGTTTCGTTTTGGTCGGATGTTACCGAGAAATCCCCGAGAATGGCTAACGGCTATCAGGGGCTTTACACCGCGCTGCGAGCCGAAGGGAGGCTGAAGGAGGCGCGGACTAATCTCCAGAAGGCTTTTGAGGTCGATCCTACCCACCCGCAAACTGCCTATGATCTGGCAGTCCTCTACCGTGACGACGGGAGCCCATCAAGGGCACTTGAGGTGATGAATCAATCATTGAAAGCGACGATGTCATCGAAGGGGCAAGGCTTGATGACGAATTTTATCTTGAATAATGTCCAGTTGCGGGGCAATCTTTACCTCAACGCCGAAAAATTTATC